>JAMDAA010000015.1 GCA_023484045.1 Patescibacteria group bacterium
GTCGATGTTGCTCCCAGGTGAATTTTTCCGCCGCCTATTTTGCATTGTGCTGCGAATGTTTTGATTTCGGCCATAACATCGTGATAAATTTCTTTTTCTATCTTGTGGGCTTTTTCAATATCGATGTCGTTTTGATGGGCAATTATATCATTAAGTTCTTTTTTTGTGACAAGTCCTATTTTGTTCTGCGCTCTTGCCAGTTCAACCCAATTTTTTCGCCAAAGTTTCCTTTTATTAATATCGGACCAGATTTCTCTCATCTCTTGTGATCCATAGCGCCACGTAAAGGGGGAGAGGTATGTTTGGTAATCGAAATTTTTGTTAGAGTTTGATGATTTCATTTCTATTATTTCCTGTTGAAACAAATTGTATTTTCGTATTGACTTGTTTTTCGATCTCTTTTAAGTAATCTTTCGCTTCTTTAGGTAAATCTGAATAATTTTTAATTCCTTTCGTTGGTTTTGACCATCCCCTAAGTGTTTTATAAACAGGTGCAACATTTGCCAGAAATTTAGCGTCCCCGTCAAAATATCTAACTTTTTTACCGCTTAGAGAATAAGACGTGCAAATTTTAATTTTTTTAAACCCATCTAACACATCGAGCTTTGTGACTGCGATTCCAGTGTATCCGTTTATCCGAGACGCAAATCTGATAAGTTCGGCGTCAAACCATCCGCACCTTCGGGGTCGGCCTGTTGTCGTTCCAAATTCTACGCCTCGTTCGCGCAATTTTTCTCCGTCTTTGTCAAGAAGTTCTGTTGGAAATGGCCCCGCCCCAACGCGAGTAGTATAGGTCTTTACAACTCCAACTATTGAATCTATGCTTTTTGCCGGAATTCCAGCACCCGCTGTTACACCGCCGGTTAAAACTGTCGATGCGGTAACAAACGGATATGTTCCCCAGTCGTTGTCTAAAAAAACTCCGTGTGCCCCTTCGAGTAGAATGTTTTTTCTATCTTTGAGGGCATTTTCGATAATAGGATAAGGCTCTTTAATAAAAGGATTTATTTTTTTCCTGTAAATCAAAAACTTTTCAAAAATCAGTTTTTCGCTTAATGGTTTTTCTCCCAAAGCAGAAATAATTCTGTTTTTTATCGAAAGCTGGATTCTAAGTTTTTCGCGAAAGACTTTTGAGTCGAGTAAATCTGTAATTCTTATCCCATTGTAGCTTACTTTATCCGAGTATGTAGGTCCTATTCCTCTTCCGGTCGTACCCGTTTTCGCCTTTCCTTTTGCCTCCTCGTATAGTCTGTCGAGAATTTTGTGATACGGCATTATAAGATGACAACGAGGAGAAATATAAAGCCTGTTTTTTAGAGTAATTCCTGCTTTTTCAAGCGCCTCGATTTCGGATTTTAGAACTTCAAGATCGAGTATTACTCCGTTTGCGATAATTGCCTTTATTTTGGGATTAAAGATGCCGCATGGAATAAGATGCATCGGAAATTTCCCGTATTTGTTGATTACAGTATGACCTGCATTATTTCCTCCATGAAAACGGATAACAAAATCAGATTTACAGGAAAGATAATCGACAATTTTACCTTTTCCTTCGTCTCCCCATTGAGAACCAACAACTAACGTTGTCATAAGAACCCAAGTATTGTAATAGCAGGGATGGGAAAAAGCAATACTAAATGTTACAATAACGTTGAAAAATTTGGTGATTTATACAAATGAATAAAAACAATAAAATTATTACCAGGCGGGGAAAGCCATATTACAAAGTTGAAATTTGTGGTACTGTTTGCAATCTGCCGCTTTTTGAAGTCGCGCCGAATACTAAAATCGCGTTGTTTAATATTTTAGGTGAAACAACTTTAATTACAAAAATCGCAAAAGCTCTGGCTAAAAAATTACCAAAAAAGATCGATGCCATTGTTACGCCGGAAGTAAAAAGTATGTGTTTGGCCTACGAACTCGCAAGAATTATGAAGATTCCCTACGTTGTTGTCAGAAAACATAAAAAGCCTTACATGTTAAATTCGCTTCAGGAAGAAGTAATTTCGATTACAACCGGAAAACCCCAGAATTTATGGTTGGATGGTAAGGACAGGAATTTAATAAAAAATAAAAAAGTTGTTTTAATCGATGATGTTATCTCAACCGGTAATACTTTAACGGGGCTTCGGGGATTAGTAAAAAAATCGGGCGGAAAAATTATCGCGGAAGCGGCTGTATTTACAGAAGGGGATAAGGAAAAATGGAAAGATATTATTGCACTCGGCCATTTACCAATATTTAAAGCAGAATGAAAAAAGTGGTAATCAGTTCAAAATCGGCGGAAACCGCGTCAAACGCGGCAAGGGCCGAAATCGGAGTTTTTGGGGGATCGGGATTTTATTCCTTGTTCAAAAAATCGAAAACTTTAAATTTAAACACGCCTTATGGAAAACCGTCTTCCGAGATAACAATCGCAGAAATCTATGGAAGAAAAGTCGCTTTTTTACCGCGGCACGGAAAGAATCACGAATTTCCTCCGCACAAAATTCCGTATAAGGCAAATATTTATGCGTTTAAAGAATTAGGGGTCGAAAGAATTATTTCACCGTGCGCCGCCGGATCATTAAATTCTAAAATCAAGCCTGGCGATTTTGTTATTTTAGATCAATTTATCGATCGGACACTCAACCGTGACGACACTTTTTACCACGGGCCGGAAACGGTTCATATTTCATCCGCCAATCCTTATTGCAACGACTTGCAAAAAATTGCGTTAAAATCGGGTCGGAAACTAAAGATAAATGTACATAAAAAGGGGACTACGGTTGTTATCAACGGGCCGAGATTTTCAACTTCTGCAGAAAGTTCGTATTATTCAAATCTCGGATACGATATCATAAACATGACGCAATATCCGGAAGTGATTTTTAGCCAAAGAACAAGAGATGTGTTTTTTGGGAATCGCGCTTGTTACAGATTGGGATGCGGGCTTGGTGGCAAAAGGCAAAGTAAAACCGGTCGAATTAAAAGATGTCTTACAGATTTTTAACGAAAATATAGAAAAGTCGAGGAGTCTGATTTTTGAAATTATTGAAAATTTACCACCTGCACGAAATTGTGAATGTAAGACAGCGCTCTTAAACGCCCGCATAAAAGCCTGACCATCATAACCTATAGTATATATATTAATAGGGGAGAGTATTCTTCTCAGAAATATTTTTTTAAAAATATTATAAACTTTATTTCTCAAACGTTAAAAAATAACAAAAATATAGTCGAAAAATCAAAAATTTTAATTTTCTTTAAAAATCCAATTTTTAAGGAAAGTCAAGCTTATTAGTGGTAAAATACGAATGACTTATGGATCAGGTTAGTCAAGTCAGGGAAAAAATAGATATTGTTTCTTTAATTTCGGAATATATTCCGCTTAAAAAAGCTGGTCGGAATTTTAAAGCTAATTGTCCTTTTCACGGAGAAAAAACTCCGTCGTTTGTCGTTTCACCCGAAAGACAGATTTGGCATTGCTTTGGTTGCGGTAAAGGCGGAGATTGTTTCACTTTTTTAATGGAATATGAAACGCTCGAATTTCCGGAGGCTTTAAGAATTCTTGCCAAAAGAGTTGGAATCGAGATTCAGTCGACCCATTTTGAAGCCGGACTCACGACAAAAAAAGAAAAAATTTACAGACTTAATCGTTTGGCGCTTGAGTTTTACCATTATCTTTTAACAAAACACAATGTCGGTAAAATTGCACTCAGCTATTTAATCGAGAAAAGGAAAATTAATGAAAAAATAATCGACAGTTTTTCTTTGGGATTTGCGCCGAGGATCGGAAACGCGCTCGTAAAATTTTTGATCGATAAGAAAAAATATAATAGAGAAGATTTAAACGAGGCGGGTCTTATATCTTTTAGACAAGGCGGAATTTTTGATTTTTTTGCAGGAAGAATTATGTTTCCTTTATTCGATCACCGTGACAATGT
Organism: Patescibacteria group bacterium; assembly: GCA_023484045.1. GTDB lineage: Bacteria > Patescibacteriota > Microgenomatia > Levybacterales > UBA12049 > JAMCZG01. Next base: position 3,927 of record JAMDAA010000015.1, read on the forward strand.
TATTGGGTTTTCCGGACGGATTTTAGAAGATCCATCGGTTCAAATTAGCTCTAAGTATATTAACACGAGAGAAACCCTTGTTTACCACAAGGGTGATGTTTTTTTTGGTTTAAATGTCGCAAAAGACGAAATAAAAAAACAAGAACGGGTAATTATTATGGAGGGCGAGTTCGACGTTATTTCCTCGGTTCAGGAAGGAATTAAAAACACGATCGCGGTGAAGGGTACGGCCCTGACAGAAAATCAAGTACAACTTATTTCAAGATTTGCTCAGAAAGTAAGTCTTTGTTTTGATCAGGATAAAGCCGGGATCGACGCGGTAAAAAGAAGTTTGCCGGTCTTAGAAAAAAAAGGACTAACGGTTACCGTTATACAAATTCCAAACGGTAAAGATCCTGATGAGTCGATCAAAGAAAATCCGGTCGAATTTAAAAATGCGATGAAAAATGATATTGCGATTTACGATTTTTTAATAAACGAGTCGATAAAAAATTTTGACAAAAAAAGCGCTGAGGGAAAGAAAAAAATATCAGATGATGTATTGCCCTTTATTTCTCATATAGAGAACGAAGTTGTAAAAGAGCATTATTTGAAAAAATTAAGCACAGAGCTCGATACGTCTTTTGAATCGGTCGTTCGGCAAGCCGAAAAAATCGGAAAACAGACGCAAAAATCGACTTTTCGAAAAGAAGAAAAACAAAAAAGGGATAGAAGAGAAGTCCTGGAAGAGTATTTAGTGGCGCTTATCCTTCAGGCAAAAGACGTAAAAGATATTCTAGGAAAAACTGAAAACGAATTATCAGAAATTGAATTTAAAATTAGCGCGTATAAAAAAATTATTGATTTTCTAAAAACGTATTTTGCGTCGCACAATATTTTTGACAGCAAACAGTTTTTAAGGGCATTACCGATCGAATTAGTTCCGTCTTTTGATGAATGTTTTCTTTTTCCCCTATCGAAATTCATAAACGAAGAAAAATATGAATTAGAAATTAATAATATTATAAAAGAATTAATACAAATTTATTTAAAAGACAGGATAAAAGCGGTCAGTGAAAAAATGAAGCAAATAGAAAAAGAGAACAAAGATAGCGAAGAATTAAATGCTTTAAGGATCGAATTCTCGAATCTCGTCTCGATAATTAAGTAGGTTATTATTTAGCCTTAATTGTGGTAAAATATACATGGAGGCGTTTTGAAAATGAAACAAAAATCAAATATCATTTCAGAAATTGTTAAATCTGCAAAAAAAAGAGGATATATTACTCAGGATGAAATCCTTTCGATATTTCCAAAACCAGAGGAACACATAAAAGAGCTCGACGAGCTTTACGATAAATTCTTAAAAGCCGATCTCGATGTTTTTGAAAGTGTCGCAGGAGAGCAGGATGCAGATAAGCCGATCGAATTATTAGAAAAAGAATTAGATGCGTTGACTGTTTTAACTGAAGGAACTGTTTCGGATCCTGTAAGGATGTACCTTAAAGAAATCGGTCGCATTCCCCTACTCAATTTTGAACAGGAGATATCTTTGGCAAAAAGAGTCGAGAAGGGCGACAAAGAAGCGAAAAAAATATTAATAAGTTCTAATCTAAGACTGGTTGTTTCGATCGCAAAAAAATATGTCGGAAGGGGTCTAACGCTTCTTGATTTAATTCAGGAAGGAAATCAAGGATTGATCAGAGCGGTCGAAAAATATGACTGGAGAAGAGGTTACAAATTTTCGACTTACGCAACATGGTGGATTAGGCAGTCGATAACGCGGGCGATCGCAGATCAGGCAAGAACAATTCGAATCCCGGTTCACATGGTCGAAAACATTAACCGATTTTTGAGAACTTCCCGAAAATTAATGCAGGAATTGGGCCGCGAGCCGACTCACGAAGAGGTCGCAAAAGCTTTGGGAATCGAACCCGACAAGGCGCTTGAGATCATCAAAATTTCACAGGAACCGGCAAGCCTTGAATCACCCGTCGGTGATGAGGAAGACTCAAGGCTTGGTGATTTTATTCACGATGCGACTGCACCAACCCTTTTTGATACTGCGTCGCGTGAGCTATTAAAAGAGCAAGTAGATCAGGTTTTAGGAACTTTATCAGATAGAGAACGTAGGGTCCTTGAGGAAAGATTCGGTCTTAAAGACGGAAGACCAAAAACATTAGAAGAAGTCGGCCGGATTTTTGCAGTAACAAGGGAGAGAATAAGACAAATCGAAGCAAAGGCTCTTCGAAAGCTCCGCCATCCTTCACGAGGAAATAAACTCAAGGATTACCTCGGATAATTATTATTCAGTTGATTTATCGCAAATTTAATTATATTTTTAGCCCCGCCTAATATTTGATATGTTTTATCTGGAGAAAATGATTCGCCTCCCAAATCTTTCCCTTTATGATTTACCGCGATTCCGCCTGCACCCTTAATCAAGGCGACAACTGCTCCAATTTCCTCGGGTCGCATACATACTCCTCCCATACAAGCAGCGATATTAGAAAGAACATAAGATAGATTGCCAATCGTTGAACCCTGATTTCTAATAAATATTTTCTGAGCGAGAGGCATATATGCTTTATACCCCTCTTTGTAGTAAAGATCTAAATAAACGGGGGTAGATTTTTTGATCTCCCAGTTTGTTTTTAAACTTACAGGATTTCCTTTTACATTGGTTGTCTTGCCATCTGAATAAATCCATGCTAAGTCCTGTGTATATTCGATTGCTCCTGCCGAAACTACGTCATTTAATTTGGGACGCAGTCCTTCATAAAGAGCGATTAGTAAACCGTATGGAAATATACTTTTTCCAATTTTGTAATTTGTGCTTCCATCTAATGGATCAAATGCAATTATACCAATCGGATTTGGGTGAAATTCGATTATTCCTATTTCTTCCGAAAAAATATTAACTGGAAGATTATTTTCTTTTATGTAATTTATAAGTGCTTCTTCTATTTTTAAATCCATCTGAATAGACCTGTCACCTTTTGCGTTTACGGTTCCTGTTTCTTTAATTAAAAGAGGTTCTTTTTTAACGAGTTCTCTGCCGATATGAAGCATTCTAGATATATGTTTATCGTAATTGTCCATGGGTTGATTATAGCGCTCAAGAAGATTTTATCAAATAGTCCATTTTGAGAAGTATTACCTTATTTTTCTCTTTCGACAGAAATTGTGCATTCGGTGACAAGTGCCGCGATCGCGCCTATAGCTGCTAAAACCGGTGCGATAACCGTTCCGACAACACCGATCGTTAGGGGAAATTCGACAATAGTTTTACCCTTTTTGTCTTTAATCGTAATTTTTCGAATGTTTCCTTCTTTTATCAACCTTTTAACTTCTTTTAAAAGATTTTCTCCGGTAACTCTGAATGATTCGCTCTTTTTATTAGTAATAGAATTATAAGAATATCACATTTACTTGACTAAATTCAAACTTCGGGTTTAATATGATAGAATAATGCTTTTTAAGAATTAAGATGGGTGACTTTACGCTACTTACGATTTTTATAATCGGCTGGATCATTGTATCGCCGATTTATTTATTTCACAGAGTAAAAGTAACAAATGAATGGGTGAAAAAAGATAAGCAATTATCTTTTTATACCAGAGACAGAATTTTTAAAATTACTTTATTACAGCTTCTTCTTGTTCTTTGTGCGCTTTCGCTTCTTCTTTGGCTTTTAATCGCGATAAAAATGCGCGGAAATTTTTCCGATTTTACACAACAAGAAATAATTATCGTCGGTTCTTTTTTAATTCTTTGTTTGGTAGTCGCATTCGGAGCCGGGGCTTATGCGTCGAGTGTTATTACAGAACAATTTACGCTTAATGGTTTAAAGCAACATCCGGCTTTTGACACACTTTTATTGGTGAATGAATTTTATCACGGCCCGGTAAGCCATGTACTCGTACATTCGAGTGCGTTAGTTCTTCTTTTATTGATCTGTTTTTTTGAAAAATTTAATCCCGTAGCAAAAATCGATATTTTACGTTTTTATTTATATATAGTATACGGAATAATATTCGGCTTATCCGTGCTGTTTGTTTTTATAAGAACACAAACATGGAAGCATCAAATGCCGGTCGTTTTAATAGCAAACATAACTCAAATTGTCTTTTTAATTACCGCCAAAATAAGTATTTACAGAATTCCGTTTAACGCATTTTTTTTATGCGCCAATAGTATTTTGTCCTTGGGGCTTATTATTCTTTTTATTCATCATAAGTTAAAACACACTTATTACCGATACGACTAAGACTCCTTGTTTATTATTTTAGTAATTTAACAAAAACAATCGATCCCAAAAAGATTACAACGAAAGTTGTTATAAACCAAATCACTAAAAGCGTAAAGGGCAGATTAAAAAGCATGTACATTGGAAAATACGACAGCACAAGAATTAAAACAACGACGATCTCCGTATACGAAAATGCCCTTTTTAGCAATTTTTCCGGGAGTAATCCTTTTATATAGTTATAAAAAATAGCGAGTACTAATCCGCCGATAAATGTGAATAATAAAGATATTCCTAAAAAACTCGCCGGCGGCGGTCCTGCATTCGGCATCATCGTTTTACTCCATACGCCAAAATAATCAGGCATTTTATAATAGTCGATCGTAAGAATCGCTTCCACCTGGCGGGCGAGCATCGCGATCACGGTGTACAGGATTGCGGCGATAAATACTTTATCCCATCGGTTTCTTTTTAACCAAATAGACATAATTTTTCACCCCCCCCATATTTATTTTCTTGACATTATGACTTTTTGTTCGCCATAAGCCCCCGGCGCAACCTGGTATTTTGGAAAATAAAAGATTATAGCATTGTCATTAAATGTGAAATTTTTGAAATTATTTGCATTTGCTCCTGCGCCTGAATCGATCATGTCTTTCGGGACGCAATTATCATATGGGCAATTTGGCTGGTTTCGGAATTGTCCTGTTAAATCATTAATCACGAATTCCGATATTTGCTGAGCATAATTAGGGTCGTTTTTAAATAAATCCGAAATAACGACGTCTTTTTTATTTACAATGTCATAATTAAAAGTTTTTATTTCCTGCCGTTCGTTTGCACCACCTTCGAAAGCATTAACTCTTGTAATAAAACTGATATATTGGTTATTTAATTGTTCCGGTGACCAAGTAATAGAGAGTGAATACATTTGTTCGGGAAATTTCGAAATTTCTTCGGGCGTCGAATTCTTCTCCAATAATTTATGATTTTCATCGGTGTTTTTTTTGAACTCGTTTATACTATTGGATACAAAAGTTTTTATTTCCTCATCAAACGATTTTGGTAGAGTTTCAAATTGAGGATATCCTACTGAAATCTTGTAAAGCTTAGTATTTTCTTTTACAAATTTTACTTTAAGTGAAAGCTCTTGGTTGTCCGTAATGTATTTTTGAAAAACAAAATATACTCCGGTTAGAATAAAAAAGATTCCGATCAAAATGAGGATTTTATTGTTTTTCATAAAATATCACTATATTTACATTAGCACAAATGTCCCCAAATTTAAATTATGTTTACAAAAGGTATTTACTATTCTATGATTAGGTTAGCTTTTTTAGAATGAATTTAGTTAATTATCTATCGGGGAAAAGACGCGTTTTATCGAATCAATATTTTATTCGTGTGATCGACTTCGAAAGCATATTCGAAAGTTTTTTTGTTTCGGCTATTATCGCAATTTTAGGTATTAGAATATTTTTGCAACTTACCAATTATCCAAAGCTCGGCGGCGGAGGATTCCATATTGCGCACATGCTTTGGGGTGGGATGTTTATGCTTTTTGCGATAATTATCCTTCTTATTTTTTTAGGAAGACCGACGAGGAGAACAGCGGCAATTTTAGGAGGTTTGGGCTTTGGTGCTTTTATCGACGAGCTCGGAAAATTTATAACAAGCGACAATAATTATTTTTTTCAACCGACATTCTCTTTAATTTATTTAATTTTTGTTATTTTATATGTCACTTTTTATTCATTCAGAAAATATTGGGATTTTTCTAAAAAAGAGTATCTCATAAACAGTCTGGAGTATATAAAAGAAGCAATAATGACAGACTTAAATAAAGAAGAAAAAAGACTCGCGATGCATTATTTGTCGCATTCTGACCAGAATAATCAGATTACGATAACGCTTAAAGATTTATATAAAAAATTAGACACGATTCCAGAATCAGAACCGAACATCATTACTCGGATCAAAAAATTTCTGACTGATTTTTATTTGAACTTAGTACAAAAAAAATTATTCAAAATCGGGGTAAATGTATTTTTTATTGTTAAGTTTATTTTAAGTATCTTATTGGTTATATCGTCTCTTTCAGCCTTGATTCAGGTTTTTATCCTGCAAGGAATTACGATTAAGGAAATATATGGCAGTACAATTGAAATCCTAGATCTTTTCGCGAGTTCTGTTGCGGGTGTTTTTATAATAATAGGCGTTATAAAAATGCGCCGATCTCGACTCGAGGCGTATAAGATGTTCAAAAAAAGTGTGTATATCTCAATTTTTTTAGTTCAGGTTTTTTCTTTTTATCAGGAACAATTGAGCGCTTTTTTGGGACTTATTTTTAATATTTTAATTCTTATTGCGTTAAATAGTATGATTGATCAGGAAAGAGCAATTCTCCACAAAAATCAAGAAGAGGATTGAGGATTTTTTTTCTTTCTGATTTTTTCCGCGCGTGAAGCGCCAACAATATCTCTTTCTTGAACGTTTAAACTAATGGGTCCATTGGGACAGTCGCCTTTATATATCCTCGCTCGATGGCATGCTTCATAAGCCTGAAGACCTCCATATTTTTCTCCAAGATGTTTTATTACATACATATCAACAGTAGGTGTCCCCAAGGTAGGTCCTCTACGGGTTGGTACTTTAATTCGTCTTCCGTCGGCAATTATTATATGAGTTGCTCTAGATAGTCCTAAATCTAAGCCAGGAAGTCGATCAATACCTAAATTTTCACAGTTTTTCATGTAAGAGATTATAACAAAAAAGCTCATCAATTACAAACTATAGGTCGTGTAGATTCTAATTTTGTGATCATAAAAACTAAAGCCGATTATTTCTAGCTGAAACAAAAAAATAGAAAATCTGCTATAATAGTACCAATGCATAAAAAGTTTTATGCAAGCGGATTTTTTTATCACCCGCCTACACAGCAAATTCTCTTGCAACAAAAAAAGTCTGTAGTCAATTCATCGCCCGCATGGTCAATGTTCGGAGATAGCTGTTCTTGTGAAGAAAGCGCCGCGATAACATTTCAACGTATTATTCATAAATTATTAAAAATAAAAATAAAACCCGATTTTATTCATCCGATATATACATATTTTTATAAAGATATAGGTAAGAATAATGTCGTTTTTTACGCAGAAGTGGAAGAGACAAAAAAATTTTCATCAAAAAAAGGTGTATTTACTTGGTTCACATTTAAACAAATACTTAAACTGCAATTAACAGATCAGATAAAACAAGACCTTATCGTCGGTCAACGCGTTATCGATGCGGGAATACGAAAGGGTCTCGGCCTCAAAACACTAGAGTAGTAAATATTATTGGATTATTCCTTCTTCGATCGCTTTTCAATATTATAAATGTTATTTATAATTAAATACTGCAATAAACCATAAATATTTATATTATTTTATTATCATTGCTTTCAGTTGGATTTATTGTGAGCATAACGCGTTACGGCTTAAGAAGTTTTAGTAATCCTGTTTTAATGATATTCGGCTTATCAAATTCTTATTTTTAGGGATTGTTTACAAATGGAGTCCTTTACGCGATAAGTGTTTTCGGAATATATTTTATCGCAAGTAACTATTTAAGTAAATTAGCCTCATTCTTTGCTGCATTTATTTTTATCTTTTATGGTTGGACTCTTTTTTACACTCATTTTACTTATTCGGAAACAGCGACTTCAGTATTTTGTATTTGGACAATTTTATTTTTAATTAAATCCGATTGTTTTCAAAAGAGAAAATATGCGATTCTTTTTGGTCTTTTTTTTGGTTTTGGACTTTTAACACGGTGGATAACAATAGTTTTTGTTTTGGGACCATTAATTTATGTTTTTTATCAGTTTTTGAAGAAACGTTTGTTCAAAAAAAGGCCTGTTTTATTAAATATTTTATTTTCATTTTTGATTGTTTTGTTGTTGTCGGCATATCCCTATTATCTTAATTCTTATTGGGTATTTTTTATTTTATTTTAATAATTATAGGGTTTATTTTAGGCTTCAGAAAAAAAAGAATGTGGACAGTGAGGAGTTAGAAAGATTAAGATTAAAATTTGTTAATCTCTTAAAAGATACGGATAAATAGTGCCGGGCCTTTTTCTGCAAGAAACTCTTAGAAAGAAATCATCATTTATAATTTATTTGCTTTTTTTAGGGACAATGATTAGTATAGGCGCATGCGGAAAATAAGGATATTATTTTTTTTCCTGACTTTTTTATTTTTTGGCTTAGTTATCTTTGTGTACACTTTATCTTCTCAAACAAAAATGGCGGGTTTGAATAAATTGGCAGATGTTAAGGTTCCGACACCGACTACAGCTCCGACGTTTACGCCTTCTCCTACGCCTTCTCCGACACCCATTCCGACTTCAACCCCAACCCAAACGCCAACGCCAGAGCTGACCTCAATTCCGACTCCGACAATAATTATTATCGCGTCCCCAGAACTCGACACGCTTTTTACAAAATACGCAAATGAATACAGTATCGATAAAGAATTGCTTAAGAGGATTGCGAATTGCGAATCGACTCTCAACCCAAACGCGAGTACTAAATATTACGCGGGGCTTTTTCAATTTTCAGAAAGCTTGTGGATTCAGACAAGAACTCTTATAGGGAAAGACCCCGACGTAAATCTCCGTTACAATCCAGAAGAGGCGATCAGAACAGCCGCTTTTATGGTTTCACAAGGTCGATTAGGAATTTGGCCAAATTGCGGGAGATAAAACAGCAACCCGACGGATAATAGCTTTCTTATATTAGATATATTTTAACGCCAACCACATATCTTTGCTAGTAAATTTTCTGCAACGGATACCTCTTGAATAATTTTTGAAGGTTGTATTTCGGGAAACTTTTTAGCCGCCCAAAACCGACAGATTTCACTAAGAGCAAGGTTTGATAATCTTGATCTTATTTCTGATCTTATTGCATCTACGCTCTCAGATTCTTCGATTCCTGGTTTTCTTCCGCTTTTTGTATATTCCCCATTTTCTAATAAGTCATCAATTAATTGTTTAGACATTATTTGCCTTTGATCTAAATATTTTTCAGGAAGATAAAATTCTTCTGGATGTGTTGATTGTCTGTCTAAGTTCTCACTTCCGAGTCTCGTTACAGAAGATTCTTGAGCAACAGATTCGGGAATATCAACGTAGTAAGTCATTCCTCCATTCACGCCATAACAGTTAGCGGCAATATAAAGATACGGAGTCCACCATCTTCCGGCCCCTGGAGCTATCTTACTAAATTTTGCAAACTCTTTTCTATCTCTTTCGCCCCGAAATAGTCTTACAAAGTCCTCTCCTGTTTTAGGTAACCCTGAATATTCTCTTGTAGGATATGGGGTAAAAAATTTATCAAAAAGAATGTTTAAATCATCGTTTGAAAACTCTTCCAAACCATGACAATCTCTCACTTCGTCTAGAATATTATTATCATTCTCTGGTAACTGACGCCATTTATCGTGTTCGGTAGAAAACAATTTTTTCTCTTCTTTTGTTTCTTTTTCAGAAAAGTCTTCCACTAGCAGATAATAGCAAATAAAAACCTTTTAGAGAACAAGGTTATTGTTCTAAGTTTTGAATGTGTAATTTACTCCAGTATAATATAAAGGTATTTTTTCTATAAGGCCAATAAAATACTTGGGGGTAAAATTTTTAAAAAAATTATTGGGGCAAACAATTACAGCTTTTTTCTGATGTACAATCGGGGTTACGACACACGCTAGACCCTAAACCTTCTCCGGATACACAAGTTAAATTTCCATCACATTCATATCCGTTGCTGCCGCAAGTCTGGTTGCAGTAAGCAATTTTTGGTGTCGGAGTCGGAGCAGCTGTCGGTAAGGGCGTGGCAGTCGGCGTTGGTTGGGGAGTTGAAGTAGGCGCGGGACGACAATTCTGCTGACATTGGGTGAGCCCCGTGTTATTAAAAGGATAAGGAGGATTATTTTGTGTCGTAAGTTCACACGTATAAGATGATGTGTTGCATACATATCCTGTGTACGCAGGTCCGCCTCCACAGGAAAAAGGTGTTGACTGAGAAAAATTTGAAAAATTAGAATCATCACTGCAATTCATGCAGAGTGAATACGCGTATTGCGCGTAATACGATCTGTTGCCATCGATTTGCACCGTTATTTGGGGGTTGTTCGCCTGAATTTTACTATTATACATATCTGCAGTCGCCGCGCTTCTTCCGACCTGAATCCAATAATTACCCGCCGTTGATTGTCTGGGAAACGAAATAACCGCGTTATATTGGTTGTTTCCAAGACTATTACATGCGTTTACAATAACATTTCCGCTCGGAGTGGGAATAAATACGCCGGTATTAAGAGTAAAATTAATATTTTGGGCGGGGACTGTAATAATTTGGGATTGTGTCGATGCAGTATTTTGTTGATTAACTTGCAAAACTCCTGTTATTTCGTACTGTTTTCCGACTGTTAAATTATTCCAGCTCCATGGTTGGCCATTGTGTGAAGGGTTATTAATACGGGTAATAACATTATAATTTTGGTTTCCGGGCAACCTCCATAACATAAGCAAGCTCGTATTTTCCTGTTCCGGTCCGTTAATAAATACTGTTCCAGTAATGTTTCCTGTTGTTTGTTGGGGAACAGGAGTAGGATTATTAGGAGAGGGAGATACAGGAGGATTAGCGGGCGGAACGGCTGTAGAATTGAGGATAAAATCGATTTTACTATCTCCTCCGGCCGCAGTCACAGTCTCACTTGTCGCGAGTGTGATTACTCCCTGCATCAAAACCGCTTTGATCATATAATCTTTTAACGGTACTGTTTTGTCCCATTTCCATCCGTTTTTTTGGCCGGCATTTGTTGTCGTTACGACTGTTTGAAAATCCTGATCGGTCGGTAATCTTGCCTGAATAAAAAGCGTGTTTTGTGGAGGGATATATCCGTTTATCGTAACAGTGCCCTTAATATAAGTTGTTTGTTCTATAACGACAGATTCAGGTAAATCGTGCCAGGTCACGTGTAGATTTAGCTCTTGATTCGCGGCAGGCGCGGTAACGATAAGCGGTTCTGATGTTGTAACCAATTTTCCGTCGACTTGTAAACTTGCGATCATCTCATACGGCTGTCCAGAAACAGCGTCATTCCACGCCCATGGAGATTTTTCCGCCAAACCAGACGCGTATACAATAATATAATCTCCCGTACTTTTATATTTGCGGTATTTTATTTGTACCTGCCCTCTGTCTCCCGGGTCGGGTTTTAATGCAGTGTAGTTAATGACTCCCGCGATCGTCGCGGCGCGGGATTTACCGGTCAGGAAAAAAAGCAAAATAAATAAAACGATCAGTGCTCCGATTCCTGCGGCGATATATATAAACAATTTTGATTTTAGAAATGCAATTTTTTCTTGAGAGGGTGGATTTTCGATGCCTTGAGGAGGTAAACTTGGAGTACTTTGATTGTTTTGATTTTGAATTACCTGGCCCATATATTTATACTAAACTAGTATAGGAAAAAGTCAAGAACATCTGGAAAATTAATAAGTAAAGCGTTTGATATAATATTTTTAATTATCACTATGTTTGAAACCTTAAGTTCAATTCTTCCTCTCGATATCGCATCTACCCTCAGTCCTTTAATTTTTGCCATAACGATTGTCCTTCTTTCCGACGAATCCCATAGAAAAGCAAAACTCACGGCATTTTTTATCGGATCTTTGATCGTCGGTATTATAATTACATCGATCGGTTTTAATCTCGGTCAAAAAACTTTGGCAGGAGGAAAGCAGAGCAATATCTCTTCAATAGCAGATTTAATAATCGGTGTATTCTTTATTTTTTTCGCGATAAAATCTCTTCTTTCAAAAGAAAGAAAAGTTCATATTCAAGATTATCAACAAGGCAGAAAAATATTAAAATGGTTTGGTATCGGAATAATCGTAAACGCGACAAATTTTGACGCGCTTTTTTTAAATCTTACCGCAGCCAAAGAAGTTGGTATAGCAGGATTATCTTTAACAGTAAAAACTTTTTTTCTTTGTCTGAATTTATTATTTTTTACTCTTCCCATATCTTTTCCGATAGTTTTATATATTATTTTTCCTGTTGTTGCGACCAGAATCTTAGCAAGAATAAATCGCTTTCTGTTTAAATATTGTAAATATATAATCGCAGTAATGTTTATTCTTTTGGCAATAATCTTTTTAGAACGGGGACTTGTTTTTTTCTTGTAATTTATTACACTAAAATATAGATTGTGTTTAGTCGTCATTATTTAAAAGTTGATATTTGGTTTTTAAGATCCGCGTTGGCTTGGGTTTTGCTCGTTATCGCTTTATTGATGGTTCCGGTATCGGTAATTTTTTTCTGGTTAAGATTTACGATTTTAAATACCGATCAATTTGTCAAAACTTTAAGCCCGATCAGTAAAAATGTCTACATTATAGGATCTTTGTCTAATAATTTAAGTAAAAATTTTTTTCAGAATATCGACGCTGAAGGAAAAATCAGAGAAGCTCTTCCCGATAAGGCTAAATTTTTAGCCCCGGTATTAACGTTGGAACTTAAAGGCTTTGTCGCAGAGGAAAGCAGGGTTATTTTGACGTCAAACGCTTTTAATAATGTTTGGACGAAAGTGTTAAAGACTGTTCACCCTAAAATTATTAATATTCTAACCGGCCGGGGGGATTTGAACGTTAATAATCAAGGAGAAGTAGTTTTGGATTTCTCAGATGCTGTTAGCAGGCTTCAAAAAACCCTTAATAATAAAGGGGTCACAATTTTTAACAATATTTCGATCGAACCGCAAGTGACTCTTTTTAAATCGGGGAAATTAGCCTATTTTAAAAGCATTCTTAATTTTATTTCTGTTCTCGGGATCGCTTTGCCTGTAATAGGGGTTTTATTAATCATCGGCGCAATTTTTTCTTCTCTGAAACGTCTACAGTTTCTGTTTTGGGTTGGTATCGGGATATTAGTTTTTTCAGCGATTCTATTTTTTATAATTCAAATCGGAGAAAGTTATTTTGTGAAAATGACAGGAGAGATCGACGCTAAAGCTGCAGGGGCGTTATATCAGATATTGACAGATTCTCTTAAAAAACTGTCGATCGAAATTAGTATTTCCGGTTTAATTATCGCCTTAGCTTCAAAATTTCTACCAAACAACCGGTTTATAAAAAGGTACTTGACAAAGTAATTCTATTAATGTTTTATTATTATATATGGCAAAAAACCTGTCCAAAAAATCTTCTGACTGGTGGATTTTTTTACTCGAAGGCGTTTTTCAATTAATTTTAGGACTCCTCCTCCTTTTTTCTACCGACATCACAGTTTTTCTTCTAGTCCAGCTTCTCGGTGTTTACTGGTTGATTAGAGGAATCATTATGATTATCCGGGTTCTAATTGGTAAAGAAAGAAATTGGGGTTGGGTAATGCTTGGAGGAATTTTAGGAATCGTTTCCGGTATTATAGTTCTCCGCTATCCGATCTTTTCAAGCTTTATAATACTAGAATTCTTGGTTGTTTTGATCGCGTTTGTCGGCATTATTCAGGGAACGATCTCCCTCGTCAGTGGATTTAGAGGCGGAAGTTTTGGCGAGGTATTATTGGGAGCCGTGCTTTGGATAATCTGTCTACTTTTACTCTTCAATCCGTTAAGTTCGATAATAGCGCTTCCGGTTGTTATCGGTATACTTTGGATAGTAAGCGGAGCGATCCTCACGACGATGTCTTTCTATCTCCGAAAATAATTTATCCGTTGTTAGTAAAATTGATATAAGTCTGTTTGTAGTTAACGAGGTTTTATATCAGCAAACCAATCTGTTCGATTAGGGTCCATCTTTATTATTCCCGGTTTTTTTAAATCAAAATCATCGAAGCCTACGCGTATAAAACCGGGATTATCGTGCATGCGGACATAATATCGAAGATTAGCGAGATCCGAAATAGTTGTCCATTGGGTGTAATCGCAGATAATTTTTCCTCCCTCTGTGTTTCTTTCGACTCCCGATACGAGATCAAAGTCGTTGATAACATGAAGTATAGTGATGATCGTTGAAGATACGTCTTCGGGCTGCGGAAACACAGATTGAGTAAGAACAATTGCTCTGATGAAGCGCGAAGTAGGTGTAAAATCACCCGGCAAGCCGAGCATTCCCGTACCCTCACCGAGTTGCGAAAAATTAATACCATCGAGAATCTTACTAGACGCGTCATTTGGGGAGAGTTTAATATAATTTCTCAAATTTATAAGATGCCAGTCAAACGGAGGGGCGTTTGTGAGAACGCCGAGTGGATTATCATAGATTTTCAAATTACCGTCGATGTATTCAAAAACGGCTGCATTGCCATTTTTATCTTGAATACTGAAATGGAGTGGCAAAGACATGTTCATCTGCGGTACGACTTCCTCCCAGACAAATACCTTTTGGATAATCTCTTTTGCCTCCGAAACCGTTTGAGCGCTACTCAATAAATATATTCCAACATCAATATTTCCGATAGTTTCGTTATATTGTTCGGGAGAAGGTTTTTGACATTTTGTAAAACCGGGAAGATAAAGTGCGCCAAAGTATAATCCGCATTCATTTATTCCATCAGAAACATTGTCTGCGCCCAATGAGTTAAGTCCTAAAAAGGCATATTTTCCCTGCCAGGTCAAACCATTTTTTCCTTCAGGAGCTCTGCTTGTAAAAGACGTACTTTGTGGGAAAAAAGTAAGTTGGGATTTTAAATCAAAATATAGATCCATTGTTCTGCCGATTACAACATCATTGCTTTTTGATTTTATGCGAAGATTGGTACACATATAATAATTCTACAAAACGGAAAAATAAAAAACAAGGAGTATTGTAATAAACCATAACATTCTCAGCTTGTGATTGACTTACGTCTTAAAATACTTCTTAATAAATATAGACATGGAGCATTTTATCGCACTTTTATTTCCCAATGCGGTTGCTGTTGCGCTTAGTCCGATGCCAATAGCCGCGCTTATCCTTATTCTTTTAAGTAGTAAAGCAAAAGCAAACAGTATTTCTTTTCTGCTTGGTTGGTTTTTGGGGATTATTGTAAATGTGACTATTTTTTCAACGATATATAGTCAGATAGGTAGCGGGAGTAAAAACACGACAGCGGTAATTGTCGATGGAATCCTGGGTGTTTTTCTTCTTTACCTCGCCATTAGAGAATGGAAAAGTCGTCCAAAAACGGGGGAATCACCGAAAACTCCAAAATGGATGCAAGCGATAGAATCTATTTCGCCTTTAAATTCATTCTTAATTGCGTTTTTATTGATCACGATTAATTCTAAAAATACTGTTTTAGATATTTCAACAGGAGTAATTATTAGCCGCTCTTCAGCATCGTTAACAGAGACAATAATAGCAATAGTTATTTATTCTATTATCGCGAGTTTAACAATTATTGTTCCTGTTTTTGCGTTTATTCTTTTTGGGAAAAGGCTAGAAAAAAAATTAAAAGATGCTAAGACTTGGTTTATTTATAACAGTTCTGCGATTCTTTTTGTATTATTCTTGATTCTCGGAGTGAGTTTGTTAAGTAAAGCCATAGGAAGTCAGATATGAAGAAAAAAGAATTAATTAATATTGTCGGATGGTATGGTGCTTTGGCAACACTTGGTGCTTATATTATGGTAAGTTACGGAATTTTAACAGCACATGATTACTGGTATCAGATTTTAAATTTATCAGGAGCGATTGGTTTGGGCACATTGTGTCACTATAAAAAAGCTTACCAGCCATTTGTAGTAAATATAATATGGGGAATTATTGCAGTTTCTGTAATAATTCATCTTATTTATTCTGCTAATGTTTTTAACTAATTTTTAAAATAAAATCCTATTGCTTTTTAAAAACACTTTCTTACTAATAGATTTAGATGACAAAATAAAGTTAAGCGTTACGTGGTAAGGGTCACAGAATCTGCTAATTATTTAATTCTTTCCAATCTCGAAAATTTTGTTTTTCGATTTTATTCCAGACAGAAGAAATATATTTCCTTTTTTCGCGTTAAAATGCTTGGCCAATGATTCGATAGCCGCCTTATTTGCTTTGCCTTCGAGTGGCGGTTGGTTTACGTAAACGTGGAGCGTGTCGAGTAAATCTTTTTCGATCCGCGCTTTTTTAGAATTAGGATGAACGACAATAGAAATTTTCATGAGAGTATAATTATACCAAAGAATATAATTCCTAATCGAGTTGCAAAGTTTTCCTTAAAATGTTTAACTAATATCAAAGTGAATTTTTTTAAAAAGTATAAAATTTTGCTTTTGATTATTCTTGTAATTTTTGGGGTAGGCTTCGGTTTTTTTCTTTTCAACCCAGAAAGATTTTTTGGTGTCTATAACCTATGGTTTCAAAAAACAAACAAGCTTTTGCCCCCGGTTGATGCTCCGAAAGGTGAAGTTTCTACTTACAAAGGTTTTTGGATGCCGTGTTCTTTTATGAATGATGGTTGTCAGCCGATGAATAACACGGAGTTGTTAAAAGAAATGAACGTTAATATTATCGGTATCGCTCCGAAAATAGTAATAAATTCCAAGGGCGAGATTAATTATTTTCCGATGGAATTTATGGAAAAAAGGCTAAGTCAGATAGTTAATAAATATCATTCGGAGGAAATCCGGGTTTTTATTTCCCCGGAGCTCGGTTTTTCTGAGAGTTTAGATTTGGGAGGAGGCGAGCCCAAACCAATTCCCAGAGAAGCAGCCTCAACCCCTGGGTTTTTGGATAAATACGATATTTTACTCGCTGATCTGGCAAAACTCGCAGAAAAATATCACGTTGAAATATTTTCTCCCATGAACGAACCGGATATGAAATTAGGAAACGGTGTTGTATCCGCGTGGGCTCAAAACATATTACCTGTAATAAAGAGTAATTATACAGGTAAAACCCTGTGGAAAGTTGGAAGGGGTGACAACGCCGGAAATGAAATTACTTTTAAAGGATATGACATATTAGGTATTGACTTCACGGCACACGGCGGAGACGAGAATCAAAGCTTAGCCGATTTTCCGTCAACGGCTAGGGGAATTATTGACGGGGCTTTGGCCTGGGCAAAAAGAGATGGCATAGAAACAGTTTTTCTGACCGAAGTAGGTGTTTGGGGAGGAACAATTAAATTTAGCGATCAGGGAAAAGCAATGATTCATAGGATTATTTTTCAGGAAGGGCAGGGGAAAGTTAGGGGATTTGTTATTCTTGACCCTCCGCCCGATCAGGGCTGGTCGATTAAAAATACTAAAAGCATGGATGAAATAAAAACTTGGTTTACGGAAAAACTTAATTAGTAAAATATTAACCGAGTAAGTGAAAAAAGATTAAGAAAATTAATCTGGTTTGATACCGAAGACTCTTACGCTTGCGATTGAAGTAGCAAGTTTTTGAAATTGCTCCTGTGGCATTTTTAAATTCTTCATTATCGCCTTTACGGCCGGGTTATTTACCATGCTGTTAATGGGTATGGTGTTTTGGGCAATTATTTTAACGTCATGAAATCCTGCTTCTTTTATGAAAGCCAGGTAATCTTTTTTTTCAACAGCACCGGCAATACAACCAACGTATGCTTCTATAGAACTTCTAATGGAGTCAGGAAGTCTTTTAAGTAAAACTATATCGGAGATCATTAGTCTTCCTCCGGGTTTTAAAACCCTGAACGTTTCACTAAAAACGTTCTTTTTATCAGGTGAAAGGTTAATGACGCAATTTGAAATAATTATATCAATAAAATTATCATCGATAGGTAAATGTTCAATATCTCCAAGCTTAAACTCAACATTCTGATAGTTTCCCATTTGAGCATTATGTTTTGCCTTTTCAATCATCTCAGGTGTCATATCAACGCCAATAACTTTTCCCTTTTTGCCAACTTTATTAGCGGCCAGAAAGCAATCAAAACCTGCTCCAGAACCTAAATCAAGGACAGTTTCTCCTTCTTTAAGTGATGCAAGAGCGACGGGATTGCCGCAGCCAAGACCTAAATTAGCTCCTTTGGGAACCGCTGTAAGTTCTTCCTTTGTGTAGCCAATCTTTTGGCTGATATCCTGCGTCGGGCTACATCCTCCGCAACATGAGCTATTCTGTTTAGCGACTTTTCCATAGTTATCTCTCACAATTTTCTTTATGTCTCTGTTTTTCATTTTTTAGTTACTTTCTCCATGAGGGGACCAAGAATGTTTTTTACTGTTTCTTCTAAGTCTTTTGCTTTCATTAAGGCCAGGCAGCAATTTTTTCCTCTATTTTGAAAACTGATAACTGCTAATTTATCCCCAGCTTTTATCTCGGCTTTATCTCTTACTGTTTTTGGTAATACCATCTGGCCTCGTTCGTCAACACTAATAAGAGCCTCTACTTTGCAATAATCGAAGTCGTTTTTAGTTTGTCTGGTCATATTTATCTAGTTATTGATATCTGATTATTCTGAAAAATCAGAATATACTGAATATAATAATTGTTGGTTTAAATTTTGTCAAGAGGTTAAAAATCACTTTGAAATCTATTTTCCAGTCATCTTCATTACTTCACGCATAAAGAAGGGTAGATCCATCGGATGCCTTGAGGTTACTAAATTTCCGTCAACGACAACGTCTTTATCTTCCCAAATTCCACCTGCTTTTTTAATATCTTCCGGAACTCCATCATGCCAATAGGAAGTTAAACGCCTTCCTTTAACAACGTCTGCTTCGACAAGCGTCCATGGACCATGACAAATTGAAGCAACCGGTTTATTTTTTTCAAAAAAAGAATTGGTAATTTCCTGTGCCTTTTTAATTTTGCGAACAGTTGCCGGCGCACCGTCTGGAGATCCTCCGGGAATAATTAAAAGGTCGTAATAATCCGGATTTACCTGATCGATAGTTTTATCGGGCATTAATGAGTATCCATTTTCACCACTAATTTCTATTTTTTTTGGTGCGGCTACATCAACCTGCCAACCTTCTTCTAAAAGCCTAAAAATTGGGACATAGACTTCCATGTCTTCAAACTTATCCGCTGTTAATACAATTGCTTTTTTCATTGTGCATGTATTATGTTAACTTAAATTATTGTGATAGTTCTGTGTTTTGGCTTACAAATAGGCGTCACTTTTTGAGGTTAAAATATCTTGTTCTGCCTAGTGGAAAACAGATGTTTTGTTTCAATTTTAGGCTTTCAAAGAATTTTTAAATATTTTTAAAGCCTTAAGTTGTATCGGACTGAAGTGAATTACTGGCCTTTTAGATTTTAAATATTCTATTGCTTCTTCGACCTCCGCCCCTTTTTTAATAAGATATGCCAGAAATAGAGTTGGTGCTCTGCCGTGCCCGTTTCTGCAATGAATATAAACTTTTATTTTTCTACTTATTAAAAATTCCAAAGTCTGTACGCCGAGAGTCAATTTATCGGGTGTTGGAGCTTCACGGTCTTTAGTTGGTAACCATAAAAAATAATCAACGCCTCTGGGTGCATCAATCCTATCTTCTTCCAGACTAATATCTGCTCTTACATTTTTTACCAACAATTCCTTATTAAAACCTAATTGACAACACATATTCGTACCTATAAAAACATTGTCGTCAATTTGATCATAATCAAAACCTTTATGTCCTAAAGTATGGTTGTATATATCAACAATTTTATTTGTCATAAATTAAATATAACACAGAAAGAAGGTTGAGTGATTCGGCAGGCTTGCCACTATAGTAAAAAGATCGAAAAATTAACGTGGTTGATTAAAAATGAAGTTTTTTTAGTTGACGTATTCAGAAACAAGAAAAGAGAATTTTATTTATGTCGTTTACTAGCTTTTTTTGCTAGCATTTGACGCTTTATCTCAAGCCTTTTCTTAGTTTTATGTGAGCGGGATTTCTTTTTCTTCCCAACTCCTGTAGGTCTTTTTGCCATAGATATGATTATACACTATTTGGACTCGAAAATATTATTTATTTAATTCAGGAGTAAATCCAATAGGGGGATTTATATATACACCTTCTTTTATCATTTGCTCTACCCAATCTGCTAAAGTATTTCCTGCTTCAAGTTTTTCTGGAACTGCTTGCATAAAAGACGAATCCAATTCATATTTGCCTTTTCCAAGCGTGACATCCGCAACTTCTGCTTCACCGATTTTTAAAGTAAGATTATATGGAAAAGATATTCCTTCCAAGCCATGATCAGTTAAAGCAAAAGTTATTTCTCTTCGGTTGTACCAAGACCAAGAGCTACTGTTACCTTCTACGCATACTTTTATAGTACCTTTGGCTGGTCCTAAATAGTCATGGCCTAATTCAAATCCTTCTATAAAGTCAATGCTCGCGCCATCTTTAAGTTTTGCGTCCCTGTGTCTTCCGCTTTCAAGTTGAGCACATACCTTATATTTTTGCGATAGTTCGTGCATGCGTTGATATGCAGATGGCGCAGGCCGAAGTTGTTCTAAATTTGGACTTATCATATAAGTTAAAGGATACTAACACCAGGATAGTGATATGTCAAGGGCTAAAAAAGCACCAGGGAATAGATTGTACTATTTTATTCTGATTGTTAAAAGAGCACCTAGCTCAAAGTATCTTGCTAATATAATTGCAACCTTTCTTGCCTCTGTTTCATCAAAATCAGCTAAATATTTATTGTGTTTTTTTGCCTCCGAACTGTCTTTGCTAACGATATTTCTTACTTTTCTTGCTATAAAATATGTGGGAATCGGGATAAGTTCTGTAGTTAAAACTCCCCAATTTATATCGGAAGTTATGCAAAACGTGACTGCGCCAACGGCCATACCTAATGTACCCGCAAGAGCAATTTCACGGTTGTCTTTTTTGGCTCTATGAGCGACCTCTCTTAGGAGGAGGATAAATTTTTTTACAGTATTGTCGTTAGCATCAGCGGCATGTTTGGTTTCGTGTCCCAAAAAAGATTGAACTTCTCTGTGCATGGCTTTATTTAAAAGCCTTTCTGCAAATTTTGTCCCTCTTTCATAAGGCGTCTTTGTTAGATAGTCTGGCAATCTTTTTGTCTTTAATAAAGACTCAAAAACTGTAGGACCTCCATAATATATTCCTCCTCTTGCTATATATTTTGCGTAATCAGAATAAGAAGCAAAATCGTTCCATTCGGGATCTATATATAAGGTGATAGACTTATCTTTTTTAGAGTGTTCTCCATATCGTATAATAGGATTGCCGTCAATAAATTCTTTTTCACCTGCGTATTCTCTTTCTATAACAATTTTATATTCAGAAACTGTTTTTGGAGACATTCCTAAAGAAATCAATAATTTTGCACAATTATCCGCATTTACATCTACAATATAAGGACAAGATTCACTTAGAACACGTTCACCATAAACAACTGTGGGAGGCACGATTGGAGATTCATGAGATCTATTTATTTCTGCGTGTTTAATAAGTCTTCGTCCTGTTTCTATAAACATCATAGAAATAAATTATATAAAAAAGGAGGCAATTTGTCAAACTATAGGACTATTTTACTCGAGAATCGTAGTTACAATATAATCAAATAAGAGTGAAGGATAAGTAAGAGAAGGACTAATGCAAAACCCCTGAAAAAAGTATGGCGAGTATAAGAATTGTAATTACGGCAAAAACAGCGACAGTTTTAAGAAAAAGATCGATGGCAATTTTCTTTTTGCCTTCAATATAAAGCTGGAATGGTTGATAGAAAAAAGGTAGCCCATCACGGCAGCAGAAAGCGTAAAAAGGGAAACAACGGCGATCGGGACAATAACCGAATTTACAGGACCGGTATTTTTAGTTCCAAAAAACATCACAGATGCAATAACAGTAATATATAGTAATGCTACAGCGGCATTAATAAACGGGTTTTTAGTCATACGTTGTAAAATAAGTATAAACCTTTCTACTTTATTTTACAAAGTTCGTCTAATATCGCTTGTATCCTTACGTTTTTCCCGCTAAAATGTCCCTGACCTTTTTTTACGATCAATTTTCCTCCTAACTGCTTAGATAGATATTTCGCGTGTTCCAAAGGGCAATAGGGATCATTATCTGAATGAATAAAAACAAATTCTTTTGCATGTTTTTTTATTTGTTTAAAATCAAATGGCTTAAGAAATAATTCCTTCAAGGAGTCCCATCCAAGATTATTCATAAAAGAGCCAACTAATATGCATTTATCAACTGTTGTGGTATTTGGAAGAGCTTCTAATAAACCGAGAATTTCAACGGCCCCCGAAGAATGACCAATTATTACAGAATCATTATCGAATTCCCAGTCTTTATTTGAAAAAATAAAATTATTATATCTTTGGATATTTGGTTTTTCAGAAAAAGGCAGATTTGGTACCCATACTTTGTACCTTAACTTTTCTAATTCTTTTTTGAGCCAGGGAAACCAGTTGGCCGAAGAATTAGAATTTGTCCCGTGCAAAATCAGGGCATTTTTCATTACAGAAATTATATCAGTTTTATTTCCAACCAATCTCGGAATAAATAATCTTTTTAAGAGAGTTTTGTACCGCTAGCCGTATGTGAAGAAGTCAACTTCGACGCCGAAAATCGCAGAAATTGCAGGCATCGCGATAGGGAACAAGAAGATCTATTTAAATCCCATCCAGAAAAACCAAGCGCCGATGAGTAATATTACTATGCCCCAAATTGTCTGCTTGCCTTTGAACATTTGCGCCTGTTTATGAACATGTTCCGGAAATCAAATTTTCATAGTTTCTAAATTGTATTACTTTTTTAATAAACAACCCACCGCTTCCTCTCTTTTATTAACTCGTAATTTTTGATAGTTGAAACAATCTCCGGCCTACTATGATAAACCACACCATCATCGGAATCAGTGAAAGAAAGGACATAATTAAACCTATTATTCCCACAGTTGGAGGTACGAGCATTAATATTCCCATGCCGATACCGATATACGCAGTTGTTTTGCTGAATAGCTCGCTTTTTAACATGGTTACGGAATCAATAAGAAGCGCTATGGCAACAAGAACGTAACTCGCATTAAAAGCCGTTCCTTGGTAGGTAGCCAAAAACATTTGTCCTGCCGATAGAAGTGCAGTTTTTTGAACTTCTGTCGTTGCAATAATATATTGATTGCTTAAGGAAAGCATTTCAAAGGCAACTCCTGAGGAAAAATAAATTGCTATACCCACTAAGCCTAAGGTTGTAGCCAATAGCGTATATGACTCATTTTTTCGTTTGAGAAGGATATATAAAGTTAAAAACAATGGAATCTGCAAAATCCAATCGATAAACATGATTGCATCTAGAGACAGGAGGCCTAAGATTGTGTTCTTCTGAAACAAATTGAAAAAGCCGATGACATCCTTTGGAGGCGGACTTACTACATAAACGACTATCTGAATAATAACAAGGAAGACGATTGTGTATAAAGTAAATCCGGTAACCTTTAATAGTGGTTTCCATACTGTTAAATTTATATTGGTATTATTTAAAAATTTATTCATGTTATGTGTTTTTAATTTTCAGAGATAGGTATATAATTCCGGCTGAAATTGCAGCTACGGTAAACTCAAGAAGCGTATAGCCCAACGGAGCAACTTCAGGTTGCATTAAATGTAGTTGATCAGCGATAACCTGCAGGATGTTTAAAACTCCCACAGCTATTCCAAATATACTTCCAAGCTTTGGCTTCTTAAACATTAACGGAATAGTGGCGATTTCAGTAATAACGATTGTTAAAAAGAAGAACAACCACACAATAGATACATTACCTTGAGTGCGTGTTTCGAATCCAATAGGAGCAGGAAACTCTAAAATCGTGATAGCGATAATGGTAACGATACAACCAATGACCTTAAATCTTGCCTTTTTGATAATTTGTTTCTTTTCTGTCATACACGATCAGTATAGCAACTTATATACGTTTTAAAAAAGCGGTGAAAACTACTTTATAGAGACCTTGTAAAATACGGTTTAACACATGTTTGAAGCTAAATTGATTTATACCGTTTGAAATCAGCGATTGTGACCAGAGTTCATAATAAGGTTAAACTTGGCATATTAAATGCCGACTGGTTCTGTGGTTAGTCCTACCCCGGGATCTTCGCTCCGCTATGTTCGCTTCGAGACTCGAATCCCATTCTAATTTTTTAGTTCAGCAGGGCTCCGCAGCTAGGATTCGAACCTAGAACCTTGAAATTAACAGTTTCCTGCTCTACCGTTGAGCTACTGCGGAGCCCTGCTGCCTAAATTAATTTTCAAGAACTTTTGCTATTCTAGCATCAAATTAAACAAAAATCTAGCCTCAAAAACAAGCCAGAATGGCTATACAAGCTTGACTAACTAAGCCAAAATTTGGTATATTACAAACCTATATTTAGCCCTGCGAGACGCAGGGTTTTAAAGTTTTATGGAAGAAGCAATAATCGGTTTAATAACCTTAATTTCGGTGATCATTACTCCGGTCCCCGAACAGCCAATATTGTATTTACAGCCGCAACAAAACGTCTTGGTGGATGTTCTAGCAGAGCATTCGATGGATTTGAGAAATCGTATAGAAGACAAGTACGAAAACGAGGTTTTTTCTGACAACATAATACTCGCGCTCCATTATTTTAAAGGAGATGCAAATAATTTTAAAATCGACAAGAGTAAAACAGGTCCCCAAAACATCGAATGGGAAAAGATAAGAGAGCCGTTTAGTTTTTCGTTTGAGCTGAAGCCCGACGAGGTTTTTGCTTTCCATAGAAATATCTCGAGAGATTATTTAAATTCCAATATCAAGACCGTTGGTTCGAGATATAATTTTGAAGACGGTTATAAAGCCGTCGCTGGCTTGAGTGGAAACGGCGTGTGTCATCTTGCGTCTTTTATAAACTGGACAGCGCAGGATGTGCCATTAATCGATGGAAAAAAACTTAAAGTAACTGCAAAAGTAAGTCATGATTTTGCAGAGATTCCCGGTGTTCCACAAGAATTTGGAACTTCGATTTTTTATTCTCCATTTGGCGCTGGAAATTCACAAAATCAAAATCTTTATATTAAAAATACTTTTCCAAAACCATTAAAATTCACGTTTTCAGTAAAAAAAGAAAAAGTCGATCTTAAAATCCTCGAGGAAAAAAGTTAAAGTTTGTGATCTTTATTACTGATTATGTTTTATGTATAATTAATATAGAATCATGAAACTTTTAACGTTAATCGATAAACTTTTGCCTTCCCAAACTGTTTTTGCCCACTGTGATGTTCCGTGCGGAATTTATGACCCTAAGCCCGCGCAGATAGCCGCAGCGACAGTTTTAAAAATGGTCCAAAAAATAAACGAATTGCCAAAAGATGATTCGCTTCAAACTCAAAACTCGCTAATCAGAATGGTTTGGACAAAAGAAGAACACGCGAGGATTTGTAAAGAAGAATTACTGATTTTATGGACCGATTATTTTAAACCCGAGCATCTGGAAATGTTTCCTAATCTCCACGATATATTTTGGAAAGCCGCAAAACTTTGCTCTAAAAATAAACAGGAGGTAAATTTAGAATCGGCAGAAAATTTGGTAAAAGCGGTAAACGAAATCGCAGATATGTTTATTAAATCAAAATCTCTCCCTCAAAAAAAATAAATGGTCAAAATTTTGCGATCGATATTTTTTAAACTTCCGATACTCAAATTTGAAGCAGAAGGTCGTAGTATGATTCCTCTAATAAAAAACGGGCAGACAGTTTTGATTAGTAAATTTTCATATATTTTTAAAAATCCCAAAATTGGAGATGTCGTTGTGTTAAGAAATCCTGAGAAAAAGTTAAAAGACAAAAAGTATATAATAAAAAAGATTAATAAAATCTACGGAGGAAAATATTTTGTGGTCGGAATGAATTTAAAAGAAAGTACAGACAGCCGGAGTTTTGGATTAGTCGCAAAAAAAGAAATTATCGGGAAAGTATTATTGTGATGGGCGCGATTATTTTTAATTCATTTTTATTTTTTATACTCATTTTTCTTCTTATTATTCTATCGATGGTTTGGCCTCCCGACAGTCCATGGAGTCCCTGGTGGAGGACTTCGAAAAACAAAGCGAGGGCAATGTGTAAACTCGCAAAAATCAGTAAAAAGGACATAGTCTATGATTTAGGGTGCGGGGAGGCAACGGCATTAATAGTCGCGACAAAAGAATTCGGCGCAAATGGAGTAGGGATCGAAATCGATCCATTACGTTTTTTCATTTCAAAAATTAATGTTCTGGTAAACAGAGTTTCAACTAGAGTAAAAATTATCAAAGACAATTTTTTTAATCAGGACATATCAAAAGCGACAATAATATTTGTTTATCTTGTCCCAAAAGCATTAAAAAGATTAAAACCGAAATTTTTAAAAGAATTAAAACCCGGGACAAAAATAGTAAGTTATAAATACGAAGTTGATTTACCTCTCGCATTGTACGATAAGGTTCATGAGATCAGAGTTTACAAAATTCCTAATAACACTTAAAAAGATTAATTCGATTTGTAACTCCTTCTGCTTTTACGGGAAAACTCTCCAATAACTTACAAGATTTTAAAACCAAGTCTTTGTTAAAGATTTCGTCGATAACCTTTTCCTCAATACTTATTTGAGGATAAGATACTCCGTGAGAAATAATAATCGTCTTTTTTTGAACCGCTTTTTTTGTCAAAAATTCTTTGTCTAAAATTTTTTTGGTAAAAAAATATTCATGGGCATCTGTAACGCCTTGAAGAGGGGGGATTTTAGTAACGTACAAAAGCGCAGGCGTTATATCATTGACACCGTATAAATAGTCGGGATTTTCCTTTCGAATCAATTGCACGATTTTTTCAAAATTTTCGACTTTTTGTAGATTTCTGTAACCGGAGAAATAAACAGAAATATTTATAAGAATAAAAATAGACACAATAAAAAGAATAATCGGTCTTTTAAAATTAAGCTTTTTTGTTAAAAAATTATAAAATTCGTAAAAAGAAAGACAAAGAAAAGGGACTAAAAAATTAAGATATAAATAATACACGTCCTGAAAACCGAAGAAAAAAATAATGGAAGAAATTGAGACTAACGCAAAAAAAGTACTTTTTCTAATATCCAGAAGATTAAATATCAATATCATAAAAAGTAGAAAATCCTTACTTATAAAAAACCACGCAACCTCGTTTTTCATAATTCCGGAAGGTCGGGAAAGTGAAAATCCAAAAATATCTCCAAAAAATTCCTTCGGTGCAAAGATTAAAAATGGGAGAACGACGATAAAACCAGTTACTATAAAAGCGATGGAAAAGTTAAATATTTTTTTGTAATTTTTCTGTAAAATTAGGTAAACGAAAAAAGAGAAAGCGATTGGAATATAATATGCTTTGGTAAGAAATGATAAGGCCATAAATACTCCGGATAAAAAATATTTTTTCTCCTGAAGAAACAAAAAACCTAGCACTGCAAATAGTGAGGCGGTAAAAACTCCTGTTTGATGATCAGATGTAGACAGGACAATAAAAGAAAAAATGTAAAGCGCAGAGCTTGTTAATGAAAGAAGAATATCCTTTGTTTTTTTATAAGTTATAAAATAAATAAGAGTAGTTATAATCATTACTTCGATTGCGGATGTAATATAAAAAATTTCGATATTTTTATTAGTCAATAAATAATACAAAGAGGATATATAAGAGAAAAAGGGAAAATTTGAAAAGAAAATATCTCTGTAAAGCAATTTTCCCTGGAATATTTGATAAACATCATTAAAATAAATATTTGTGTCGGAAAGACGAACGCCAATGTTTAAAACTTTTATAACGAAAAAAAATCCTAAAAAGCCGATAAGAGGAACGAGGCCTTTCTTCATTTTTTGATTTTTAGAATTAACCAGCGAAGTTTATCTGCGATTTTATAAAATTGATAAGTAAAAGGTTTAATCACTAGGTCATAGCTTCCGACGAATTCGACGAGTCTTGGTCCGTATCCCTGTTTAAAACGGTGAAACCCAAACCATGGATCATTTGCGTCCGGGTTTGGTCCTAAAGATCCCCACATATCAAATTTTTTAAGTCCCATTTTTTTACCAAATTTTATTACTTCCCACATCATTAAATTAGATGCCATAACTTCCCGGTTTTCACTCGACGACGCGCCGTATGGATAATATAAGGTATCATGAAAAATAAAAACAATCCAGGCGGCGAGAATTTTTGAATTATATTTTGCCAAAAAAAGACGAGCAGTCAGTTTGTCTTCCGAAGGCTTGTCCTGAGTTTGTCGAAGAGTCTCCCACATTAACTTGTGATAATTTTCGTTATGGGCAAAAAATTTCTGCCTGCTTGTTGTTACTTTTGTGAGCCTTAGATATTCTTTAAACGCTTCTTCGGAATTATCTTCGATTATTTTGACATTATGTTTTTGAGCGACTCTAATGTTATAACGCGTTTTAGGATGCATATTTTTTAAAAGTTCATCCTCTGATTTTGTTAAATCGAGCTGAAAAGTATATTTGGTAAATAAGGGATGAGCAGAAGGCCTAAGGCCTAAATTTACAATTTTTAATTTACTCGCCTCGCTTCGCGGGCGAAGCGGGCAATTTTTAATATTGTCGACGTTTGGCTCGAGTTGGATAAATATACAATTTTCCTCTTTCCCGATTCTTTTAAGTTCATCGAGAATTTCTTTATCCGGTAATTCTCCCTTTGGAAAATAGCCGATTGTCAGGTTTGTTTTTGGAGTCTTATGAACAGTCAGCTGGAAGCCCGATTTTAATTTATTTTTTTCATAAAATCCTTTTCTTATTACTTTAAGACCTGTTTTTTCCCGAAATTTTCCCCATTCAAAAGACTGAAGGGGATGGGTCACGATTTTATTAAATTCTTTTTTTTCTTTTTCGGTTATATTTATTATTTTCATAAAAATTCCGGCGCGTCATCATTCCCCAAAATATGTAAATTTTGGGAAATTACATTTTTCGGTAACTCGAAAATAAAACGTGATACGGTATTTGAAGTTTTTTGTCCGAAAAACATTCTTTTACGGGCATACGTTAAAAATAACCTTTCTTTCGCGCGTGTCATTCCGACATAACATAATCTTCTTTCTTCTTCGAGTTCGTGTCGGTCGAACAAAGACCTACTGTGTGGGAAAAGTCCTTCTTCCATGCCAACCATAAAAACGATCGGGAATTCGAGTCCCTTAGCGGCGTGCAGGGTCATAAGCGTTATCGCGTTTTTTTGCTTAGAGCTAAATATTGTCGGATGATCGGGCATATATTCCTGTTCGATTAACGCGACGTTTTCTAAAAATTGGGTAAGATCTGAAAACTCGATCGCGACGGACCGCAGTTCTTTAATATTCTCAAGTCTTTGTCTGTCGTCTTCGTCGCTCTCGTCGTATAAAGAAAGATAGTCAGTATTTTTAATGACGGAATCCAGAATATCGATCGTTGACTTATCTTTCTGTTCAAAAGAAGACTGAAATTCGATAAATTTTTTAAACCTTCCTTTTCCGAGTTTTTCGAGTCGTTTGTGAGATATCGTGTCTTTCGGGTTTTCGATATTTTTAAGATACGCGAGAATATCTTTTATTTCTTTTCTTTCATAAAATCGTGTCCCGCCAATTAACGTATAAGGAATGCTGTGGTGCAGCAGTACTTCTTCTAAGATTCTCGACTGCGCGTTTGTCCTATAAAGGACTGCGACGTCGGAATAATTATAATGTGAGTCTTTGCTGTCAAAATATTTGAGATTTAATACCTGATTTATTATAAATTCGACTTCATCGTGTTCATTTTTTGCTTCATTAACAATTACTTCATCGCCGATTGGATTTTTTGTCCAAAGCGACAAAACCGGATGAGTTGTGTTATTTGAGATTACGGAAGATGCAGCATCTAATATTTTTTGTGTCGATCTGTAATTTTGCGAAAGTGAAAATGTTTCTGTATTTTTAAAATCTTCTTTGAATTTTGATAAATTTCTAAAATCTGCGCCGCGCCAGCTGTAAATACTCTGGGAAAAATCGCCGACGACGCACACGTTTTTGTACTCGGAAGAAAGCATTTTTGTTAAAACGTATTGTGCGTGATTTGTGTCCTGGTATTCATCGACTAAGACGTATTTAAAACGTTCTTGATATTTTTTTAAAACGTCCTGATTTTTCTTAAATAGTTTTATTGTTTTTAAAATTAAATCGTCAAAATCGAGGGCGTTATTTTCGTCGAGGGTTTGTTGATATAAATTATAAACTTTTGCCGCCACTTCTTGAAAAAGTCCCCGGGCAATTTCCTGATATCGCTTTTCGTCGATTAATTCATTTTTTGCCCCAGAAATCGTCGTCAGAATAGAATTGGGTTTATAATCTTTCACTGAAATATCGAGAGCTTTGAAAGCTTGTTTCACGGCATCGATCTGGTCTTGCTCATCGTATATAACGTATTTTGGTGAGATATTAATATATTTCCCATCGATTCTTAATATCTTGGCGCAGAGGGAGTGGAATGTTGAAACCCACGGTTTTATTTTTTTACCCGAAAGATATTTTTGAATTCTCTCGTTCATCTCTTTTGCCGCTTTATTCGTAAATGTGATCATGATTATATTTACTGGATTTACTTTTTTTTCTAAAATCAGATGCATAACTTTATGAACAAGGACTTTCGTTTTTCCGCTTCCTGCGCCGGCCAGAATTATCATGGGTCCATCGGTATTTATTACGGCCTTTTGCTGTTCGGGGTTTAAATCCTTGAGAAAATCGTTTGTCATACCGTATAATGATATCACCACGTCACACGTGGCTCAAGGCATGAAAAAACTTTTCATAATTGCTAATTGGAAATCAAATAAAACAGAACATGAATCCATAAAATGGATTCAAGAATTTCCAATTTCCTCCCGCTCAGCGGGACAATTTCCAAACAATAAAGAAATAATAATATGTCCTTCTTTTGTTTATCTCCCGCTTCTTAAATCATATATCCTAGATCATAATTTACCGATAAAATTGGGGACACAGAATATTTCGAAATTTGACGAAGGTGCTTATACGGGCGAAATTAACGGAAAACAAATAAAAGACTTTGCCGATTACGTGATTATCGGTCATTCGGAAAGAAGACAAAATTTTTCCGAAAGTGAGGAGACGATTAATAAAAAAATCGAGCAGGCAAAAAAATACAGACTAACGCCGATTCTCTGTGTCCAAAATCCAGATTTTAGAATTTCACAAAAGATAGAAATTATTGCTTACGAACCGGTTTTCGCAATCGGTACAAACTATCCGGACACGCCGGAAAATGCGAGTCTTGTCTCAGCTGAAATTAAGAAAAATAGTTTATCAAATCATGTTGTTTATGGAGGCAGCGTGACTTCGAAAAATGTAAAAGAATTTACCCAAAAATCTAATATCGACGGAGTTTTAGTCGGCAATGCAAGCTTAGATCCTCTCGAGTTTTTCGAAATCATAAAAAATGCGTAAAAAGAAAGTCCTGATTATCGTTTTAGTCATTACATTATTTGTGCTTATAAAAGCGGGTTTGAGCTTGAGTAAGTATACGCCGGTTTTATTTCAATTAATTTTTAACCGCGACATTACACTTAAAAAATCAGATCATAATATTAATTTACTGCTTTTGGGGATCGGAGGAGGAAAACACGAAGGGCCGAATTTAACAGACACGATAATTTTTGCGAGTCTCGACCCCGAAAAAAAAACCGTTTCTCTTGTTTCGATTCCGCGGGATCTTTGGGTTTCGGATATCGACGGGAAAATTAACACTGCTTATTCGATCGGAGAAAGTAAAAAAACAGGCGGTGGAATTTTGCTAACCCGTGCGCTTGTTTCTAAAATCCTTGGTCAACCGATCGATTACACGATTAGAGTCGACTTTGATGGTTTTGTAAAAGCAGTTGATTCAGTTGGAGGATTAGATATCGATGTCGAAAACACATTCGACGATTACGAGTATCCGATCGAAGGCAAGGAAAATGATGCCTGTGGACACACAGAAGAAGAGATACAGGTGCTTGCGACGAGTTCTTCGATGGTTGACGCTTTTCCCTGCAGGTATATACATGTTCATTTTGACAAGGGCCTACGGCATATGGACGGAGATACTGTTTTGAAATTTGTCAGATCAAGACACGCAAAGGGGGAGGAAGGAACGGATTTTGCAAGAAATAAGAGACAGGAAAAGGTTATTGCTGCATTTAAAAATAAGCTTTTTTCAACAGATGTAATTTTAAATCCGGTAAAAGTCGTAAGTCTTTATTCTGCGATCAGCGATAATGTTGATACAGATATAGAGCAGACAGAATTTGATGATTTTGTGAGACTCGCGCAAAAGATGAAAGACGCAAAAATCCAAAGTATTGTTTTAGATACCGATAACGAAAAAAATCAGGGAAGCGGATTATTGATAAATCCGCCGATAGGAGAAGAGTATAACAATCAGTGGGTTTTAATTCCAAAACTCGGCAATAATGATTTTTCCGGAATTAAAAATTATGTCGCGTGCGAGATAAAAGCGGAAAATTGCCCGAGCATTAATTCAAAGAAGAATTGATTTTATAGATTCTGGTCTGCCCGTTTTCGTAAACGATTTTACCAATCTCGCTAAATTTATCTTCATATAGAGCAGGATATTTTTCGCGCTCTAAATCGCCGACAAAAACATAAGAAATTTTGTATTTATCGATCAATTGCTTTACTAGATCGATATCTATCATTTCGTAAAGCTCCTTAACTTCGTTTATTCTCGGGGCTGGAATATCATATGTTCCGCGCCACAACCACTCATGCACTGTCCAGCCTAAAACCGTCGGAAGACCTGTATTTGCTGAAACGCGGGCATAATTTGTGTAGGAATCACCTTGCGCTTCTAGAATTACAGGCTGATTTTTAATATTTTTATTTATCCAAAGAATCGCTTCGTAATCAGTCGGATAAAGTTTTTTTAGATATCGGGTTCCATCTAGTCCGTGGGTGATCTGTAAATTACCGTAATAAGAATTAATCGCAAAATATGGATAAACTGCGATTAAAAATAATCCGATACTACCAATAAATACAAATACTACTAATATTAAATTTTTAGTGAAATTTGATATTAATCGGAAAATAATATAACCGGAAGAAAGAGAAAGCATAATAA
Source organism: Patescibacteria group bacterium (assembly GCA_023484045.1). GTDB lineage: Bacteria > Patescibacteriota > Microgenomatia > Levybacterales > UBA12049 > JAMCZG01. The sequence goes on from JAMDAA010000015.1 coordinate 37,238, forward strand.
AAGCTTGGTAAACTAGCTTAAACATCGTATTCGCGCGGTAATGGGCAGGATAGATGTCTTTAATATAAATAAATTCAGGGACGATTATAAGTAAAGTAGAAATAGAGATCAGAATAAGAGTAAAAAAATCAGCGACGGGAATTCGATATTCGTGTTTCGATTTTATTTTTTTAAATAAAACAATAATAAAAGCTATTGCCCAAAAATAAAAAAATCCATAAAGAATAGAAAGTTGCCATATTGGTGATTTTTGGCAATGATCGGCCTCGAATAAAAACGGTCCGATTTTTCCGATGTCGGTTAAAAATTTTGGCGCACATAAAACCCCGATTCCTGAAGCAAATGGTTTGAAGAAAATATTAAATGGAAGAGAAAAAATAAAAAAACAAATAACGATAATAAATATTATTTTTAATAATTCATAAAGTTTTGTTTTAAAAAGCAACTCCTTGTTTAAAAATATGATAGAACCAAGCACAATTATACTGAGTAAAGCGTATATAGCACCATCCCAGGCATTGGTCATGTAAGCGGCCGCGATTAAAAAAGATACAACAACAAGTTTTTTTATATTAATTCTTTGACTCAAAAATTCATTCAGCAATAATGCGATTATTGTTAATATTATCGGAATACCCAAAACATGTCCGTGAAGGTCTGATACAACAAACGAATAGATTGGAAATTCATGAATGGTGTTGTAAATAAAACGGGTGGCGTTTGGGTACCAATATGCGTTGGGAAATGTTTGTGGTGAGAAGATGAGTTGCCAAAAAGGAACAGGATTTTCATTGGGATATGGTTTAAAAAATGTGTAAATCGGGTGTAGATTTCCTCCGAGAGAAACCAAGAATGCTGTTAATAAGCCGCCCAATAAAATTTTGAGATTCGAGATTTTTGACTCGAATTTTCGATATATAAGGTTTACTCCGATCGAAAAAGACATAGCAAACGTAAAAGCAAACAAAGTTGCGAGCATTAAGTTATATGTTATCTGTGATGGAATTCCGGATATTTTTGTTAAAACAGCAGTTATTAAATGACCGAAATAATAATAGTTGATCGAAAACGGCGTGAACCACATATCTTTCGGCGGGAAATAGTCACTTCTTAAAATCGAATTGACAAATCCAAAATCCATGAACTTTTCGAGTCCGTTAATATCGGGCTGGAAATTTCTGATATACGACCAAAAAAATAATCCGGCAACGAACAATAACTCCTCGAAAACAAATATTTTCCATTTTCTTTTGAACAACTCAGTTGCTGGTTTTAAGCTCAGTAATTTAGTTTTTAAATATGGATATAAAAAATAATTCGCGGAGGTGAGTAAAAGTAAAATAATAATCGAATTTAATCTTGTGAATTGCGCGATATGAGTTACTCCTAAAATAAATATTAGATAAGAAGTAATAATCGCGCTTATTATTTTTGAAAAAATATACCCCCGATCAAAAAAATTATGAAAAATGTATATAGAAAACGGCAAAAAACAAAAACCGATTATGAAAAACAATAACCACCAATTAGCTGTAAAAAGTAAATCTAGAGATTGCATATTATTTTTTAATAACCCCAATATAAAAAGCTGGTCTTCCGTTTGGATAGTTTATCGTTTTTTTAATATTGAAATCAAAGCCATGAATCTCGCTTATTCGATCGTATCCTATTGCGAAAAGTTGATGCTTATTTTGGTCGAATGATTTTAGATCTCCGATAAGGCATTTAGATTCACATTTGTTTTCAGGGTCATAAAATTTAACAAAAATATTTGGTGAATTAAAATTGCCCATAATAAACATATTATCATACTGATTCTTATTTTTTATAAAGTACTGCATGATAGGTTTTGGTCCATACTGCCATCCCCAAAAATCGGATGAATACAAAGGATATTGAATAAAATAAAATTTTGTGAAAAAGATTAAATTAATCGAAATAATAGAGACAATCATTGTGACAAGAGCAAAACTATTGATAAATCGTTTCCCGTATTGTGTCAAGATAGTAATACCGAGGCCAATAAATATTGCGAATAAAGGTGCACCAATAATTGAGCGACTGGTAAAAGGGGCGTTCGCCGTAACTGTACCTGCTATTGGATAAATAAAAAGCCAATAAATTAGAAGTTGAGAGATTTTTTTATTTATTGTCAGAAAGGTGCTTATCAGGCCAACAAATAAAAAAGGAAGCGTTATTTTTAGTAAAGGAGTTAAACCTCCTGTAAAATGTCGAGTAATAAAGGTGGGTTCGCCTATCATAAAATATGATGGAGAAAGTTGTGCAAGATAATTCTGGATGATTCGTAAAATAGTTTGTGTAAAAGACAATTTTGCAGAAAAAACGGATACCATATTAAAACGAGCAATGCCCTCTCCGTTAAAAAAACTTAAGATAAGCGGTATGCTCAAGATAAAAAATAATAACAATCCAGCAATAGTTTCTTTTTTGTGTAAAAAATATGCTTTCCTATAAATTAATAAAACTCCTATTAAGAGGAACGGTATTAAAAGTCTCGCTGGTTGATATGTGTATAATGTTAAAGCGGCAAGGATAAAAGCAGGTATAACAAAAAACTTATGACGTGTTGCTTTTATCAATAAAAAAATAGTGGCTATAAAGAATGTGTTGTAAATCGTGAACTCGAAACCCGTTCTATTGTAATGAATTAACCAAGGCATAGTAGCTGTTATAAAAGCAATTAAAAGCCCAAAACGTTTTGAGCGAATTTCTTTCCCCAAAAAATACATAAGAATTATTGTTATTAACCCGCAAAAGACCGATGGTAATCTTACGCTTGTCTCATTCAATCCAAAAATAAATATAAAAGGAATTGTTAGATAGGTTGCTAATGGAGGGCGATAATCTCCAAAAGACCGAAAGAATATAGGGGAAGAGATACCGTATTCATCCTTTCCGGTGTTGAGAAGCGAATATGCATTGTAACCGATAGAAGCTTCATCATAGAAAAATCCAGAAGGGATATTAGAAAGTCCATATATTCTTAAAATAAATCCCAAAAAGACAATAAAAAATAATATTACGAATTCAATTTTTATTCTCCCCATTTAGTATTTGAGATAGTGCTTCCTGAGTTAATCTTTTGGTGTTTTTAAAAATTATTACTTTTGGATGATCGTATACTTGGAATGTTTCTTCGCTCGAATCATCTTTTATTGTCAATCCGAATAGCGAAGGATAAGAAGTAAATTCACCTACTTTTTTATATCCCAATTTTTTAGCAAAAAGCAATTTATAATATTTACTCGTGATCGGATATTTTTTATCGAGATTAATAAGAGTTCCGTATAATCGTCGACTATTAATAACAATGTAATCAGCGGTTGATAATTTTTCAGTATAATAATTTATTTTATCGGAATTGTCAGGATCGTATATCGTTAATTGCTCGAATTGATATTGGGCGGGGGAATAATTCTTAAAAGAAACAGGGAGGCCATCGTCCCAATGTTCTCCTAAGATTTTACTTCCACTCGGAATATTTTTATAAATCCATTTTGACGCCGAAATTCGTGTTTGCTCTTTGACGTATATCGAGAAAAAAGCGAGCGCCCAAAAGATTGTTGTTATTGCGAAGAAATACAATAAAAATTTTCCAATAAATTTTGTTTTTTTCGCGATAATATACAGGAGATAACTCGAAAAAATAATCAAAAAAGGTAAAATCGGCACCATAAAGCGTATGAATTTTGTGTGCCACGAACCGACGTATAGAAAGTAGACGATCGGGAAAGATAATAAAATTATAAGTTTATAGTCTTTATTTTTTATAAGTTTAATAAAAATTAAGATTAATCCTAAAGGGATAATTATCGTAATTAATCCTAGTTGCCAGAAAAGATTTATAAACTGGAATAAATAAGAAGGCGTGTTAGTGAATTGAAGCGTATAAGGAACAAGTAGGGTTCCGAGCGCGACTCCTGATTCATAACGCATCGATTCGAGGAATTTATTCCAGGAAAAAAAAGTATACGGAGAAAAGATTATAAAAATACATAAACTGATTATTAAATAAAAAATAAATAACGCGTTTTTTTTGATAAAGTTTTTCCGATCCAGAATTATGTTTATGAGATAAGCGGTTGTCGGCAAAATCAAAAAAGATAAAGCCGTTGTTTTTGCTGCGACAGCGAGCCCAGTAACGATACCACACCCAATATAATTTTTGAAGCTTGGCTTATTGAGTAGACTTAAAGACAATAAAGAAATTATAACAACGGTCAATGCAAGAAAGTTTTCGGTTATTCCAAGATGCGACGTTTGTATAGAAGAAACAGAGAAGGTATAGAAAAAAGCAGAGATTAAAGCAACTCTCTCATTAAAAAGTTTTTTTGCGAGAAGGTATAGAAAAAAGATGGTAATAGTAGAATAAAGTGCCGAATAAAATCTTGCAATTAAATTAATGTGGCCCCAATCATAGGTCCAGATGGGATTATTAGTTACTCTTACCAGCATATCTCCGGTCGCGCGGATTAAATAAATCGAAAAACCGCCGTAAGCAAAAAAATCTGGATTTAATTGTTTGAAAAAAGAGATTCTCGTAACGGCATTTGCGATATTTCTTTCGTCGGGGTGAAACATGTTGCCCTGATCCCAATTAAGATTGTAAAATCTTAAAAAAGCCCCGATTAATAAAAAGACTATCAATATTATTTTTGTTTTAAATTTCATTTCTCTCGATCAATTTAGCTATTTTTTCTCCCATTTCAATAGCGTAATTTGTCCCCCGGTCCCATGGATAAACCTGTTCCATGTCTACGAGATAAACATTTTCTAAAGGAGTTTCACAAGGTAAAATATTTTTTCCATAATTTGTGTCGACTACCGGTTGCGCAAATTCATCCTTAAACAAGCGGTAATCAACCAAAAATTCTTTATAATTTTTATTTATTTTTTTTAAAAAAGGATCATAAATTCTGATCAACTCATCTTTTGATTTTGAAAATAGTTTATCGTTGGATTGCAGATATTTTCCGAGATAGACAAGATGTTCATTATTATAGTTACTCTTGTCGACGAAATTTGTGTGTTCGACGATCGCCATGATCGGCCAGGAGTTGTCGCAAATGCTTAGCCAGTATGTATTATCTTTTAAGAATTTTTCTTTAAGCCTCAATACTAAATTTAATACTCCGAGTGTTTTTATTTTTTCAGCCTTTTTTCGATAATCGTCCGGTAAGTTTTTTGTGATTTTTAGAAATTGACGAGACGGAATTGTTACGATGACTTTATTAAATTCATAAAATTTATTAGCAGTCTTTATCGTGATTTTTTCATCGATTTTTTTTATTTCACTTACTTCACTTTTGAAAAAAACATTTCCTTTCAACACTTTAATTTTTTTTAAAATTGTATTTTCGAATTCTAAAAATCCGCCCTTTGGATAAGCGAGTTCTGTCGTACGTTTTTTAATTCTTGCCCAGAACCACGCTAAAGAAATATTTTTTGAAGAGTCGCCAAACTTGCCAATTAACTGAGGTTCCCAAATCATCCCGTAGGCTTTTTTACCCATCGCTTTCGGTAAAAAATCAGCGGTGTTTATATTCTCAAATATTTTCCAAAACGGATTAAATTTTAAGAAGGCCAAAACAGCAGCCATCCTTATTCTTTCAAAAATATTTAATTTCGAGAAACTTAATACTTTTGAAGGAGAATCGAGTTGATAAATTTTACCGTCGATGTAAACAGAAGTTTTTGGTCGGATTATTAAGACATCGTGCTCAATTTCTTTGGCAAAATTTAATGCGTTTTTGTCATTAGTAAAAAAATGATGGTAATACTTATCGAGCGTCCAGCGCCAATTTTTTTCTTTAAATCCAGATGCGAGTCCGCCGGGTAAATCGCTCTTTTCAAAGATCGTTACGTCATGGCCTAATTTTAATAAATGTAAAGCTACTGATAGTCCTTCGATTCCGGCGCCGATTATCGCGATTTTCATAAACTAATATTACCGCGGGTTACGAGGAACAAAAGAACGCCAATGGTAGTTGTTGCTATCGCCGCGATGGCACCGATTATAGCAGATGAACTACCCGGTTTTGCAGGTGCAAGCGTCGGAGTTGCCGATGCCACCGGGGCTTGGGTAATAGTCGGCGTCGGGGTTAAAGTGGGCGACGGTATTTGTGTCGGAGAAGGTGTCGATAGAATAGGTGTTGGAGTCGACGTTATTTTTATCGTCGGAGTTGCCGATGGGGTCGCCGATTCATTAACTTGCGAACCTTGCGCGTAAACGGTAAAAGATTGAGTTATTGTTTTAAGCACGCCGAATTTATCCGGGGCGATTATCGACACCGTGTGTTGTCCCGGAGAGAGCGTTTTTTGAGGACGGAAACTCCAATTGCCTTTATTGTCAACTATAACTTGAGTTTGAATATTTTCATCAGAATGAATAATCAATTTTATACTTGCGCCGGGAGAAGCAACACCTTTAAATAATGGTTGCTGATCCGTAAACTTCTCTTCATCTTTCGGCGTTAAAATCTCGGCATTTTTATTCGATACTTGATTTGCAGAAAATGCCGGAAAATTGACATTGGCAGATGCAGAAGACTCTTCTTCTGACACATTGATCGGCGAATTCCCGGTCGTAAAATCATAATCTTTAGAAAGCGTAATGGTTGGGACGACGTTTATCTGATTAGCAAATAACTTAACATTGGATCTGGCCGAAGGTCCGATAGCTAACATTTGAAGCTTCGTATCTTTAGAAATAGGGAAAAAAGACTTAAGATCGTCTGTCCTCAACGCATTTAGTGGGATTATATAACTGCCGTCTCCTTTTACGATCGTCGATGTAGTTTGGGCTTTTGGGATAGTTATATATACAATTGCTTCTTGAGGATTGGTTCCGTCGGGCATGATTACTTTTCCGACAATCGGCTGTTGTGCAGAAGGAGAAGCCTCAATATTAGGCGCTATAGTTATCTCAAAAAGTGTTTCATTGTTCTGGAAAGTGTCTTGTCCGGATACAATATTAAAAAAATATTTCGCCGAAGGTTTTAATCCCCGAACCATAAAATAATGAAGTTTGTACGCCGCGACGTTTCCCGATTGCTGATCCCGTGTGTCCAGCGCCGTCGATCCTAAATTACTCGTTTCACCGTAGGAAATCGATCCTAAAACACTCGCGTCTGTTTCGTAAGACACAGTAAAAGAAATTTCAGAAACATTCGTGATTCGGACATTTTTAGGTGTATTGGTCGGAGAAGCCTTGCTTACAAAAATCGTACCGTTTTTTACGAGAATAGAAGTCACAGTGATACCGATTATTATTAAAAATAATCCCAAAAGTGTCGGTATTCTTTTTCTCCAGATATTATTTTTCATGGTGATTTACTCGCTCCTTGTGTGCCTTGCGTAACCGATTCCAGTTGTAAGACAACGGACGGCGTGGGTGTCGTGATTATAGTAGGAGAGCCAGTTGCGGAATTTGTTTCCGAAAGGCCTTTTTTAAATTCAAAGACAGGAGTTATTTGTTGTCTTTTTTTGAGCATATCGATTGTTTTTGTGTCGAAGTTAGGATTAATCGCAGATGTTTGGACATTTAATGTTTCGGGAATAGTCGATGTTGCAAAATTATGGTAAATACTGAATATAATCCAGAATACTACTAGAACAACAGAAGATATTAATAGAAATATTATTTCTCTTTTTTTCATGTTAAGTTTTGAAATAAGCCTTGGCTTTTAGATTCAATTGCAAGTCATTTTCATTAGATGAGCTTTTGGAAAGAGAAATCGTGTCGATCGTTACGATTCGATCAAAATCACTCAAAGAATAAAGAAAATTTTTTATGTTATCGTATGTGCCTGTAATATCGACTGAAAAATTAAACGAATAATTTATTGGTTCTTTTTTTGATTCAGAAATTTCGACCTGAGATACTTGAAGTCTTTTAATCGCAACACCTGAATTTCCCGCAATAGCTTGAATTTGTCCTGCTAAAATTGGGATCATCGGACTTTGCGGGATCGCGGACAAAACGATAGGGATATCGTTTGTTAATACATTATATTTTTGTTGAAGAATACTCAGGTTATTAATTTTTTCGGTTAATTCTTGGTCAACAAGCTGATTGTCGGCAAGCTGTCTCCTTAAATTGGATATCGTCGAAAGAGTCGGACTTATCGCAAATAAGCCAAAAACAGAAACCGCGATAAGTGTAAAAGCAATAGTCGTAAATGCTCTCGCTTTTTCCTGTTTAAAAGTATTCGAGATTACTTTAAGGTATTTCGCGTCTTTTAAATTTTTTAAAATATTTTTACGTGGTTCCATATTTATTTAGTTTTTAATTTTATCGTTAAGCTTGTAATTATGATTCCACTAGACGTTTTGTTTTCGATTTTATCGATACTAATTGAGTCGGGCTTCAGTTGATTTTTTATAGATTTAATAAAAGAGGCTAAAGAGGTTATCGATCTGACATCGCCCTCGATTTTTATGCGGTCCTGCGAATATATTAAATTCGAAGTCATGAAATCACTCGGGGTTGATTCTACGATACTACTAAATATTTTTGTTGTTTCGTTCCCCTTGTTGGATAATTTTGAAGCGAGAAGAAGACGGTCTTGGAGATCCCGGTACTTCGCTTCGTTTCCCTTCCAGCTTAATACAATTGCTTGTTTTTGTCTGATTTTATCGTGGAGATCGATCAATTGTCGATCAAGAGAGAAGCGATACAAAAAGGCCGAAAGTGCGATTACTTCGGTCGCGATTACGATTAAGCGTCCGATCGTTAACGACCAGGTTATAAATTTTTCCAAAAGACTTTTTCGGTCTTTAAATAAATTGATCGACGGCGTTTTTGCCATACCAATGCTAAGTAACACCAAAATTTGGTGCTATGTTTAGTCTATGAGGTTTTTAAATTTTTGTAAAGCGGGATATATTTTATTTTAAAACCAGGATGTTATAATTAATGATCTATGATTAAACAAAAAGTATTTTTTTATCCGATTAAAGATAGTAATCCAAACGATATTTCTCTAAAAGCAAGACATCTTCTGGAAAGAGTTATTGACGATAGCAAAATTGTTTTGGAAAAAGAAATCCCGGTAAAAGTTCATCCGGGACAGATGGGGAATATAACTTTTATTAAACCCGAAAACTTTGACGGAATTATCGATTATCTTCTGAAAAAAAATATTACAACTTATTTCGTCGAGACAGGAATGGTTACTGGACCCGGATCTAATACGGATATTCACAGGAGAATTGCGATGGAACATGGATTTACAAAAGTCTCTTTTGTTATAGCGGATGGAGAAGATGGAAAAGACCATATCGAAGTTGAAATCAAAAATGGAAAGTTTTTTAAAAAATGTATGATTGGTAGAAAACTTGTCGAAGCAAAACAAGTTGTAGTCTTAAGCCATTTTAAGGGTCATGTCGACGCCGGATTTGGCGGAGCGATTAAAATGTTAGGTATTGGTTTTGCTTCGAGACAAGGCAAAATGGAGGCTCACAGTAAAGTTTACACACCCGACTTAAAGACAATTGATTGGAGAAAGCATCAACAACTATATTACGGAAAAATCTTTAGGGAACGGGTTGCCGAATATGCTTTAGCTGCGGCTTACAATAAACGACATATCTATATTAATTTTGCTTTATCGATTACAGATAATTGTGATTGCGATAACACGGTAATGACGCCAATATATAATGACCTGGGAATATTTGCCTCAATAGATCCAGTAGCCGTAGATAAGGCCTGTTTTGATTTGTTAAAAAGAAGAGAAGGAAAAAAACCTTTTGAGGGAGAGGATGTTTTTACTTACGCGGAGAAAATCGGGCTAGGGTCACAGAATTACGAATTAATAAATCTCTTCTTATAATGTTTTAAATCGATTTTTGTTTTTATTGAGAGGGGTTTTGGTAGTTTATTTAATTTAAACCATCTGATTCCGTCGCATTTTTCCGGTTCTAATATTTTTGGCGTTTGTCCTTTTTTAATTCTTGCTAAAAAAGTGCTCGGGACCCAATGCTGTTTTTCATTTGGAATTATATGATCGGTTGCAGGGAATTGCTCTAAAATCTTTATTTCTATCCCGTATTCTTCCATCATCTCTCGTTTTATTGCTTCTTCGAGTTTTTCTCCAAAACGAACCGCTCCTCCAGGAACTTCCCAACAGCCGATTTCGTTTCTACATTTTGTCCCTCTTTTTGACAAAAACAATTCATTTTTATCATTAAAAATCATCGCTCCGACACCGACTCCGATAAAATCAATGCCCTTTTTCATAGCGTAATTATAAATTAACTCGTAGTTTTATCAGTTCTGTTTTTAATTGTTTTGGATCATGAAAATGAATAGTATGAATATTTAGTTTCTTCGCCGCTTTTATATTTTCTAGCCAATCGTCGACAAAAATGCATTCTTGCGGGGTTACTTTAAGTTTTTTAAGAATTAATTCAAACGCTTTTAATTCTGGTTTACATATTCCTACTTCAAAAGAATACATTGTTGAGTGAAATAGCCTGTGATAATCAAATTTTTGTTCGCAATGTTCAACCCATTCTTTTGCGTGAACGGACAATAATCCGAGTCTATATCCGTTTTCTTTAAGCTTTTCGATAATTTCTCTAGTGCCTTTTATCTCGACCATGTTTTCGCGGATAAGCGCCTTTAATTTATTTGTGGTGATGTCCCATTTATATTTTTTTATTATTTTTTTCCAGTATTCTTCTTCTGTAATTTTCCCGTGAAATAACTGTTCTGATTCATCTTCGAAACATATTTTAGATGTTATTTCGGCCCCAGTAATTTTAGTTATCCTTTTTTCGATACCTCGCATTCCGGAAAAAAATACTTCCGATAAATCAAAAATAATTGTCGTAATCATAGAATGAATTATAACATGTCTAGAATTTAGTGGGCCTAAGAGGTAAAGCTAAAGACTATTTAGTTTTCTTAGATTTTGGTTTTTTTGCGGCTACAGGTTTTACGGTCTTTTTTGCCGGCATTAATTTTGAAAGTCTCGATTTAATCCTCGCGGCTTTATTTTTATGGATAATTTTATTTTTCGCCGCTTTATCGACTGTTTTTGTGGCAATCAATATAGTTTTTTCCGAAGGTTTTTTCCCAGCCTTTTTAATGGCTTCGCTCAAAAGTTTTTTAAATTTTGCGTTTTTTACGCTTCTTTTCTTGTCTTGTCGTAATTTCTTTTTTGCCGATTTTATTACTGGCATAGCGTTATTTTATCATGCTATACTGGTAAATACAATGCCTAAGGATTTTTTAAGAAAAAGCCTCAACATACTTCTTGCCAGACAGACAAACATTTTATCGGCCGCTTTTATTATCATGCTGACGATTGTTTTGTCTCAGTTACTCGGTCTTATAAGACAAAGATTATTAGTCAGTATTTTTGGTGCGTCGGATACTTTAGGAGTATATCTGGCATCACAAAAACTTCCGGATTTTTTATTTCAACTTATTATTGCGGGCGCGTTGTCTTCTTCTTTTATTCCTGTTTTTTCGGAATACTTAAACAAGGGCAAAGAAAAAGAGGCGCACGAAATGGCTTCGACGCTTCTTGTTTTGTGTTTCGGAATTTTTTTGGTTTTGTCTTTGATCCTATTTATATTCGCTCCGTTTTTCCTTCACGTATTAAACCTTGGATCGGGATTCTCAGATAAAGAAATGATTTTAATGAGCGATCTAATGAGGATTATTATTTTCGGTCAACTTCTTTTTATACTCGGGACATTCTTTTCGGCAATCTTGCAGTCGTACAATCATTTTTTTATTCCGGGGATCGCAGCGGCTTTATACAATTTAGGAATAATAATCGGAATAGTTGTTTTTTCGTCGGTTTTTGGGATATATTCTGCTGCGATCGGTGTGGTTTTGGGTGCGTTTATATTTTTTATAGTACAGCTACCGATGAGTAAAAGGGTCGGATTTTCTTTCCGACCGTCGTTAAAAAACATAAAAGAAGACGGCGTACTGGAAGTTGTAAAACTTATGTGGCCGAGAACCATTTCGATCGCGGTTTTCCAATTCGGAACGATCGCGACCGTAACACTTATTTCATTCTTGTCATCTCCGGGAAGAAACTACGTAATATTCGATTACGCACAAACCTTAGCGTTTGCGCCGGTCGTGTTGTTTGGGCAGACGATCGCGCAAGCGGCATTTCCAGTATTATCGAGGGAAAGAGAAAAACTTGAGGAATTTAAGACAACTTTTACGACGAGTTTTAATCAAATAGCGTATCTTATAATTCCCGTTTCTGTGATTTTTATAGTTTTAAGAGTCCCGGTTATTCGCTTATTTTTCGGCGCCGGACAATTTGACTGGAGCGCGACGCTTTTAACCGGAAAAGCTTTAGCAATTTTATCGCTTTCGATCTTTGCACAGGCGCTAATATACCTGGTTTCGCGTGGTTTTTACGCTTTTCACGACACAAGGACGCCGCTTATAATAGGGAGCGTAACAACAGTCTTAATGCTTTTAGTAAACGCTTTATTTATTTTTGTTTATCATTTTGGCATCGAGAGCGTTGCGATCGCAACTTCGATCGGCGCTGTAATAAATTTGATATTACTTCTTACATTCCTGGACATAAAAATTAAAGGTTTTAACAGAAAGTTTTTAATAGTACCATTTGTAAAAATAACTTTGGCGAGTTTTTTAAGCGGTTTTGCGTTGTATATTCCGATTAAGCTTTTAGATCAATTAGTTTTTGATACAACAAAAACAGTAAACCTTCTTTTCTTAACCGGAATATCGAGTTTTGCGGGACTTAGTTTCTACCTTCTCCTTACGTGGTTGTTTGATGTCAAAGAAGCGAGTATGTTTATACATTTGTTTAGAAAAGTGAGCGGCTGGAGAGAGATATTGGGGAAAAGCGAAGAAACGATCGACGGCACGCGAATTAATCCTTAATTTTCTAAAAAATGGTATCAGTCGAAAATTTTAGACATAAGGAACAGGAAGAAAAAGCAAAGCCCGTACAACTTGCTGTTTTAATTTCAAATAAGGGCACGGGTACAAATCTGCAAGCTGTAATAGATGCAATAGAAGATAGATCAATTAATGCCAGTATTGCAATAGTAGTAAGCGATAAACCTGATGCAAAGGGATTTGAGAGGGTTAAAAACCGTAATATACCGAAAGGGGTCATATCTTTTAATAGATCAACACAAACTAGGAAGGCTTATGGGGCAGATTTAGGAATCACTTTAAATAGATATGGTACTCAGATTGCGATTCTAGCCGGGTTTTCAACAGTACTGCCTCATTCCTATTTCGAAACATTTAATGGTATAACAATAAATATTCACCCGGGCCTTTTACCCGACAAAGAAGATGGGCAATATCTTTTTCCCGACGGTTCACCAGCGCCTTGGAATAAAGGTCTTATGACGAATGATGCTGTTAAAAATTTTATCGGCCTTAAGTATGCGGGGTCGACATGGCACATTGTAACCGAAGAAGCAGATACGGGCCCAGTTTTACAGCGAGTAGTAGTTGAAACTCAGCCTGAAGATACAGTCGAAACTCTTTATTCGCGATTAAAACGAGCTGAGCATAAAGGTTTAATAGAGATATTAAAAAACCCTCAGAGAATCATGAACAGTGCTTCCCAATTATGATTTTAGCCTCGTAGTCTGTTATAATCTTTCAGTATGGAACAAAATATCAGAAATTTTGCGATCGTGGCGCATATCGATCACGGTAAATCAACTCTAGCAGACAGGTTTTTGGAGATCACAAAAACTGTCTCTAAAGAAAAAATAATAAATCAATTTTTAGACCAAAATCCGATAAGCAGAGAACGCGGAATCACGATAAAGCTCGCGCCGGTTCGGATGAACTATGAATATAATGGCGTTAATTATATCCTAAATCTGATCGACACTCCCGGTCATGTTGATTTCTCTTACGAGGTGTCGCGAACCCTCGCGTGTTGTGAGGGCGTAATTCTATTGGTCGACGCAACGCAGGGGATTCAGGCTCAGACCGTTGCCCATTTCAATGCGGCAAAAAAACAAAATCTCGTTATAATCCCGGTTATAAATAAAATAGACATGCCAAACGCCCAAAGCAAAATCGTGGCAAAGGCGATGTGCAATATTTTTGGATTTAATGAAGAAGAGATTTTATATATTTCTGCAAAAACAGGAGAAAACACAGGCATTGTTTTAAAAAAAGTCGTTGAAAAAATTCCTGCACCAACGGGTAACAAAAATTTATCGCTTCGGGCGCTTGTTTTTGATGCGGTTTACGACGAACACAGGGGGGTTATCGCTTTTGTCCGGATCGTTGACGGGAATATAAAACATAGAGAAAAAATAAAACTTATTCAGGAAGAAACTTTAACCCAAGGGACGGAGGTTGGTTATTTCTCTCCTTTTCTCTCTCCGTCAGCCGAACTCAAAACAGGAGAGATAGGATATATAATAACAGGCGTAAAAGACATTCATGAATGTCGGGTCGGGGATACGATTACGAATTCAGAATTCCCCAGCCTCGCCAAGCGAAGCGGGGCGGGCAAAATTCAGAATTCAAAATTTGAAAAAGTAGAACCGTTGCCAGGTTACGAACCACCTAAACCCATGGTTTTCTTCGGTGTTTATCCTAAAAATCCCGATGACTTTGTTCGTCTTAAAGAAGGATTGTCAAGACTTACTCTCAAAGATGCCTCACTCACTTTTTCCGAAGATTACTCATCTTTTTTAGGAAGCGGATTCAGAGTCGGTTTTTTAGGACTGCTGCATGCAGAGATTATTAAAGAAAGGCTGAAAAGGGAAGAAAAAGTCGAGCCGCTTTTAACTATCCCGCAAGTTTTGTATAAGAAAAATCCCGATGGCTCGATGCTTGAGCCATATATTAGTTTATTGATTTATTCTCCGGTCGATTTTATCGGAAATATTATGTCTCTCTGCCAAAGAAGAAAAGGTAAGCTTATTAACACTTTATACCATGATACGTACGCGGTTTTGGAGTATGAACTACCGTATAGTATGTTTATAAGAGGGTTGTCATCGGAATTAAAATCTGCATCTTCGGGATTTGCGAGTGTCGATTATGAGTTTATCGGTTTTAGAAGCGCAAATTTAATAAATTTAGAGATTATAATCAATGATCATCCGATCGATGTTTTATCGGAATATGTTTATAAAGATGAGGTTATTTATAAGGCCCGGGAAAAAACAGAAAAATTAAAAGAATTATTACCAAGACAACAGTTTAGACAAATTATCCAAGGTGTTATTGATGGAAAAATTATTGCGAGAGAAGAAATTCCGCCGTTCAGAAAAGATGTTGTCGCAAAACTTTCCGGAGGAGACAGAACAAGAAAAGATAAACTCCTAAAAAAACAAAAGAAAGGAAAGAGAAGGTTGGAAAATTATTCAAAAGTTAACTTACCACAAGAAGCCCTGCTTTCTTTTTTGGAGAAATAGATACTATAGTGCTAAGAAAACAAGCGCCCCGATTATCGTAGCCGCGATTCCAAAAGCGCCTGCACCGAGAATAATATCTCCCGGTCCCGGTGCTTGCGGAGTAGTAACGACTGTAGTCGGAGTTGCTGTGGCCGCCGGCCGTGTTGTTCCGCCCGTTGCACTTCCCCCAGAGATAGTTATTGTTTTACTGCAAGTTGCAATATCGCTCACAGCGCCTTTATCGTCTGTTAATACAGCAGATGTGTTAAACGTTCCCGAATTATTAAAAGTATGGGCGATTTGAACGCTTACGTTATTTGTTCCGATTCCGCCGGCTTGAGTAACATCCTGGACCGGCCCGTCTCCGAAATTAAATGTTGCTTTATTTATCGTGCTATCGGGGTCATTACCAGAAGCAGTGAATGTAATCGAAAGAGGAGCTGTTCCCGACGCTTCGCGATCTAAAGCGAAGGACGTACAAACCGGAGATTGATTTGTGGCGCTTGGAGTGGCAGTTATCGAAGGTTGAATAGTCGGCGTTGGCACTACTCCTCCAATTTTTATATAAGCAGGAATTGTATTTTTTATAGAATTTTCGGTATAAGGGTCGCCCGCAGCAGAAGATCGCGCTTGAGTCTGCGGTGTGTAACTTATTTCAGTTGGGGCGTCTGTCGCTTCGATCGCGTTAAAAGATATGGTTCCAAGTTTTGTCGCCGATTGAATAACCTTGGTCGGGTCAGCGCCCTGACTGCTACTTACAATAACAGAAAGCAATGCGTATACGCTCCCCGAATTATATGTTGGACCTTCAAGCGCGGTTACAACGGCAGAGTTCGGGACAAATCCATTCTGTATAACTGCTAGCTTTTTCGGATCATATTTAATGTAAAGTTTAACGACCGTGATAATATTTTTCCCCGGATCCATCATTATGTCCATGTCCGCTTTATCTCCGACGTTTTTTTGTATCGGTGAAGCGAGTGTCGAATCCGGTTTAAAAGAAACAACGGTTAAAGGTGCGGCACTACTTCTTATTTCTTGTTGCCTTTGGAGCAAATATAATGTTACAGGTATCGCTCCGAGAAGAACTAAAATAAAGCCTAATAAAAGTATCTTTTTGCCGGAGAAAAGACTCATACAATAAAACCCATAATTTCTGGGATATTTTTATAGTAAAGAACAGCAAACATCCTGTCAAGTAGGTGCTAGTCTTAGGACTTGCAATTGCTGTAAAGACGGTGTATAATTTGAACGGAAAGTAGGAAATTCCGTTTATTTCATATTAAAGGCGGGTGAAAAAAGATGTTTATAGATAATAAAAAGTTTTACGGTTCAACCACCGTTGGAGAGAAGGGTCAGGTAGTCCTCCCAGCCGATTTAAGGCGAGATCTCAAAGTTGAGGCAGGTGATAAATTGGCTGTTTTGGTTTTGAAAAAGTCAGGTTTTTCGGGTATCGTCATGATTCAGACTGGACTTCTCACTGTTATTCTCGAGAAGTTTTTCGGCGGGAAGTTGGCAGAATTTATTAAAGATAAGAAATCGACAGAAAAAGTTAAATAAATACCTATGATTAAAAGGTTTTTTATCAGGAGAAATATTTTGATTGCCTTGGCATTTCTAGCAATTCTTTTTATTGGTTTTCGGGTGTATCCATCTTTTTCGAGCGCAGCCCGGGAGGAAACGATCGAAGTAAAAAGAGATACTATTATGCAGAGAGTAACTGCTTCCGGAGAAATCAAATCCGAAGACGAAGTCGAGCTAAAATTTCCAGTGAGTGGGAAATTAGTTTATCTCGCAGTTGAAAAAAATGAGCCGGTTAAAAAAGGAAGTTATATCGCCTCTTTAGACAAAGAAAAACTAGAAGCAAGCTTACGACAAGCCTGGCAAGATTTTACCGCTGCCAAAGCCGAATCCGAAAAAGTTTACGACGAACTTAAAAGAAAAGTAGACGAATCTTTTGACGAAAAAATAAGAAGGACAGCCGTAGATGCAAAACAGAATAAAGCCTATGACTCGATTAAAAAAGCAGAACAAGATTTAAAAGACGCCGATTTATACTCGCCGATTACAGGAGTTGTCACCAAAGTTTATGTTCAAGCGGGAACAGGAATTACCAATACCACTTCCATTGTCACGATCGCAAATCCGAATAACATGGTTTTTTTAGCAAGGGTAGGCGAATCGGATATTGGCGATGTTTCGATTGGTCAAGAAGCTTCGGTTGCCCTCGACGCTTTTGAAGGGAAAACGTTTAAAGGGCATGTTTCCGAAATCGACTATGCAGCAACAGTTAACGGCGGCAAAAGCTATCTTGTCAAAATTGTTTTAGAAGACCTTACTAAAGTAAAACTCGATATGAGCGGAGACGCAGAAATAATAACGGTTTCTCGTCCCGATGCCTTAATTATTCCGCGAAGCGCAGTCCAAGAAAAAAACGGCCCCACTTCGCCAGGGCTTCGCGGGGCAAGCAAAAAATACGTCGAGATTTTGGAAGGAAAAAACACCAGACAAAAGGAAATAACAACCGGCATAAAAGGTACCGGCGGAGTTGTCGAGATTCTTTCGGGACTTGATGTTTTTGAGAAAGTAATAGTTCCAAAACCTGCAAAATAGCATGGCAAGAAACATAAAGATAGCCGCATTTTTAGCATTTAAATCGATTGTTAAAGGCAACAAAGCAACAACAGCGCTTATAATTTTTATTTTGTCTTTGGCCTTTGTTAATTTAGTTTTTATCGCAGGGATTCTAAACGGTGTTCTCGAAGGGATTAATAAGCAGGTCGTAACTAACCTTGTTTCAAATATTGTTATCGAGCCCCAAGAAGAGCCGACAAAAAAAGACTTCATTATTCACGCAAGGGACATCATGGATCAAGTTGAAAAGATTCCGGGAGTTACAGCCGTTACCAGTCGTTATAAATTGGCCGGGACGTTGGCTTTCGACAAGGAAAAAAACGGAAAATTCAAGTTTAGGTCAGGAGAAATAATCGGAGTTGATCCGGAAAACGAAAAGAACATCTCGAATATTGCTTCGAAAATAATTAGCGGAGAGTATCTAGAAGGTTTAGGTAATGGCGAAATTCTTTTGGGATCGTCCTTAGCCGGAGGATACGGAGATTCCGAAGATCTTATCGACTTAGGAGGAGTTAGAGTTGGAGATAAAGTTCAGGTTACTTTCTCAAACCAAACGGTCAAAGAGTATAAAGTGAAAGGTATTTTTAGAGTTCAATTCGGTTTTGTTGATAGATTAGCTTTTATTACTACCAAAGAAGCAGAATCGATACTCGGTGTTCACGATAATGCGTCTCAAATCCTCGTAAAAATTAAAGATACAGGTAGCGAAGACGGCTATGTTGACCAAATTAAAACTTTTTTTCCCAATTTAAGAGTTGATAAATGGAATAATTTTGTCGGGGCATTGGGTAATGTTTCTAAAAGCTTTGACATGATTACACTTATCATTAGCGCCATTGGGTTGGCGGTGGCAGCGATCACGATCTTTATCTTAATTTATGTTGAGGTGGTTCATAAAAGGCGGCAGATCGGAATTTTAAAGGCGATCGGTATTAAACAAAATATTATTATCTACTCTTATATTTTTCAGGCGCTTTTTTATGTCAGTTTAGGGGTTGTTATCGGAACACTTCTAACGCTTTATGTATTGGTGCCATTCTTTTCTGGTCACCCACTAAGACTTCCGGTCGGCGAGACGGGTTTGGCGTTAAATAAATTAGGGCTTATCTATAATGCGCTCAGCTTATTTTTAGCGGCTTTGATCGCCGGGTTTATTCCGTCGTGGCGAGGAGCGAAGGAAAACATTCTTAAAGCTATTTGGGGAGCATGATATGGAAAAATCAAATCTCAAAACTCAAAGATCAAAAATAAACAATATAATTAAAGTAGAAAATCTTAAAAAAATTTATCCCGGTAGAGTTCCAACACCAGCGTTAAAAGGTGTCTCTTTTGACGTGAAAGCGGGAGAATTTATCGCGATTATGGGGCGAAGTGGCTCTGGTAAATCAACCCTTCTTCACCAACTGGGGTTAATCGATACACCAACCGAAGGGCAAATTCTTATTAATGACACTGATGTTTTAAAACTTTCTGATTCAGGAAAAACTTTATATCGTCTGCAAAACTTAGGCTATGTATTTCAGGAATACGCGTTAATCGCAGAACTAACAGCTTTAGAAAATGTGTATTTACCGGCATTTGCTTTGGGTGGAAACAATGATGGCTATAAAAAACGGGCCCAAGAAATGTTGGAAATTGTCGGCTTAGGCGAGCGGGTAGACCATTATCCCAATGAACTCTCGGGCGGTGAACAACAAAGAGTCGCTATTGCCAGAGCGCTTATTAACAAACCCAAAATACTTTTTGCCGACGAGCCCTGTGCAAATCTTGACAGCGTTTCCTCAAAAGTCGTTTTAGAGTTATTCAAAAAACTGAATAAGGAGTTAGGACAAACTATTGTCATGGTCACACACGAACCGGAAGATGAGAAGTTTGTCGACAGAGTAATCTGGATGAGAGATGGGCTTTCGGAGTCCCCGTAATTACTACAGGGTATTGACAATAAAAAAACTTTGTTGTATAAATTAGCAGTCACTTTTAACAAGTGATATTTTATTAAGACAGGAGTTTATTTATATATATGAAAAAAACCAAATCAAAAGCTTCAGGGCAATCTCACTTAACTCATGATCTATTTAAAATAAAGCCTCTTTTTGACAACGTATTGGTAAAACCTTTGGAAGCCGAAGAAAAAACCGCGAGCGGAATTCTTCTTCCGGATACCGTAAAAGAAAAACCCCAAACAGGACTTGTTATGGCAATTGGTTCGGGCGCGACAAATGATGAAGGAAAATTTATTCCAATGGTCGTTAGGCCAGGACAAAAAGTTATGTATAAAAAATGGGGCGGAAATGAAGTAAAGGTAAAAGGCGAAGAATGGATGCTCGTTGAACAAAAAGATATACTCGCAATTGTAGAATAGCGTCTAGGAATTAGCGTTCAGTGACTAGTTTTAATAACTAAACGCTAGACGCTAAAAACTAAAAGCTAAAAATGTATGGCAAAAGATATTAAATACGGTTCAGAAGCACGAGAGTTGTTAATCAAAGGAGTCGATCAATTGGCAAATGCGGTCGCAACAACTCTTGGTCCAAAAGGTCGAAACGTTGCTTTAGATAAAAAATGGGGAGCGCCGAGCGTAATACACGACGGTGTTTCTGTTGCAAAAGAAATCGAGCTCAAAGATCCATTTCAAAACATGGGCGCGCAGCTTGTTAAAGAAGCGGCTTCTAAAACTGCAGACGTTGCAGGAGACGGAACAACAACAGCTACAGTTTTAGCGCGGGCGATCGTTAAAGAAGGAATAAAAATGATAACCGCAAATGCAAACCCGATGATCATGCGAACAGGACTGGATAAAGCAAGCGACCATGTCGTTTCCGAGCTCAAAAAAATGAAAAAAGATCTTAAACAACCCGATTGGGCGAACGTCGCTAAAATTTCGGCCGGAGATTCAGAACTCGGAAATCTGATCGCAGAAGCCTTAAAAAAAGTCGGAAAAGACGGAATAATAACCGTCGAAGAAGGAAAAGGTTTATCGACAGAAATCGAATATAAAGAAGGAATGGAATTTGATCGGGGTTATGCATCTCCCTACTTTGTAACAAACCCCGATAAAATGGAGGCCGAAATCGAAAATCCGTGTATATTAATCACCGATAAGAAAATTTCGGCGCTCAATGAGCTTCTTCCATTCTTAGAAAGCCTGATAAAAGTTTCGAAAGATTTAGTTATCATCGCAGATGAGATCGAAGGCGAGGCACTTGCGACTTTGGTTGTAAATAAATTAAGAGGAACGTTTAACACGATCGCGATAAAAGCGCCGGGCTTTGGAGACAGACGAAAAGAAATGCTCGAAGATATAGCGATTTTGACCGGCGGGACAGTAATTTCGGAAGATACCGGCAGAAAGTTTGAGAATGTTACGATCGAAGATTGCGGAAGGGCAGACAAAGTATGGACAGATAAAGAAAACACAAGGATAATCGGTGGAAAAGGAGAAATGTCAAAAATTAAAGCAAGAATCGCCCAGATAAAACGTGCGATCGAAGAATCAACGTCTGATTTTGATAAAGAAAAATTTCAGGAAAGGCTCGCAAAGCTTTCCGGCGGAGTCGCGGTTATTAATGTCGGTGCGGCAACAGAAGTAGAATTAAAAGATAAAAAAGAGAGAGTAAATGATGCGGTTGCGGCGACAAAAGCGGCGCTCGAAGAAGGTATTGTTCCGGGCGGCGGAGTAGCGCTTTTAGATATCGCCCAAAGAATGAACGCCAAAGAATTAGAAAAATCCGGAGCGAGTCATGATGAAATAATCGGCTTCGAGATTGTAAAAGATGCATTAGAACAACCCTTTGTTCAATTAATGAAAAATGCCGGTTTAGATGCAGGGCAATTAATCGCAAAAGCAAGGGCAGTCAGTGCAAACGGACAAGGGTTTAATGTTTTAAAAACAGACAGCATAGATAATGCACAGCCGGTAGACATGTTAAAAGAAGGAATTATAGATCCCGCAAAAGTTGTAAGAGTTGCTGTTCAAAATGCGATTTCGATCGCGACGATGATATTAACAACAGAAGCTTTAATAACCGATCTTCCGGAAGAAAAGAAAGATTTGATGCCTCAGATGCCGGGCGGAATGCCGGAATACTAAAAAAGATCAAAAATCAAACCTCAAAAATCAAAACTGATAAGAATCGCCGAAAGGCATTTTTTTGACAACTTGTTTTTTTTGCTCGAAACACACTTTTTGTTTTCGCTCAGAATGTGATTTTTCTTGTCACCCACCTTTTGTCTGTTAATATCATTTGGTACCCAATAATTCATTACTTTGTATTTTATAATATCAGCTATTTTATCATTCGTTCCTTCGAAAAATCACATTCCTCGCTCATCTATGTTAAAAATAAATACTTCAATAAACGTATTTTTTATGTTATATTAATTTCACTTTATGCTAAAAAAACTTCTTCTCTATTTAACCCCTCTGGTACTTGCTTCGATTATTTTGGTAATTTTTATTTTTTACATAAATAATAATTCAGGAAAGGGTGCTTTACAGGTAACTTCGGTTCCAAAAGCAGATGTTTATTTAAACGATAAATTAATCGGTCAAACGCCGCTTTGTAAATGTGACCTATCCGATATGATTTCGGTCGGAGATTACACTGTCCGTCTTGTTCCGAAAGAAGACGGATTTTCTCCTTTTGAGGAAAAAATAAAAATAACAAAATCTATTTTAACAGTTGTCGACAGAACTTTTGGAAAGGCGGGAAATTCCGAAGGAAGTGTTATATCGCTTGTCCCCCTTACCGATTCAAAAAAAACGGAGCTTATGATTTTGTCTTTTCCGGACAACGCACGAGTTTTATTAGATAATAATTCCGTGGGTAATACGCCTCTTCTTTTAAAAGATATTACCGAATCGGATCACGAAATAAGATTGGTAAAAGACGGTTACACTGAAAAAATGATTAAAATAAGGACAGTCGCCGGTTATAAACTCACGTTGCTCGGATTTTTGGGCGTAAACCTAAGTGAATTATCAGCACCGGTTGTTTTAACAATTACTCCTACTCCGATAGTAATCGTTTCAAAAATAAAAATTCTTCAGACGCAAACGGGATTTTTGAGGGTTCGGGAAACCGGTTCGCTAAATTCAGCAGAGATCGGAAAGGCCTATCCGGGAGAGGAATACGAAATTATAAAAGAAGAAAATGGTTGGTTTGAAATAAAGTTCAAAGACGTAACTGGCTGGGTTAATTCCCAATACGTCGCAAAGCAGTAGGGTTTACGACCCGATGGCATAGATAATGCCGATTACTAAGAAGAGCCAAATTATAACGGTCGTTAAAAGCTGCTTATCTTCGATTAAAATTCTTTCGGGATTTTCGCCTTCTTGCTTTTCGTACATTACCTGCATATAACGCATAATTCCGTATACGACAGGAATAATAGTGATCATTAACCATTTCCTCTGAAAAAACGCAGGAAGAAAATCAGGTAAAAATAATCCAAAAGATATTTTAAACCCTTGCGGATTTTCCAAAAAAGTAAAAAGTGAATATGAGATAAAAGTCGAAGTCGCAAAAACCGAGAGATAAAGGTCCAAAAGTTTTTCTGAGTAATGGGAAAGCGCTTGTCGTGTTGAGTAGGCTTTTGATTCAAGATGTTGAGATATTAGTGCGAGTTCGGACCGTCTTTTGCCGACGGCGATAAAAAGCGAAATTGAAATCGTTGTTAATAAAAGCCATACAGAAATATGAAATCCAGAAGCGAACTCTCCTCCGTAAACTCTTAAAATATATCCTGCGGCAAGGGCTAAAATATCGATAAGCGCAATATTTTTCAAAAACATCGAGTAAGCGACCTGGAGAATCGCAAAAACGATAATCAAGATAAAAAACGCGGGTGTTACGTAATGACTTATTATAAGCGAAGCAACGCCTAAAATAACCGCGATTATAAGGCCTGTAGGAATCGAAATATCACCGTGGGCCAGGGGGCGGTATTTTTTAAAAGGGTGCAGTTTATCTTTTTTAATATCGAAAATATCGTTTATTATATATATCGCCGATGATAAAAAACAAAACGTAATAAAACCGAGTATTATTTTTTGAAGCACCAAAATTTCAAAAAGCTGTCCCGTGAACAGGATCGCCGGAAAGATCGCAAAGTTTTTAATCCATTGTCTCGGACGAAGAAGTCTTATTATGTTATATAATTTCTTTTTCATCTTTCTCCAAACTAAGATGTAAAAAAAGCAATAGTCCTCCGACGAGTACGATTAACATTAATATTGTAAAAATTTTCCCCTGGCTCGTTAAGCTCAGAGAAATCGTTCCTAATATAGCAGAAATAACCCAGTAAAACAACGCGATCTGTCTTTGCCCAAAGCCTAAACTTAAAAGAATGTGATGAAGATGTTTATTATCGTGCCAGAAAGGTGATTTGCCGGAAAAAATTCTTCGAAGAATTGTGAATACCCCGTCGATCATCGGGATTCCCATAACAAGAATTGCCGTCGCGAGTTTTGCGCCGGATAGCATCGACGTTGCGGCCAAAAGTAGGTATAAAGAAGTAGCGCCATACCCAGGGAAAATTTTTGCAGGATAAAAATTAAAAATTAAAAAACCTAAACTAGCGCCTGCGATCGCAAAAGACAGGTTTGCCGAGATAAAGGTATCTTGTTCTGATATCGGAAAACGCAAACTTAAGATTCCGATCACGATCGCCGAGATTGCGACGATTCCGGGCATTTGTCCATCCACTCCTTTACTCCAATTTAACATGTTCATAACCCACGTGATCCAAAAAAGAGCGATTATATCGGCGAGCGATATCGTTAGACTCGCTCCTAAAAAAGACAGTGTCGTGTTTATCGAATCGAAATGAAGAATTCCGCCCGCAGGATTTGTTATAAAAGGTATGGTTATGCCGCTTGCGACTACCATCAGAGAAACAGCGATGTTTACAAAAAATCTTAAATATGGAGACAGATCAAATTTATCGTCTAAAACACCGATGACAAGCGCAATAAAAGATGCAGAAAACAAAATTAACGTAGTTTGATTTAATGGGAGGAATATTATTCCGGCGACAAGAACTCCGAAAAAAAGCGGGATGCCACCGCCTCTTGGAATCGGTTTTTTATGAATAACGCCCGGATGTTTGTGTGTTTTTGGGTCGTCGACGATATTTAATTTTTTAAGAAAATAAATACAAATTGGCGTTATGAATACGGTTACGAAAAAAGCGACTAATAACGGTAGCACAAGAGAAAGATTATTACCGACGATTTGCATAAATAATTAAACTATGATTTGCACGGTTCTGATAATAAAAAGAAAAACTAGAAAAGAAACTAAAAAACCGGTTGCAAAAATTAATCTTCCGATGAGCGGCATTTTTTGATAGATCGTATTCGAAAGCGTAAAATTAATCCCCAAAAAAATAAACGCGATTGAGATCGGAATTAAAATCTCGAGTTTCGTTCCGAGTCTTTCCTCCCCCCAGGGCATTTGATTAAAAAGAGGTATGAATGGCGGCATTTTTTGGTACGAAAAAAATATGATGGCGATGGTTAAAAAAATAAATAAAATCGTTCCAAAAAAAGATGCAAAAATAATTCTGTCGGCAAAAGCCTTTTTAAAAAAGTCGTTCATAAATAACACTATTTCCGATACTTATCCATTGTCTGTAACCGTTTAGTTCATATGGAACTGGATTGTTCGGGGAAGTGATAATGATAAATTTAGGATTTATTTTTTCTAGGTCCATTTTTGTTTCGTCAATATTATTACTTTTCATCGAAATATGATAGGCAACGATGAATTTTCCCGGCGGTAATTTATTTACGAGTTTATACACCTGCGCATTGTTTCCCCAGATGAAAAGATTATCTTTCCCGATCCTGTTTTTAATGAATTGAGCGAGTTCGTAATCGATTGGAGTTTGTTTATCAAAAAATTCCTGATAAGAGTAAACGCTTTCTTGATTAAGCACAAAAGATAAATAATTTTGGTAGTAGGCTATATTTTTATCATATAATTTAAAGTTACTCAAAATTAAAATAATAACGGCGATAAATAAAACGGATATCAATTTCGAATATTTCTTGTCGAAAAAAATAAGCCCGATCATTAAAGAGAAACTTGGAAGAAGCATTAAAAGATAATGAGTATAAGGTCTTTGCGCAAAAAATGCGCTGAATGTCGAAAACAAAAACCACAATAAAATAAATATTGTTGCGGGATTCATTTTATCTCTTTTTTTAAACAGAAAAAAAATAAAACCCGATAAAATTATAAGTTTTATAATTAACAATCCTTGCGGTATTAATAGTTTGTTTCCGTATCCGATATAACCGACGTTTTGTATAAATACAGCAGTATAAAAATCCCAGAAAGCGCCTTTTATAAAGAAAAACAAAAAAGCGAAAATGATCGGGATAAAAAAACCGAGTAAAAATGGATAAACTTTTTTTATTAAGGCAGTTAAATGTTGTCTTTTATAGTTAATAAATATTAAAGAAAGCAAGAAAGCGGTAAATTCAAATACGGCAACAACTTTAAATAAAAATGCGACAGATAATAAAAGTCCGGAAGTAAAAAGAATCATTTTGGGTAACTTATGAAATTCGCTTTGAGTTAATTTAAATAGTAAAAAAGCAGATAATATAATCGGAAGAAGCATAAAATTTTCTGCGTTTGCGATATTGCCTTCGATTATCGGCAAGCCAAAAAAAAGGGCAAAAAAAGAAGTGGAAACAAAAACAATCTTTTTATTTTCAAATAGCGTCTTTGCTAGATGGAAAAAGACGATTACAGATGAAAGACCGACGATTAAAGATACAAATCTTAACATAAATTGGTCAGAAGAAAAAAATGAATAGAGTAGATACAAGAGAGGAGGTTTGTTGTCCCAAATATCTCTGTATAACAGTCTATTGTTATTTATGCCCATTCCGACTACTTGATATATTCCTTCGTCGCCGTACCAATATGGTTCAAAAAGAGAAGGTAATCTTAAGAAAAAAAACACAAATAATATAGAAAGTAAAAACCAACAGTTTCGGCTTTTTTCGAGTCGTGCAAGTTTTTTCATTCTCTATAAATTATAGTTTCTCGGTGACTTTGTATTCAAGTCGCTTCCCAAACATGAGTTGCGTGTGAGATATTAAAGCCGGAAGAGCGGTCAGAAAAAATCCGACGATCGGTAAAAGTACAAATTCGAGCGGGAAAATAAACTGCCGCTTTATCGAAACAGAAGAATTTTTCGGCCGGCTTTTGTAATCAATAATGATCATCGCAAGGAGCGAAAAAAGACAGGATGTTAATATGAAACCGGCGAGTCTTGGCAGGTTATAGCCGATCGCGGTTCTTGAGAAAACAGGATTGACTAAAGGAATAATATTGGCAGCGATTGTTACGATGAACCAGTTAACCGGCCAAAGAATGTGATCGAGTAAAACATTGTAAAGAATTATGGTCTTTTTAAAAAATGGGACTCCCGGAACAGTTAACCACCATTTGATAAAAAGAGGATTGTCAGACGCGCCCCATGACCACCTGCGTTCTTGCTGATATTTATTTTTCAAACTTTTTATATAACTTGTAGAAAGCGCGGCATCCATAGACGTTCTTAAAAATATCGGTACAACAGAAACATCTCCCTTTAACGCGTAAAACGCTTTAAAAAATATTCTGTAATCTTCGGGGATAACGTCGACGTCCCAAAAGCCAATATTTTTTAAAGTCAAAAATGATAAAGTGTACGTCGAATTTGTTATTAGTCTGTTACCTTGAAGTAAAACTCCTGTTCTCCAAAGACTTCCGAAAAACGAAACGATTCTAGTCGGCGCAGGAACTTTCCAGATATTGTTGTAATAAACTGTTGCCGATTGCCAAAAAAGATGGTGTCTATTTGGGTGAATTAAAAAGCTATGGGTTAAGTACGCAAAATATTGTCGGTCGAAAATTGAGTCCGCATCGACAGACGAAACCGTTGTGTAATTTATATCAATGATACCTCCTTCAACGAGTCTTTTGTACGCTTCTTTTCCGGCAAAAGCCTCATTAGATGATTTTCCTTTTATTTCTCCAAGAATATCGGGATGGTAGGCCGCGAATATGTCTCCGAAATTTTTCTTAAATTTGTTTATAAGATAATCAGCTTTTTCTTTAGCTTCTTTTTCTCTTTCTTCCATGCCTAAGACGATATAGATCTGTTTTGTGGGTAAGGTTTGATCTGCGATCGCTTTAATCGTGATTTCGAGTTTCGTTACGCTTTCTGTGTAATTTGGGATTACTATAATGTGGCTTACTTTATCAAATTTATCCAATTGTTTAGCTTTTTTTAGCCAATCTTCTTTTTCTGCTTCTCTAATTTTTTTGGATGCGATATAGGCCGTGATCGTGAGAGAGAAAGACTTATAAAACCAATATACATCGAAAAAAACGATAAAATAGGCGATTATATAGGGCGCAAAAAGCGATCCCCATATAGGAGATAATATTAAAATCCAAACTATAAGTCCCGATAAAATTTCGATTGTGCGTATCGTCTTAATCGGATAACGGTCAAATATTTTTTTAAAAAAACCGGTCATATTTTGATTTTAATCTTTTATAATAAAAAGAGTAAGAGTGTTTTTTATTGTTTGTTCTTTGACTTTTTCAAAGGGAATATTTTTAATTTTTGCGATCGATTCAGCCACTATTATAACATACTCTGGGCTATTTCTCGTACCCCGATGAGGTTCCGGAGTTAAAAAAGGGCTGTCTGTTTCTGTTAAAATCCGGTCGATCGGCGCGAACTTTGCAAGATCTTTAAGGCTAGTCGTTTCTCCTTTTGCTAAACCTTTGTAAGTTATGTTTCCATCGAATCCAATATAAAAGCCAAGATTAAGCACTTTCTTCAGGAATTCAATGTCTCCCGAAAAACAATGGAATACGCCCGGCGGATTTAAAAGATAAGATTTATGATTCAAGAGAATTTCTAAGATTTCTTTTCCTGCATGACGGTTATGGATTTGGAGCGGAAGTTCTAATTTATGCGCGATTTCGATTTGTTTTATAAATAAGGATTTCTGATTTTTTTGATCTGTAATTCCATTTGATTCATAATTAAAAAAATCCAACCCGATTTCTCCGATCGCGACGACTTTTGGATGCTTTGCAAGTTCCTCAAGCTTATATATCCAATTCTTTTCGAGTTTGTCGGCATGATGAGGATGAATTCCGACGGTTGCGTAAAGCCCATCATATTTTTCAGCGATTTCAATAGCCTTTTTACTCGAATCAAGATCAGCTCCGACGTTAATAATTTTTGTAATCCCAGCTGCAAATGCCTTTTTAATCACTTCATCAACATCTTTTTCAAAAGCATGGAAATTCAAATGACAATGGGTATCGACCATAATATTTAAAGAAAAGATTATTGTTTTTTCTTGACAGACGAGATATAATATCCTACTCTGTAAATATAGATAAATAACATGAAAAAAACAACTCTTGGGAAAAGGTATACGATCTCAAAAAGTAAAATTCCAATAGCATACCTTATTGATTACATAAAGGAGGGTTTATCGATCTCTGATTTTATTTCTTCCTATCCATGGTTAAAGAAAAAAGATGTTGAGGATGCATTAGATGAAATAAAAAAGAGAGAATTTACCTCTCGATATGCCATCTAAAAAACCTCGTATTCAACTTTACGCTGACGAGTGTTTTCCTGTTCCCTCCGCAACTTATTTGAAATCGTTAGGTTATTCTGTGGTACATGCTTATGATAGAAACTATATCAAAAGAAGTGATTATTTCCACTTTTCAGTAAGTAAGAAATTAAACAGAACTCTTATAACTTTAGATCGCGACTTTATTAAATACGGAAAATTAAACGTGGAAAATTCTTTGGGAATTATTATTATTTCTACAGGAACTGCTACTTATTTGAGTGTTAATAAGGTTTGTAATAAATTATTAAAATTAATCAGCGAAGATTTTGTTAAAAATTCTTTAATCAAAGTGACTATAGACAAGATAATTAAAATAAAGAATGGAAAAGTTGTAATGGAGAAAAAGCTGTAATTTAAATTAAACTTTTATCAACTTTTAGGTATAATTATTTACAATTATGAAAATAGTGGTTGGGTCGAAAAATCCGACAAAAATACAAGCAGCAAAAGAAGCATTTTTGATGGTTTTTCCGAATAAAAAATGGGAAGTCGTTGGGATTGATGTTGAATCTGGGGTCGTAAGCCAGCCGATGAGCGATGACGAAAGCATAAAAGGCGCCAGAAACAGGGCAAAAGCTGCGATAAAAAAAATTAAGGCAAATTATGGGGTTGGACTCGAAGGCGGATTACAAAAAATCGATGGAATGTGGTTTGATTGCGGATGGATCGTAATTATTGATAAAGAAGGAAACGAAGGGATTGGGTCGACGATAAAAATGCACACGCCAAAGAAATTCATGAAACTTATAGATAAGGGCATAGAACTGGGTATTGTAAACGACATGATATTTAAGACAAAAAACTCAAAACACGCCGAAGGGCACTTCGGGCTAATGACGAATGGAGCGATTACTAGAACAAAAGGCTATAGAGACGGAGTTATTTCGGCCCTTAGCCGATTCATCCATCCGGAATTATTTAAAAAATGAGAGTAGTTAAATAGAAAGGGTGTAAAGCTATAACACTTGAAGGGTGTGAAGTACATAAGAACCTATAGTTGCATTGGATAGGCAATTATGCCATAATCCTTTTTCTACTTATGTCACTGCCAGAGCCCGAAGCAAAAGCTATCAAGGAAAGAATCGCTGAACATGAAAATACAGCAGAGATTCTTTGGGGGCAAGGAAGTACAGCATACTGCGGTGTTCCCATCAAGTTACATCCAGAGTTTAAAAGGGCTTTTATCAGAAGACAGCCTTTTTTTAAAGATCAGTTTCCTAAACGCCAATTTCATAAAATGACAGATAGTTTATGCGTGTGCATTGATAAAAGTACCTCATTACTCGCTGCTTTTCCAGGATTACAAATAGCTTTTGAAGACAAAACTGCTAAGTTTGGAACTACTAGTACAGAAGTTGTTGTAAACGGTGCTTATATTGCTACTATACAATCACAAACAATATATATCTCATCAATCGAGCGACCGGAAGAATCGGTAGAGGATGTTTTTTCTCATGAGTTTGGTCACCACATCCACTTTTATTTTACTCCGGAGCAGCATATGGAGTTTTTTGAGCGACAACAATGGTATGTAGGTGACGGTCGTTACCGAAGAGTCGCAACGCCAAGTGATATTATCTCTGAAAAATACACCAATAAAGAGATAAGTACGCCGCGTTGGGAGCTATTCGACAAGTATGGAATAATAAGAAATCAATATAGATATGTTCATCCACATGAAATGGTCGCTACGGTCGTTGAGGAAAATTGGAGAAACTTACTACAATTTCTTCAGTTAACTGGTGAATCCAACCAAACAGGAATAATTAGGTTTATTCTAGATAAAATTCCTTTGGTTCCAAATAGTACATCTGAAATTAGAACTTAATTGAATACTATTTAGAGAAAAAGATTTGCATTTCAGAATAACTTAAATTCTTGGGAAAAGGGGAGGTTGAGATTTAATCTGATTTTCAGAAAATTGTTTTTCGATTTTTTCGGCAGTTTCGGGCAAGAAAGGTTTTAGATTAAATGCGATATTTTGAATTTCAATAACATAGTTTTTTAATTTATTTTTCGCCTCATCCCTGTTTAATTCCCACGGTTTTTCTTCGTTAATTTTTTTATCAACATCTGTTATTTTTCTCCAAATCTCTTTTAATCCATCGTTTAATCGATATTCACGAATCGCTTTTTCGACATTTTCGTCAAATTTCACTTCAAAATTTTCCCCCTCGACTCCATTTTTTTCGCAAAGTTTTGCGACTCGAGCAACTAAGTTTCCCAATCCATTTGCTAAATCAGAATTATAAGCTTGTTTTAATTTTTCTTCTGAAACATCACTGTCTTCGGTTACTGTGCAATAGCGCAAAAGATAATATCTCACGCCGTCTGTCCCATATTTTTTAACCCATTCAGAAGGTCGAATAATATTACCAAGAGATTTACTGATTTTTTCGCCGTTTAATTTTAAAAATCCATTAACAAGAATTGTCTTTGGAAGTTCGATTCCCGCTGATTTTAGCATCGCCGGCCACAAAAGCGAATGCCAGCGCAGATTATCTTTTCCTAAAACATGAACGTCAGCCGGCCAGAATTTTTCAAACAGAGTTTCGTCTTCCAAAAAACCAACGCCGGTTAAATAATTTATTAATGCGTCAAACCAAACGTAAATTACCTGACCTGGATCATTTGGTACTTTAATTCCCCAGGTAAAATTAGTGCGTGATACAGGAACATCTTTAATGTTTTTTGCAAATTCGAGCATTTCGTTTCTCCGCGCTTTTGGAAAAATAGAATCTTGATTTTTTTTGATGTGGTCGATCAAAAAATTGCTATATTTTGACCATTTAAAAAAATAATTTTTTTCTGTTATTTTTTTAACTTCAAGATTTAAATGAAGGGGACATTTCCCGTTTTTTAGATCATCTTCAAAATAATACGCCTCGCACCCTTCACAATATATTCCCGTGTATTCTCCGAGATAAATGTCATCGTTATTATTCACCCTGTTCCATATTTCCGAAACTACTTTTTCGTGATCTGGATCGGTTGTTCTTATAAACCTGTCATAAGAAATATTTAGAGAATCTTGTTCTTTTTGATCGGTGTCAGAGATCTCTTTTACGAACTCGGCAGGGGAAACACCCTTGTCTTTTGCCGCTTTTTCCGATTTTTTGCCATACTCGTCCGTGCCGGTTAGAAAAAAAACATTTTCTTTTCCGATTTTTATTCGATAGTACCGCGCTAAAACATCGGCGATTATCTTTTGAAAAGCGTGGCCGATGTGGATAGTGTCGTTTACGTAATCGATAGCTGTTGTTACATAAAATTTATTCATATATTAAGAAATTCTACCAGAAAATGAGATTACACACAACGATTATAGTTCAATGATTTGAACCATTAAACTATAATAAATGTCTTCGGAGTCTTCTTTTGAATATTTCCTTTCCTTTTTTTTGTTTCTTTTCAAATCCTATACTGCCATACATTTTTGGAGGAGATAGTTTAAGCAGTAATTCCTCTATTTTATCGACAAACTCTTCTTTTTTCTGATTCACAAAAATTTTATTAATGACTTTTTGATATCCGCTTTTGCCATGTTTTAGAAAGTAGGAAACATTCATAATGGTCGGTCTTGAAACTTTTATTTTATCGACTATTTCGTCGTAAGTATAATTTCTTGAAAGAAGTATCGCTATGGCCAACCGCTTTGTTAACATAACCTTTTCTGTTGGAGAGAGAAGGTCTTCTATGAAATTTTGGGCGTCGGTCGGATTTTTAAGTTCTATAACCGTTTCGATAAATAATCGAAAAATAGATTCCGCGAGCTCCCTATTAAGAATTCTTCTAGATATTCTCCCCATTCAGTTCAATAGTTTGAACCATTGAACTAAATTTGTCAAGATTTAATATTTCAATATTAAGATTCATTAAGATTATTGTTAAGATTATTGCTTGCGGCTGAAGAAAAGCTCGATGGTTAGAAAGAGCGCGATTAAAACGATTAGAAAGAATACATGTGTTAAGTTCAATAGTCTTAAAATAAGAAAACTTATAACAAATAATCCAAGCAGTAATCCCCGTCGAAAGTTACTCAAAACTAAAGCTATCAAAAAACTGATTAGAAAAAATAAGGTTGTTAAAAATAAGGGAATGATCGGGATTTTAAGATCGAATAAAGATAATTTAGAATCAGGAGACAAAAATAATAACAAATATAAAAATAACCCCAAAAAAATAATAGTTGAGAGTAAATTAATAAACCTCTGCCTTCTTTTCTTCCGCATAGATTTAGTTTAACATAAAAGCTATAATAGGCCCATCAAATATGACTCAAAAACAAATTAAAATTATCGAAAAAGTAAAATCAGAAGTTAAAAAATCTTTAAAAAATGATTCGACCGGTCATGATTATTGGCACGCGGAAAGGGTCAGAAAAATGGCCAGAAGAATTGTTGAAACAGAAAAAGTGAAAGTTAATTTATTTGTAGTAGAATTAGCATCCCTTTTGCATGATATTGCGGATTGGAAGTTTTATGAAGGCGATTTGGAAGTCGGACCAAAAAAAGCAAAGAAAATGCTGTCTCGATATAAAGTAGAAAAAAAAGTAGTCGATCACGTTGTCAAAATAATCAAAAACATTTCTTTTAAAGGCGCAGGGGTTTTAAATACGATGAGAACTTTAGAAGGTAAAATAGTTCAGGATGCGGACAAACTTGATGCTATAGGTGCAATCGGGATTGCGAGGATTTTTGCATTCGGCGGAAAAATGAATTTTCCGATTCACGATCCAAACATAAAGCTAACATTTCATAAAACTTTCGAGGAATATAAAACAAAATCGACAACCACGATTAATCACTTTTATGAAAAATTGCTTTTACTGAGGGACAGAATGAATACAAAAACAGGAAGAGAGATTGCAGAAAAGAGACATAAGTTTCTGAAGCGTTATTTAGATAGATTTTTAGAGGAATGGGAAGGGAAGAATTGACTTCTTGACCCTCCTAATCTTAGCATTCGCCTTACCTACTATTCGTAGCGCGGCTCATGCTGCGATTTTAGGAAGGGTCGGCGCCCCAATAAATTGGGGCTTGACAAGAAATTGGCAGTCATGTTAAGATACTGCTAATCCTTCGACAAGCTCAGGATCTTCGATCCTCAACGAGCTCAGGATTTTCAATATGCATGATTTAACTCAACGACAAGTCGAAATATTAAAAAGCGTAATCGAAGAATACATCGAAACCGCAGAACCTGTTGGTTCTGAAACCCTCGAAAAAAAACACAGTTTAAGTACGTCTCCGGCGACGATCAGAAACGAAATGGTCCGGCTCACAGAGCTAGGATATCTTAAAAAACAGCATGTTTCTGCGGGTCGTGTCCCGACCCCAAAGGGAATGAAATTTTACGTCAGACAGCTCATGAAAGAAAAAGAGCTTTCGACAGCAGAAGAAGTCGCAGTAAAAGAAGGGCTTTGGGATTATCGTAATCAGACGGATAAATTTATGAGAGAACTCACAAAATCATTAGCAGAAAAAACAAAAGCTTTGGCCATTGTTACGACTGATCAAGGTGATTTCTATTGCGCGGGTTACGCAAATATTTTGGAAATGCCCGAATTTTTTGACATAAATATCACAAGATCGCTTCTTGAGATGCTTGACGAATCGGACTATTTCATTAAAAATTTTATGGACATACAAGACGAAGAAGATGTTCATATTTTTTTAGAAGATGAATTAGGGCCCAAATTTAACGGTCCTTACGGATTTGTTTTTAAACACTATCAAACCCCGATGCATTTAAATGGTGAGATCGGAGTTTTGGGTCCGACAAGACTTAACTATACATCGATTGTTCCGACGGTCCGTTATTTTGGTAATTTGGTCGAAAAAATCGCAGAAGGATGGTAGACGGAATTTAGAGTTCAGAATTCAAAATTCAGAATGAGCAAAAAAGACGTAAAATACACAGAAGAAAAAAAACAGGAAACAGAAGAATTAGAAAATAAATATAAAAGGGCTTTGGCCGATTATCAGAACCTAGAAAAAAGAGTTGCAGAACAAAAAAGCGAATGGGCAAAAAGCGCAAATAGAGAACTTTTACAGAAACTTTTACCGGTTTTGGACAATTTAGAGCTCGCATTAAAGCACATCGAAGACGAAGGATTAACACATTCGACTTTGCTCAGTGTCAATCCTGAGCTTGCCGAAGGATTGAAAATAGGCGTTACTCAATTTTTAAACGCGCTAAAAAGCGAAGGGGTTACAAAGATAGAAGTTTTAGGAAAAGAGTTTGATCCGAATTCGATGGAATGCGTCGGAACGGTTTCGGGAGAAGAAAATAAAGTAATCGAGGAAATAAGACCCGGATATACGCTCTTCGATAGAGTGTTAAGACCGGCACAAGTTAGAGTCGGTCAGGCAAGAACAGAAAAAGTAGTTGAAAAAGAACAAGTAGAGATTGTAAACTAAAAGGAGACATATATGGGAAAAATAATTGGAATAGATCTAGGTACAACAAATTCATGCGTCGCCGTAATGGAAGGCGGAAGCCCGAAAGTTATCCATTCGGCAGAAGGACGTAATGTTATTCCGTCGGTTGTTGATCCGATTTCTCATGTTGTGGGCGATGTTGCGAAAAGACAACTTGTTTTAAAGCCCAAGAGAACGATTTTTTCGATAAAAAGACTCATGGGCCGAAAATTCAGCGACGAATCGGTCCAATACGATAGTAAATGGCTTCCTTACGCGATAAAATCCGGCCGCGACGGGATGGCAGTTGTCGAAGTTGACGGTAGAACTTTTACTCCACAAGAAGTTTCAGCGATGATTCTCCAAAAAATTAAAGGGGATGCAGAAAATTATCTCGGCGGAAAAGTAACGCAAGCCGTAATAACGGTTCCTGCTTATTTTGACGATAGCCAAAGACAAGCGACGAAACAAGCCGGAGAAATTGCCGGTCTTGAAGTTCTTAGAATCATAAACGAGCCAACGGCAGCTGCGTTAGCATACGGGTTGGACAAGAAAAATGCGCACACGATCGCGGTTTACGATTTGGGCGGAGGAACTTTTGATATCTCGATTTTAGAGCTTGGGGAAGGTGTTTATGAAGTAAAATCGACAAACGGTGACACACATTTGGGTGGAGACGATTTTGATAAAAAAATTCTGGATTATATCGCCGATGAATTTAAAAAAGAAAATAATATCGATTTAAGAAAAGATCCGCAGGCGCTTCAAAGACTTAGAGAATCAGCAGAAAAGGCAAAAATTGAACTCTCAACGTCTCAGGAGGCAGAAATTAATCAGCCGTTTATAACACAAGGACCTAACGGCCCCTTACATTTAACGATGAAATTAACACGGCCAAAACTAGAGCAGATCGTAGATAGTCTTATTCAAGACACGATAAAACCGGTCGAACTCGCGCTTAAAGACGCAGGAATAAAAGCATCAGACGTCGACGAAATCGTGATGGTTGGCGGAATGACAAGAATGCCAAAAGTTGTCGAAGTCGTAACGAAGTTTTTCGGAAAAGAACCGAATAAATCGGTTAATCCGGACGAAGTTGTCGCTATAGGTGCTGCGGTTCAGGGTGGAGTTTTGGGCGGAGAGGTAAAAGATGTCCTTTTACTGGATGTTACGCCATTAACATTAGGCATAGAAACTTTAGGCAGCGTTTCGACTTCGCTTATTTCGAGAAACACAACGATTCCGACTTCTAAATCCCAAGTTTTCTCGACAGCGGGAGATAACCAAACACAGGTCGAAATTAATGTGTTGCAGGGAGAAAGACCGATGGCGGCCGACAATAAATCGCTCGGTCGATTTATTCTAGATGGAATTCCGCCGGCGCCCAGAGGTATTCCACAAATCGAAGTCACTTTTGACATCGATGCGAGCGGAATATTGAGCGTTAAAGCACAAGATAAAGCAACCGGAAAAGAACAAAGTATAAAAATCACTGGTTCAACCGGTCTTTCAAAAGATGAAGTCGAGAAAATGACCAAGGAGGCAGAAGCGCATGCTAAAGAAGACACAGAAAAAAAAGAAAAAATCGAAGCGAGAAATCAGGCGGATTCGTTAATCTTTACGTCAGAAAAAACATTAAAGGACACCGGAGATAAAGTAAACGCAGATCTTAAAAAAGAAGTCGAAGATAAGATTTCGGCACTAAAAGGTATTTTGGATTCAGGCTCAAAAGAAGATTTAGAAACAAAAACGCGTGAACTTTCAGACAGTCTTCAAAAAGTCGGTCAGGCGATGTATGCTTCGACAGGCTCAGCACAAGCTCAGTCCAGCCAAGCTGGACAACAGTCAACTAGCAACAATCAACAAACAACAGGGAAAGAAGACGGTGAAAAGAAAAAATCCGACTCCGCTAAAGCTACGTCGGACAAGGAAGAACCGGTCGAGGGAGAAGTAGTAAATTAATTTTTAATTTTTAATTTTCTCGCCTCGCTTCGTGCCTGCGTCGACGCAAGTCGCGGTCGAAGCGGGCAATTTTTAAAAAGCGCGGATGACGCGCTTTTGTAATATAGGAAAATTATGGCGACACAAAAAGATTTCTACGAAATTTTAGGGGTTTCAAAAATATCATCGGCTGATGAAATAAAAAGGGCGTACCGGAAGCTTGCGCTTCAGTATCATCCCGACCGCAATAAATCAAAAGACGCAGAGGGAAAGTTTAAGGAAGTGACAAAAGCCTATGAAGTTCTGTCTGATCCGCAAAAAAAACAGACATATGATCAATACGGTCCCCAAGCATTCGAGCAGGCCGGAGGGCCTTTCGGAGGCGGCGCTCAGTCCGGCTTTGCCGGAGGACAACAAACAGGTCATTATGGACCGTTTACATATACTTACACGACCGGCGGAAATGAAGGTGCTAATTTTGATTTTGGTGGATTTTCTGATCCGTTTGAAATTTTTGAACAATTTTTCGGCGGCGGATCACCATTCGGTGCCCGCCAAAGGCGTTCGGTGTACTCAATAGAAATAGACTTTATGGAAGCGGTCTCCGGAGTTACAAAACAAGTAAATGTAGACGGGAAAAAACAGACAATAAAAATTCCGGCAGGAGTAGATAATGGTTCACGGATCCGTTTCGGCGATTACGATGTAATCGTTCAAGTTCAGTCTCATTCTCTTTTTAAGCGTGAAGGTTATGACATTATAATCGATAAAGAAATATCTTTTTCTCAAGCGGCCTTAGGCGATGAAATATATGTCGATACGATCGACGGGGAAGTGAAGCTCCGAATTCCCCAAGGGACA
The DNA here is from genome assembly GCA_023484045.1 of Patescibacteria group bacterium. Classification (GTDB taxonomy): domain Bacteria; phylum Patescibacteriota; class Microgenomatia; order Levybacterales; family UBA12049; genus JAMCZG01. Next base: position 76,184 of record JAMDAA010000015.1, read on the forward strand.
CAACCGGGTGCGATAATCAGACTTCGGGGAAAAGGAGTTCCGCAGGTTCGTGGTTCAGGACGTGGCGATGAATACGTTAGGATTAAAGTTGTAGTCCCTAAAAATTTAACCGGTCGCCAAAAAGAATTACTTAAGCAATTCGAACTTTCGGGAAAAAGCAGAAAAAGTTGGTTTTAGGATTTTAAATAGTAAATCTAGATTGATGTTCTTGAAGTTCGAAGTAGGAATTCTTGAAGTTGACGTTTCGACTATTTGAATTTTTGATCGTAAGTCAAGAGATCAAGTATTCAATATCAAATATTTCTAACTTCCAACATCAAAAATTCTATCTAATAACCCAACTTGTCTCAACCGCCGTAAATATTCCTCTTCTGGGGATTGCAGAAAATACTGGTTCCTTTGGTAAAACAGAAGGAATAGAATTCAATTGTTCAATATAAAAGACAATATTAATATATGTGTTTGGTCTTGGTTCAAAACTAATCGGAAG
>JAMDAA010000035.1 GCA_023484045.1 Patescibacteria group bacterium
CGACGAACAATAAATAATAAATAGTGGATATATTTTTAATTCGATTTTTGAGATAGTCAAAAGCCATAAATATAACGATAGCCAACCAAGCGATAATAGCAACCCGACCCATTGTTAGAAACAATGCAATTGAACTGACAACGAGCGAGAAAATATAAAACATTTTTTTTGCATTTGAAATTTGAAATCTTGTCCTGAGCGAAGTCGAAGGATTGAAATTTGAAATTATTATCATTGAAACAATAATGAGATAGCCAGCCAGCACATTGGGATGAGAAAATGTGCCATAGGGACGAAGAATTAGCTTTCCGCTTATCGATGCGTTTGCAATACCCGGTGTTTGCCCGTTGAAATTCCTCTCGCCTAAATAATATAAAATTCCGCTCAATGACCTTTGGTTTAAAAATTGAAAAGCTGCTAATATAGATTCGAAAATAACGCCAATCGATAAAACTAGCGTTAGCGTTTCAAAATCTTTAATCGTTTTTAATTTACGCGAAATATAAAATCCGAAAAAGAAAAATTCAAAAAACTTTAATAGACCGTATAATCCTGCCGGCTGGTTTTTTGAAAAAATAATTCCCACCAAAAGAACTAAAGCGAATAATAAAACTTTCCAGTTAAAAAGCTTTGAGATTATTTCTTTTTTTGAATTTAATAAAAATAAAACAAAAAGCAAAAAGATTAAAATATCTGTAAAATATAGCGTGGGGGAGAGGTAATCGATTCTTATTCCGCTGACAAAAGAAAAACCCGGCCAAAAATGCTTGCCAAATTGCGTGGGCAAAAAAAGCAGTGTAAGGTAATAAATTGAATTTTCGATCTTGCCCGTTTTTAACTCCTTATCCGCGCGGCTTAATTATAAGAACTCTGTCTTTACCTTCTCCGATCGATTCAGAAACAACTTCCTTGTCATCCTGTAAAGATAAGTGCACGATTCTTCTTTCCCACGATCTTAGATTCGGAAGAGTAAATTCTTTTTTTTCAAGCAAAACCCGTTCCTTTGTCTGCAATGCTAAATTCTTAACAAAATCGATCCTGTTTTTTTTGTAATCGCCGACTTCAAGTGAAATCCTAACAAACCACCCAATTTTTTTTGAAATAACGAGTGAAAAAACTAGCTGGAGAGCTTCTAAAACTTCACCGTGATACCCAATAACAATCCCCGTGTCTTTTGTGTTCAAAACAACTTCGATCCCCTCATCGTTTTCTGTTAACGTAAAATCGCCTTCGATTTCTAAATATTTCAAAAGGTCTTTTATTGTCTTTTCTATATCTTTTAGTTCCTTTTTAGTTATCGCTTTTTTATCCATTCGTTTAAACCTCCTAATCCTTGTAATTTATATTGCTGTAGTATACCAAAAATCGTAAATGTGTTCCAATAAAGCGAGAGCCCAATCGGGAAAGTATAGGAGAAAAATCCGATCATAATCGGAAATATAAAAAGCGATTGTTTTTGAAATGCGGAAGAAAAATCCTCTTTATTGTTTTGATTATTTTGCGGTTTCGGTTGTGATGTAAACATCATTTTTGACTGAATAAATTGCAATAAACCGGTGATAAGCGGAACCAAAAGAATGATAAAACCAACTTTTCCGATCAACTGCGACGGATTTTGGCCGAGCGGTATGCCAAAGAACATCTGGTCCCATGGCTTGGTAAGCTTAAAAGCGTTAAAATATATAATATTATTAACATCAGAAACAACTTGATGGACATTATTTCCGACTACTTTTTGTAAAACCGAATAAAGCGCCCAGATTATCGGGAGTTGAATAAGAACAGGAAGACATCCTGCTGCAGGATTAACCCCATGTTCCTTGTAAAGCCTCATTGTTTCTTGTTGCAACATTTTTGCGTCACCTTTGTGTTTGTTTTTTAGATTCGAGAGATGGGGCGCTAAATCCTGCATTTTTTTAGATGCTTTAAGCTGTGAATTCGTAAAAGGATATAAAATCAACCTAACAACAATCGTAAGTAATATTATCGAAAACCCCAAAGAATAGGGAATACGTAGAAAGTTAAGTGCCTGATAGATAATAACTAAAACGTTGATAATCGGGTTAACCAATAACGTATTAAATAGTGAGAAAATCGACGACATAATTATTTATTAAAAAATGGTTGGCAAGACAATATTCGTAAAATCGAAAAATAGCTACCTTTTAATACGCCTTTTTTTTGAATCGAGATTTTTGCGTATTCCGAGCAAGTAGGCGTATACCTGCAAAATTTATTTACTCCGAGTAGGTTTTTAAGAATCGCCGATATAATTTTTTGATAAAAATCGATCAGAAAAAATAAGATTTTTTTCATTGTCTCAGTAAATTATTTATTTTAAAAATGTTTATAATCGATTCCCGCACCAAATCAAAACTACTTTCTTTTAAAACCGGCTTCGCTAAAAATAGAATATCGTACCCCGTATTTATTTTTTCGAAAATCTCTTGTATCGACTTTTGCAAAATGCGCTTAACCTTATTTCTGGCAACAGCTCTTTTATCGACCTTTTTTGAAACAACAAACCCAAATCTGTTAAAAGGAAGGTCGTTTTTTAAAAACCTGAGTCTAAACAAGGGCGAATCGATTATTCTGGCCTGTTTTAGGCTTAAGCTTGCCGATAATCTGTATTTCTTTTTTAACATGCAAGCCTATATCGCAATTCTTTTTCTTTTTCGCGCTATTCTTCTTTTAATCACTTTCTTTCCCGAGTGGGTTTTAATTCTTGCCCGAAACCCATGTTTTCTCTTTCTTTTTATCTTCTGAAGCTTTACTGTCTTTTCCATGTCTTAAAAGTATACCAAAAATAATACTTAAAGTAAATTGAGCCTTACGAGGGGTGAAATCCATCGAAGCATTGGTTATTTTTACTGAAACGCGTTCTTTTGACTCCTGCGAAGACAGATAAAGTGCTGCAAAAATTTATTGAGGTTTAAATATCTATTTGTATCTATTTTTCATTCTTGACAAAAAGTTATCCACATAACTAAACTTCTTCTACATGAATAGTCCCGAATTAAACGAGCTATGGGAAAAAACTTTAGGTGAAATTGAGATCGAAGTTTCTAAAGCGAATTTTTTAACCTTGTTTAAAAACACCTCCCTTTTGTCGCTCGAAAAAAATATAGCGAGTGTTGCTGCTCCATCTACCATGATCATCGATCTTCTAAAAAAAAGGTTCCATGATTTAATCCAAAAAACGCTTGAAAAACACGCCGGAGAAAAAATGGATTTAATTTTTGTGCCAAAAACAATGCCGAGCAAAAAAGAAGACACGGGTCCGCTTTTTATCGAGCAGGAAGAAAAACGCAAAATAACGATCGGGCACTTACCCCGTGTTCGGCAAGAATATACCTTCCAAAACATGGCGGTTTCTTCAAGTAATCAATTGGCCTACATATCCGCCCAAACCGTTTCTCAAAAAATCGGCACAATCTATAACCCGCTTTTTATTTACGGACCGGTTGGTGTTGGGAAAACCCATCTTATGCAGGCTATTGCGAATCACGTCTACCAAAAAGACCCCGCTAAAAAAATAATCTACACAACCAGCGAAGAGTTTACAAACGAAGTAGTTGAAGCGATCAGAACAAATAATACCGCACAAATGAAACAAAGATTTAGATCTGTTTATCTTTTATTAATCGATGACGTTCAATTTATCGCCGGAAAAGACAGAGTCCAGGAAGAATTGTTCCATACTTTTAACATCCTTATCGACAATTCTGCGCAGGTTGTATTATCGTCGGATCGACCACCTCAGGAAATTAAAAAACTCGAAAAAAGACTTTCATCGAGGTTTGCCGGCGGATTAACCGTCGACATAGAGACGCCCGATTTTGAGCTTAAAACCGCGATTCTACTTATTAAAGCCAAAAAATACGATATTGATCTTTCTGTTGAAATCGCAAAAATTATCGCTGAGAAAGTACAGGATGTAAGAAGTCTCGAGGGCACCCTTCTTAGAATATTAACCGAGGCGAAAACTTTAGGAACAGAGATTACAGAAGATTTGGCCAAGAAAACTTTAAGCGGTAGGGGAGAAGAAAAGAAAGAGCATATTCACCCGGAAGACATAATTAAAAATGTGTGTGTTTTCTACAACATAAAATCAACGCAGATTAAAGGACCAAAAAGGGATGCTTCGCTCGCAAAAGCACGGCAAGTCGCAATGTATCTTTTAAAAAAAGAGCTTAATTTAAGTTTGGTCGAGATCGGAAACATTCTCGGGGGAAGAGACCACACGACGATTATGTATGGTGTTGAAAAAATCGAAAACAACTTATCCACAAAAACACAAATATATTCTGAAATCATGGGGATAACAAAAAATCTAAGGGAATAGTTATGGAGAAATAAAAATTATTAACTTTATTATTCGTGGTTATCCCCGTTGTTATCAACAGGTTTTCCACAATAATTTTAGTTGCTTTAAATTGATTTGGTAATATGTCTTTACTTTTTTCTACATATTCAGATATACTACTACAACTACAAATATAAATAACACATTATGAAACTTACAATTCTTTCTGAAAACTTACAGAAAAACACGTCTTTAATAAATAGAATCGTTTCCCAAAGAAGTCAATTACCGATTCTTTTAAACATTCTTTTAAAAACAGAAAAAGGAAAACTTCAAATAAACGCGACCGATTTGGAAATCGGAATGCAGACAGATATTTCCGCAAGTATCGAAAAAGAAGGTTCGGTTACGGTTCCGGCAAAAACATTTCTAGAATTAATAGGATCATTACCTGTAGAAAAAATAGTAATTCAGGCGAAAGACGGAAAACTGGAAGTAATAAGTAAATCGACAAGAACAGTTTTTCAAACAACACCGACCGACGAATTTCCAAAGCTTTTCGAAGAAAAAGGAGAAGAAATAATGGGTTTTAAAAGCGAAGAAATAAAAAAAGACCTAAATATGGTGATTTTTGCTTCGAGTCAAGATACAGGAAGACCGGCACTTTCAGGAGTTTTGGTAAAAAAAGAAAAAAACGAACTTTTTTTTATCGCTACGGATGGATACAGGCTGTCTTTAAAAAGAAAACCGATTACCGGAAAAGTTGATGAATGGGAGAAACCTCTTCTTATTCCGGCAAGAATATTAAGAGAAGTAATTTCCGTAAAACAAGAAGGGGGAGAAATAAAGCTGTTTGTATCAAATAAAAGTAATCAGATACTGTTTTACGAGCAAGACACAGTTTTGGTAGGAAGATTAATCGACGCGGAATTTCCGAATTACCAAAAAATAATCCCGAGCGATTTTGGAACACAAGTTTTGTTTGACCGCGAAGAATTGTTAAAAGCGGTTAAAATTTGCTCTATTTTTGCACGGGATTCTGCAAACATAATTAAACTTTCGTTTCAGAAAGAAAAAATCGTGGTTTCGGCAAATTCGCCATCGGTAGGGGAGAACACGGTCGAAGTCGAGGCAAGATTAAAAGGAGAAGAAAACGAAATTGCGTTTAACGCGCGTTATTTATTAGACCTACTCGGGAATATTTCGGAAGAGAGCATGGTTTTTGAAATGACTGGGCCATTAAATCCTGGGGTTTTTAAAATTCAAGGCGATAATACATTCCTCCATATAATAATGCCGATCCGGGTACAGAACGAAGGTTAATTTATTGATAAGTAATATCTAAATTTTGTATTTGGTTATTAGTTAGCCCTAAAGAAAGAAGCCAATTGATAAATTCAGTTTTTGACAGTTCCTTATTTGTCCCCATAAGGGTAATAGTAAAATAATAATGACCATTGGGGAGAGATTTAAAGCCAGGGTTGACAATAGAAAAATTTGCTGTTGAATAAGGTGTTTTATTGGAAAGAAAAACATCGGGATGATTTTTTCTTTGAAAATTTTCTTCTTCAGTCGCCATTTCTCCCGCACGATCGTAAATCAATTGTTCAGTAGTTGGTATGGGAAGTTGTGTTGGGATCGGAGAAGGAACCGGTGCAGGAAGCACTGTTTTTTTATTAAGTAAATTCGCCAAGAATAAAAACAGAATGGACAAAAGAAATACACAAAAAAATATTAATAGTGCTTTTTTCATTATTTTTTCCTTAGCCAACCAAGCAAATTTTCTCCGTCAATAGTTGTATTTCTTATCCCTACCTTACCGCAAGGATGATATTCGCCATCGCTCCCAGTACAGTCCCAATTTGCTTCTGCAACAGAAAAATTCTGATTATCAGCAACAGATGTTACGATTGCTATGTGGCCGTATTTCCCTCTGTTCCAAATAGGAATATCTCCTGGTTGGATTTGCTCACCGTCGCCCACAGAAATTTTACGATATCCGGGCATGTCTTTAAAGTAGCCCAAAGCGTTTCCCGTCCCTAACGATGGCCATCCAGAGCCCAAAATAAAAGCCCTTACAAAATTTACACATTGTAAGACATTATCGGGGGGTGTATTGTTATTAAATTTTTTTAATTCATTCAAAACATCTGTATTATAAATTGATGATAATTTGTCAAAACAATCTATGTCATTTTCGGTGATATTATTTTTTCCGCAAGCGGACTGTATATTTCTGACCAACCCTTCTGCATAATCGGTTGATCGGGGTTGTAGTTCTAGTGGGTTACCGACTTTTGTTGTAAAACTCGCACTTTGGGCAAAAACAACGTGAGGAAAAAAAATAATTATAAAAAAAATAAAGAAACAAAAAAATCGCAGAATAGAATTATTCATATATGCAATTGTCGGGGAGAGGATCCAGTGTTTTTCCTTCCCCTTCCATTTTTTGAGCAACATCAAAATTTAGATAAAATACAACGGGAAGCTTACAAATTCCATCATCTGTCATGCCTTGTCTTTTTAACCAATCCACAGCTTGTTTTTTTGCGCTTGTGATATTCTCTGTTAATATTTGGACCTGAAATATTCCCAAAACCTTAGCATACTCGATAATAAAATCGCTATTGGAGAAAAGACTTCCTGATTTTCCCCCGAGTGAATTTATTAGTGTGTTTTTTATTGCTAAATCATTTTCTGATAATGGATAATGTTTATTTATTATTTCTGTTGTTTTGTCTAAGCTCCCTGGACCATACGGAACAGCAGGGTTTGTTTGAGGTGGTGTTATAGACGTAGGGGCGACTATTGATGTGGAAATTATTGGTGTTGGTTTTACCGTTGGCGTTACTAAGGGAATATTGTTTTTTTTTGAATAAACCGTTAATAGCATAAGGATTATGTTGATAAACAAAAAGAATATGGCCCCAAAAATTATGTATTTTTTTTTCATTATGTTATTTTACAATAATTATTTTCTCGCGCACTCCCAGTAATTGAAACTTTGATTTATTAATTTATTATAGTTTATGGCGTTCGAAACTTGAACTGTCCAATTTACATTGCCAGCATCATATCGTCCATTTCCCTGACCAGAAGGATTCATTTGAAATAATCCATATCCTCCTTTTCCGCTCGTGGAATTTGGATTATACGCATTTGCTCCGCTTGGTGGCGCCGCTCCGCTTTCGCAAATGGCTATTAAATGCCATTTAACAGCATGCGTGGGATCCTCGGTTTGTAGTTGGGTATCAAAATCATCTATGGAATAATTGCAATTAGGGTCTCCAAAGTTTCCCAAAGAACTTTTTAAGACATAAGGAGGATTTAGTTTCCCAACACAGTTTATGGCGTTCGAAACTTGAACTGTCCAATTTACATTGCCAGCATCATATCGTCCATTTCCCTGACCAGAAGGATTCATTTGAAATAATCCATATCCTCCTTTTCCGCTCGTGGAATTTGGATTATACGCATTTGCTCCGCTTGGTGGCGCCGCTCCGCTTTCGCAAATGGCTATTAAATGCCATTTAACAGCATGCGTGGGATCCTCGGTTTGTAGTTGGGTATCAAAATCATCTATGGAATAATTGCAATTAGGGTCTCCAAAGTTTCCCAAAGAACTTTTTAAGACATAAGGAGGATTTAGTTTCCCAACACAAGTGTTTGAATTTGTGGGAATATTACTGTCATTGGGGCTTGCTTCTGTCTCTTTTAAATTTGCATGAACGGTGTTTGTTACCCAGTAGTCTATATTTTTTGTGGCCACAGATAGGTTGTGGGAAAATGTTTCACCACTTTTAATCTCCCATATTACGCTATTGCTATTTGTGTCATAGTTCCCGTCAGATGATGAATATGTTGTATTTTCAGGGATAACGTCGGTTAAAATTACCATATTGGTGCCAATATATTCTCCCTTAATCTCATATCGAATGCTTTCTCCAGGGTTTACTTGTGATGGACCCGTTTTTGTAAGAGTCAATCCTTCGATCGTGTTTGTAGGGGGTATAACATCGTTATTACTAATAGATCCAGGCAATAGAGAAAGATTAAGAACAAGCAATAAGGTTATTAAAAAGACTACCCCGATTACAATAAATAAAGATACGGTAACAGGATTTGCGCCAACAGTAGCGACAAGCCCACTAAATGCGTTTCTTAATCCTTGTATTAATGTCTGTTTTATGATTGATTGTTGTATTTTGTTTTCAACATAGTTTGCAAAAGAAGTGCTTGCATTTCTTGAAAATCTACCAGCGAAATTGTTTACCGAATCAATGATTCCTCCTCTTTTTATTTGGGGGGGTTGGTCTAATTGCGTAGGCGGAGCTGAAAAAATTGGCGGTGGTTCATTGGTAATTGTTGGCATTACTACGACTTCTTCAGTGTTTCTCATCTGTTTTGGTATCATAGTCGTGGTGGATTCGGTCGGGGTCTCCAAGGCAACAGTTTCTCCGGATCCACCTTCGGGAACAGGTGCAACCTCTTCGGGAGCTGGATTTTCACCTCTTAGATACTTCTCTATGTCTTGAAACGACGGTCCGCTTATTCCTCCTGCCTGTCTTTGTTCTTCTTGGCCTGACCCTTCAGGATTAGTATCCATTTCTTCTGCTTCTTTTAAAGTCTCTGGCACTTTTATTATTGTTTCTTCGCCTGATTCTTGTTGTTGAACTTTAATAATCTTTACAAATTCTTTCCAAATCTCGTCGCCTGCGCCCGGATCTTTCTCGTCTTTATTCATCTCGTCGAACCTTGTTATTAATTGCGTCCTATACTTTTTTATTCTTTCATCATCGAGTTGCGGATCAAATAATAAGATAAGTTTTTCGCTTCCTGGGACAGCTTCAGGTCTTGAGGGCGATGATGGCGGTATGACTGCCGCTATTACCTGCTTTTTATTTTTAATTTCATCTTTTGATTGTTTTGCGATTTTTTCGATTTCCTTTTTTCCGTAAGTAATAATTCTGACGGGAATTCTTTGTATTTGAAAAAAAGAAGCTCCTGCTTTTGCCAGGGCAGATTTTGTGAGTTGTCTATATAATGTCTCGTCTAATGGTGGCGGGGTTTGGTTTTGATCTACATCATTTTTTTCTTCATGTCGACCCCGAAGCCTGTTGGCTGTATCTTCGTCGACCAGCAAATCAACTTTTTTAATATGTCCATTTTCATCTTTCAATAATCGATTACCAAGTATTTCTTGATAAGTAGGAATAAGCCCTCTAAGAAATTGTCCTAAAAGAGTAGCATTTATTGGGTTGTCAAATCTAGTAGATTTATTAACTTGGTCCATATCTTATTTTACGTATTTGTATCTGTGGGATTAGGGTTTGGTTGAGTCATTGGGGCAGCCGGCTGTGGAATCGGCGATTGAGGTTGAATTTTTGGTTCCGGAGGCGTAACTTTTATTGATTGAGCATCCGTAAAGACTTGCGCGGTTACTCCTCCGGAAATCGGGTTTTCTCCGGACGGCGTTGTTTGTTGTCCTAATACTTCTTTAGCTTTTTGTTCCTGCGCGTTCATTATTTCTTGCGGATTAGACGTTATGAGCGTGTGTTCGTAGGGAGCAGCAATAACCTTCATCGCGACGTGATTTTGTCCGGCAAAAAACAATCCTTCTCCGATGTCCGCAGACAGTAGTAATTCTTTTTCTCCTTCGGAAAGATAAAAAGTTTTAGATATTAAATCTACTTCTGCGGTTCCTTGTTTCAGAAGCATTTGAATAGAAGAGTTTGAAAGTACAGCTTTTCCGTAGTCGGTCGAAAGAAAATCTTCAACATCTTGCGTCGCAGTTGTGAGTCCGAGGTAATATTTTCTCGCCCTTTTTGCGATTCCGTAAACAAAAGACGCTGAATCTTCGTATTTCATCATGTACCAGGCCTCGTCTAAAATCAGAAGCCTTTTTTTAAGCGTTTTTCGAATTCTCGTCCAAACAAAGTCTAAGATTATATGCATCGCGATCGGCCTAAGTTGGTCTTCGAGACCCTTTATCGAAAAAACCGTTAACGGGTTTTTGAGATCAAAGTTAGATTGCTGATTAAATATTCCGCTTAAGCTTCCTTTGATAAATTTCTCAAGTCTCAATGCGATTTCCCGCGCCGCAGGGTCTTCGGTTCCGATTAAGGTTTTATACAAATCTTCCATAAGAGGTGGTTCGTTTTTTTGGGTCGCCGGGTCCTGAGTTATTCCTTTCTGTCGATAGGTTTCGACCAGTGCCCGGTCTAAAATCGCGTCCTGGGCGGCGTCTAGATTACCAAGGACTATTCTAAGAAGCGCGTGCAAAGATAAAATTTTAAGACCTAATTCGTTTTCCCCTTCTTCGTACATTCCCGAAAGATCAAACGGATTTATTTTAATCGGAGAAGACGGAGAAAACGCGACCACCTCTCCCCCCATGGTTTGCGCCAAAGAGTGATACTCTCCTTCCGGATCAACGATAATTACTTCGGTTCCAAACATAAATTGGCGCATTACTTCAAGTTTAATAAGGTACGATTTTCCTGCACCCGATTTTCCCAAAACTACCTCGTTTGCGTTTTCGAGCGAGAATCTATCGAAGATGATAAGCGATCCGTTTTGTTCGTTTATCCCGTACATAACTCCCTTGTCTTGGGTGAGAGTTGCCGAGGTAAACGGAAAAGTCGACGCGAGTGATGTCGTATCCATGTTTCTGGTTGTGTAAAGTCTGTCGACTCCGATCGGAATACAACTTTTAAACCCATCTTCCATCTGCAAAGTTGCGGTTTTCGGAACGATTAAAAGAGAGGAAAGTGTTGTTAAAAGTTTTTTTGACGTTTCCTCGAGTTCCGGCAAGGTTTTACAGGAGATTGTAACGTATAGGCTGAATTGAAAAAACCGCTCGACGCCTTTTGCGAGCTCTTCTTGTAATGCTAAAGCGTCCTCCAATGCTGCTGTGACCTTTGGGTCGATTACTCTTCCTTGTTCGGCCTCCGATGAAATCGTCGCTTCCATTTCAGCGACTTTTCGTCGTAAATCGGTTAATACGTCACCCGAAAAAGTCGGATAGCAAAACATCGAAATGTTCATCGTGTTGCCAAAATCGATTAATGGCTCGAGCCAATTCGGAGATACAAAGCGCGGATAGCCGACGATAAAAAAAGTTCTGTAAAATCTTTCCCCAATTCTGATATAGCGAAAATCAACTTCGATTGAAGACGGCGCGATAATATCAATAAGTGACACCATGCCTTTTTCGACCGCTGGTATTACATTGCTAGCAGGCGTTTTAGGCGCCACAGCTTTATTTTTATTTTTACCGAATAGACTCATACGCTTTTTTGTGCCGTAATCATCGGCGTTTTTATGTCGTTACTTTCAACCAATGTGTTTTCTTCGGCTTCTTCGTTATAGACAGAATAGTAAAGTTTTACCAATTCTTCTTTTTCGAGTGTTTTTGCTTTGAGTCCGAGTCTTGCGAGTTGCGTATTCAGAGAGCTCGATTTTGTATCCAGGGCTTGTTTTGCCTGCTCCTTCGAATTTTTGTCTTTAATAACGCTCGCCGCGCCTTTCTCAAGCGGCGAATAAGGAATAACAATATAGAATTTTTTATCCAGGACTTCGTTTACTTTTATCAATTCTTGTACGAAATCGTGATACAAACTTATTTGCAGCGAAAGTTTTTCGTTGGTCGATTTTTTAACTTCTTCTTCGAGTAATTTTAAATAAGACGAGATATCGACTTTTTTGTTTCGGATCAACACTTGTATCGGAAAAGAAAGTGAATTCAGAAGCGACGCGTAAGAATATATTTTTGTATTTTGTTCTTCTCTTGACAAAAGCGAAAAGTTAGTCGCCTGAATTTCGGTGATCAAACACGCGTTTCCGCCTGTCAAAAACACGATATTCCCCTCGATATCGACAATTTCAGTAAATTTTTGGGTAGACCCTGCTTTTATTTTGTTTGGTTTATCGATCGCCATAATTAATTACCTGCCGCGCTTGAAAACAATGCTTTTCTTAACTCTTCACGTTCGTCGCTCGAAATTACCTCAAGCGGCGAGATTATTTCTCCCGACACGATAAGCTCAATGACGTCAAACTTATTTTTCCCTTTTGGGTCTTCAAATGCGACAGTATACGTGCCGTTTAAAAGCGGCGTCGCTGACGCAAATTGGCCCAAGCCGTTTGTTTTAAACGCGCGAACAGGATTTCCTTCTTTATCCTTTACCTCGATTAAAATACCCGGCAATACGTTTCCTCTGGCGTCTTTAACGATTCCTGTTATTAGATTTGGAACATCGGGCGTTATTGGCGCGCCGACAGTTTTGCCCATCGTTTTTGGAATCGTTCTCACGTTTTGAGTTTCGGCTTTGGGTTGTATTGCCCCCGGTGTAAACACTTTTTGCTGTTGTGTTTCGATTGTTTTTTTAAGGTTCAATAATTGCTGTTCAAATTGATTTCGTTCTGTCATAACTTCGTTTAACTGCTGTTCTAGTTCCAATACTTTTTGATGTATGTTTGCGGTCACAGCTGGTTCTTTCTGAATCGCTTCCTCTTTTTTTGCCTCCTCGAGTTCTTTTGTGATCAACGCCGCTTCTTTTTGAAGCACCTCGTTTAAATTTTGTTGATTTTTAGGTTGGGAAATGATAGGTTTTTCTTCTTTTCTGGCGGAGCCAGATCCCGCTTCGCGGGACTTTTTTTCCTCATCTGTCAAAATTATGCGTGGCGGTCCGCCAGGTGGCTGAGAAACCGTTGGTTGGGCCATGCCACCACTAAGCATCGACGAAAGAGACTTAAAAAACATCATTTCCTTTTCGTCGTGTTTCTCTTTCGGTTTTTGTGGAAGATTTGCTAAATACATCTGAAGTTTGTTTTGCGATTGCGCTTGTGTTTGTTTTGCCGGGCCTTGAATTTTTTGAATTACGATCGGGACTAATAACTGCCCTCCGAGTTTTTGATAAACGTACTGATTGGGAGAAAAAAGCGCTCTTAAAAAATTGCCAAACATTATATCGAGCGGTCTTCCTTCGATCGGCAAAAAAGCCAAAGAAACACCAAGTAAAGCAGAAAACAAAGAAATGGAATATTTTATAAGCCAAAAAATGGGTGCGTAAAAAAATAAAAATGCCAAACCGACTCCACCGGCCAAAAACGCAAACTGCTTAACCGTCATGTCGCCGATCAATTTAAATTTAAATCCGGTAACATCCTGGGGTATTGGATGATTTTCCATAATATTTTAAAATCCGAAATTCGAATATCGAAATTCGAAACAAATTCAAATTTTTAATTTTTAAATATCTAAATCTATTCTGACTTTCGAATTATCGATCCAAATATGTTCATTAATTCTGTTGCTTCTTTAATCAATACACCTCTTTCTTTTTCTAATTCAGGATTATTGTTTATATCTATTAGCAATAGCCAATATCTACTTTCTTTTACTTCTTTCCTACAAATTTTAATCCTCAAAACAAAATCTTTTTTACTTAACGATTCATTCGCCTCAATGTAATTTGCTCCAACCGACCCAGATGCTCTTATAAGTTGTATGCCGTCTTCGATGTTTCCGACTGTTTTAACTACTTTTTTAACAAAAATTCTTACTCTCTTAGCAAAATTAAATGTCCTTTCCTCTAGGTCGTATTGTTTTGTATTTTTGATTTCTGTCATTTAGAGATTGTTTCGGGTTTCGGACTTCGTGCTTCGGATTTTAATGCATAAAACTGTCTTAAATAAGATTATTATGTGAAAAAAATGTTTGCAAGATTATCAAAGTGGGTCAAACGTTACTATAAATCAGCCTGCCCCGTGAAAATTGCTCTCTGAGCCGTATTCGAATAGAATAAAAAAGGCGAAAGAGGCTAGTTGTGAAAAATTTATTTATTGAGGCAGACATCAAAACCAAAACTTTTTATGCAACCTACCCCTGTAATATAACTTATAAAGCTTATAATAAAGTAGGAAAGAAGAATAATTACGAGTCCGATAATAGCGTAGGTTAATGTTTTTTTTGCGCCTTCGACTTGCTTTTGGTCGCCGCCAGATGTAATAAATTTAATACCCGAGATTATAACGATTATTACTGCAACGACTCCGGCCAAAATCAGCGCCCAGATCAAACCATTGTGAAATACGGCGGGAAGACATTTTAAAGTTGCAACTTTATCGCCTTTTTCAGTTGTTTCTAGACATTCAGGAACAAATGTTTCCCAGTCCACTCCCATATCTTAAGATTATCAAACAGCGTTAGAAAAGACAAGTTGAATTTATTAGGAGCCGATCAGGGGAGGTATCGTAAGATTTGTAATATTAATTCCGAACAATTGCGCTACAAACGATATAATAAAGTAAGCCAATATCGCAATAATTAATCCTACAATCGCCGCCACAATCTGATTTCTCGCTCCCTCTACTTTCGATTTATCTCCGCCGGAAGTAATCCATCTTATTCCGCCGATGATTAAGAAGAATACGGCGATAATAATCGCGATAATAATAACAGCGATTATGACTCTACCGACCATCGGGCCGAAATCTGTCGGCGTAATCAAACATATTTGTCTGAGAATGTCATTTTTCTCTTTTTCTTGGCAAATAGCAAGGTCTACGGCAAAAGCAGGATTTGCCAGTAATAGATACGAGATAAGTCCTGTTATCGGGGCGATAATTTTCCTCATTAGATTTATGATATGGAGATTTTTGGAGTTTGTCAAGAGGAAAATATTTTAAATTTAACTGTTTACCGACATTCAAAAATTGGCGGGAGTAGTCCAGGATTAATTTGGGTACAGGTTCCCGAAGTGCAGGATCCAGATGTATTCCCGCCGCAAACAGCAGACGAAGAGCTACTTCCGCCTATTAAATTTGGAATCGTGAGATTCGTAATCGTTATTCCGAATAATCCGGCCACAAACGATATAATAAAGTAAGCCAATATCGCAATAATTAATCCTACAATCGCCGCCACAATCTGATTTCTCGCTCCCTCTACTTTCGATTTATCTCCGCCGGAAGTAATCCATCTTATTCCGCCGATGATTAAGAAGAATACGGCGATAATAATCGCGATAATAATAACAGCGATTATGACTCTACCGACCATCGGGCCGAAACTTTGAGGATTAAAACCGCAAAGTATCTTATTAAATCCTGTGTTGCCTCCTGCTCCGGCCTGACTGCAAACGTCAACCGTTACGTCGGCAAAAGCGGGTTTTATAAAAAAGAGATAAAAAAACAGAGTACTAAAAAATGCAAAAATTTTCCTCATTAAATTTATAGTAGCTGGTTTTTAAAAATTGTCAAGTATTATGGTTTATTTAAGATTACCGACTAAATTAGTCCCGAATAAGCCGCCTATAAAACCGATTATAAAGAATGCGAGAAGAATAATTACAAGTCCGATAATCGCAAAAGTAATTTTTTGCCTTGCTTTTTGGATCGCTTCTTTGTTTCCTCCGGATGAACTCCACTGAATTCCGCCCCAAATTAAAAAAATAAGCGCGAGGATAATCGAAACTACAAAAAGAATAACTATTGTATTTGAAATAATTTTCTGCAGAGTTCCTTCTCCGGCAGTCGGCACATTACCTGGAACATTGATTTCTCCAAGCTGAGGAATATTTAATGCAAAAAGTTTCATTTTAAGGAATTTTTAAAGACCATCCGGGAATATGTAATATATTAACTCCGATAAGTTCCAATATAAATATCGAAAATATTATAAATAAAAGACCCACAATGGTAGATGTTAAGGTTTCCTTTGCCCCCTGAACTTTTTCTGCATTTCCCCGAGACGTCATTAGTTTATAACCGGAATAAATAATTAATAAGAGGGCAATTCCACCAGAGAGACTAAGAGTAATTCCAAAAATGCTTGCTATAAAGTCTTTTGGGTCAGTGCCAATGTCGATTCCTAAACCGGTGGAAACCTTTTCACATTTATCATTTACTAGTCCACCGGGCGCGCAAACTGGCGCGGGAGGAGGGAACGATTGTTGGTCAGATGATTTGTCGTAAAGTATACACCCATAACCCTGATAACACCATCCGCTAGCAGAGCAATCGACATATGATGTTGGATCAGTAAATTCAGTTTGATTTTTGATGTTTTGACACGTATTTTCGAAGCCATTCCAAATAAATTTATTTGAACAAACAGGACAGCTTGTTAATAAATCTGGATTCTGTGTCGGTTTAGGGATTGGAGTGTTTCTCGGAATCGGTGTTGGAGTATTTGTGCCTGCTGGAGCGGGATTAACTTTAAAGTTTAATGGGCACCAGTTATTGTATTGTATGGATTCGGAATCACTACCAATATAGACCTCATAAGTTCCTAATTGGGATGGTGCTGAAAATTCATGTGCTAAAGTATTATTAGCATCAAGCGTAACTGGTTCTGGATTTTTTGCGTCCCAACTTCTGCCAAAATATACAGACTTTTTTGTTATTCCGGGCCATGTTACTTTGTACGTTAAACCTGCATTAGGGGTTGTATCTATTAAATCTTGCGATTGTCCACATTGTGGGTTAACATTGACCGATGGCTGCGGGGTTGGTGTTGATGATTGATTTTGATCAGACTTAATAATATTAATTACATATTCGTCAACTTGATTAAAAATATCACCGCCCAATGTAATAACCTTTTTTTTATTAAGGATAATGTCATATCTTCCCAGAACAAGGTTTTTTAGATCATTTTTATCATCAACTACGAACTCGTGTTTTGTCGCTCCAGTATCATGAGTATCAAAAACAAAATAAGGATGTAATCCTTTTTTCCGTGCAAATTGAGCGCAATCATTATTATATGAATTCGTAAGCGTACTTTCTAAAAATACATATTTATCAAGATTTTGAATTTCTATTACATAACAAGTTCTTGGCTGGAGATTAGAAATCTTGATTTTAAAAGGGGAACCTTCTTTGAAATTATTTTCAGACGTGGCCACAATTTTTTCTGGATTTTCAGAGTCAGAGTTAGCAAATACATTCTTGGCAAAAGTTATTAAGTAAGAAAGGATAAAAACTATTATTAATAATAAAAGAAGATTATTTTTTCTCACTTCTTCATCGTAGAATAGTTAAAAAAGTTTTGCAACTAAGGAGAAAATTTGAGACCGCGGCCTTTTATTGTTTGGAGATGGATTGGGTTATTGGGACCAGCTTCGATTTTTCTGCGGAGTCGGTACAGTCATCGGTTTTCGGTTGTCAGTTTTCAGAAATTTGTTTGTCGGTTTTCGGTTAATCAGTCAAATTTTTGCCAGGAGGATAAAAGTTTGTTAAGTTTTCTAGAGAGAATTTTATATTTTTCTATTAGCCATTCGCAATCTTCAGTTCGGATTCTGGTATAAGTTTTTGCCACAATTTTTATTTCTCTAATATGAGTTATAACTTCATCTGATGACCCAAGTGCCATTGACAAAAACCTGCAGAATTCCCGAGGCGACCTTTTCTTGCCAAAGCCTTCTGCTATTTGAGGAGCAATTTTTTCTCCAGCTTCGTTTGCTTGGAATTTAAGCCTTCTATGAGTTAGAGGAAGTAAGTTTGTAATTCTATATAATGGTTCAAGGAGATCAAGTGACAAATTATAAACTTCAAGGTCAGTAACATCTTTAATCACTCTCTTAGTCTATCAGATAAACAGATAACTGATAAACTTTTGTCCGAGAACAGAAAACCGGGAACTGATAACATTTATGCAGTGAATTTCATTCCTCTCCCCTTAATTGTCTCCAGATGCTTTGGGTTATTTGGGTCTGTTTCTATTTTCTTCCGCAATCTAAAAATTAACTGATCAAGCGCCTGGTCTGTTACTCCGGCCGTTGTTTGAGTATCTTTCCAGACCGAATTTATTATCTCTTCTCTCTCTATAATTTTTCCCTGATTTTCGATTAAATATTTTAAAAGCCGAAATTCAGCAGAAGTTAAATTCTCTGAAAGAACAAGTTCTCCTTTTTTAATCTCTCTTGCGTCTTGGTCGTAATGTATTTGTTCGTGGGCGGTTTCTTTTAATGTTTTAATATATTCTTCAAAAATCGGAATTGCGATCTGTTGATTTTTTAACATCCCGACTTTTTCAAGATATATTATGTTTTCTTTTTCGATATTAAATACCGTGCTTGAAATATTAGATATTAAATATTCTTGTTCGGCCGGAATAAACGAAGACCAGATTTCAAAAAGCCCTTTTTGAACCGGTTTTTGTTCGAGCAAAAATTCGATAAGTTTCTTAGCGTTTGGCTGTAAGTCCTTATCTGCTAATATACTTTCCGCACAAAGTCTCGTCAGTTTTCCGTGTCCTCCGGTTAAATCGATAATTTTGTCCAAAAGTTTTATGTCGATATCTTTTCCCGATATTTTCTGAAGATATGAAATTCTAAAATCTGTTCCCGGTTTATCATAAAGCGAAAGATAAATAATATTTCCGGCGATAAACTCGTAAAAGTCTGCAAAAAGCGCCGGTTCGATTAAGTCTTCAAGCGGCCGGGGAAGCGAAAAAATAACAGAAAATCTGTACTTGGCGATGTTTCTAAGGGTTTTAAGATTTATAAAAAACTGATCGGAAACTTTTGAAATATAGTCTTCGAATCTGTCGAAAAGAAAAACAACGGCTAGTTCCTTTTCGATCGACAAAAAATTAACAGCTTCTTTTAGCCCCTGAAAAAGAACGATTTCATCATTTTGAATCATATGGGATTTGAATATTTTATGGAGTGCTTCGTGTTCTGCATTCAGCTTCCGGTCGCGGAGCGAATCGGCCAAAGACAAAAACATAAATTTTAGAACGTCAAAAAGAGATCGGTTTTTGACTTCGGAAAAATTCATGTAGACAAAGTGAAGCCATTTTTGATCTTCGCCTGAATGTTTAATGCGGACATTCCGGTTATAGGCAAGAAGTCTTAATAGATTTGATCTTCCTGTTCCGGGAAGGCTTACGATCTGACACGATTTCCCTCCTTTAATAAAACCCAGAATTTTTTCGATTTCTGCAAAACGAGAGTCGTCGGGGTATAAAGATTCAAAATGAAGACCTTCCATTGCTTCATTGTTAAATTGCTTGATTGTTTTCATTGTTTGATATTTTAGTTAAAAGTTCAAAGTTAAAAATTAAAAATTACAACTCAAAATTCAAAGTTTATTTCTTCCTTTTAACGTAGAAATACTTGAACCAAGGATTTTTACAAGTTCATCTGTTTCTTTTAAGAGTGCTTCAATTTCTGCTATTAATTTGGGATCAAGATCTTTTGATAAAGCCAGCCAAAATTTAGTTTCGTTCCCGCTTTTTAAAGCGTGATTTAAGAAATTAACAAAATCTCTTTTTGAACTAGCCGCTTGTGCTTCGATAATATTAGCCCCGATGGATGTCGCTGCTCTTAAAAGCTGATCGCTTATAACCCATGCAGATCTTTTATTGGGGAACTTATCAACCAGATTAATTATTCTTCTGGCCAAAATAAACGCCCGGCTTATTAACTGTTTTTTAAAATCTTTGTTATTCATAACTTTTAATTTTAAACTTCAACTTTGAACTTTGCACTTTGAACTTTTAATTTATTTTATAAGTATATCGTTAGCTTCTTGTAAAGTAAATATCAAGCTCCTTTACCTCTTTTTCTATAAACTGCGGGTGCTATGAAAGAGGTTTTTAGGCCAACGCCCGAATTGACAAACAAGGCTCCGGTGCAATATTCTAGAACTGGAGATATTTTTATGGGGGAAAACAGTGGAGAAAAAAATCCTTCTGGACAGAACAATGCAGCTGAACAAGTCAAGACCCCAACCTCTCAGCAGCTTATTGCTGGACTAGAATCTATGCACCCGGAAAATTGGGGGTTAAGAGAATCATTTATTCGAGGAAGAAAACAACTAGGTCCGGAATCGATTGTGGATCGATTGGATCCGGTTGCTGCCTCAATTCTATCGATCGATCCCACAGGATTTCATGAAGATCCGATTGTAAATGCGATCAATTATTTACAGCTAGAAGCCAGAAAGGGGAGAGTCGATTTATCTACTTTAAGGGAAATCCGCGAACCGATTTTAAAAGATTTTCTCAGTCCTGATCGAAAAATAAGTTCTGCGGAGGCGACTGAGTTTTTAAGTAGGACAAGAGACATATTAACCTTGGCGCAAGGAATAAAAGAGCTGGAAGAAGAGGAAGAAAAAAAGGCCGAGGAGGGGAGAAAAAAAGCAGAAAGAGTAACTGAAGAAGAGAAACTTAAGGATTCAGAAGTGATCGAAAGACTATTTCAGGAAAACATGTTGCGGATTGAACAGCGTGAAATGACTACTCAAAGCCAGGCGTGGTTTGAAGAAACAACCATGATTAATAAGTTAATAAACTTGGCAGAAGATCTTGGAGATAAAGACCCGGGAGGTAAATTACGTCAACGGTTAGTCGCACAAAAAAACGTGCGCTTTGCCCTTCACGACATCAATTTCTATGCGCGGGCAGGAATCAAGGAAAATTTTCCCCACATGAGTGAGGCAGCAAACCAAATCAATACAGAACATTTTTATTTGGTACACGCCTTGCCTGGCGTAGCGCCAGTTATGCGTATTTTTGAAGAAGAGTATTCTAAGGCAATCCAACAAACAGGAAGAATTACAGATATCGAGGTCCAAAAAGTCCGTGCCGATGTAGAAAAAAGGTTTAATACGGTAGCTACGATGTACGGTTTAACAGAGCCTCAGGCGAAAACAGCTTTTAGACTCGGAGAAAACCTATTTAATACTAAAACTCGTTTAGCAGTTTATATATCGCGTGGCGAGATTCCGCAAAATTTGGAGTATCTACGCACAGATCCTTGGAGTGAATTTGTGCGTTTATATTCTGCTTATGAATTTGAAGTTGGCAAATGGAGATCAATACCAGAAAGCGCAAAAGACTTCGCCCGATTTTTAGGTAAAACAGCCTTCGACAAAATTCTCAGTGTCCCCGATCACGATTCTTCAATATGGAGAACTTTTGGAATAATCGAAGGATTAAATCAAAAAGGATATTACAAGTGGGGTCTTTTTATGAGGTTAAAATTTGCTTATAAAGACAAAAAAGCCTTATACGGCGAGGATGGAAAATCGGGCGAAGATCGAAAAAAAATGGAGAAAAGAGCGGATGAATTAAGGGATGAAATTGTCCAGGATTTTTTGAAAGGAGGAGCATCAAGAGAAGAAGCGGACAAAATGGGAGACAGAAGAGTCGCGGGATACTGGAAAGACATGCAAAAAGAAATAGATACTAAAACGCATATGGGCAAAACTGGAGAAACCGGGGAGCCTCAACTTAAACAAGTTTTTAGAGAAGATATTCTTAAGGAAATTAATCATTATATGCCCGAAGAATTAGCGCGGGCATATTGGGGAGATGAGCAATTAGCGAATGTAATTAAAGAATGCGGAGGGGCGGAAGTGTTCGGTGAATTATGCAACGAATTAACCCGGATTCGAGAAGAGGAATTAAGAGATGAAAAAGAAAGAGTAAAAGGTCTTAGCGCTGAGGATCGTGAAAAAAGACAAGACAATTATCAAAATTTTGACAGTAAGGTTACTCATCTTAAGCCAGAGCTTCGTAATCTTTATGCAAGGCTTCATGATTTTTTTGAAGAAATAGATGGAAAAGATGGAAAAGGAAGAACAAGAATACAGATTCTCACAGATGAAGATGCAATTATTGGCGGAAGAAAAAATCCTTTGTATGACAAAATTTGGTCTGAAAAAGACATGCCATTTGAAGAATTAGAAGATACTATAACACCTGGCTTTGTCGGCCATAAAACATTGGGAAGAAATTATAATGATCATGCTGCAGCATTTGGTACCTTAGAAATACTTGAAGAGCTCGCAAAAAATCCAACAAATTTGGAAAATTTACAAAAACTCCACGGAACATTTTCAAAGTGGCTCGGTTTGGAAACTGAAGAAAAATTAATCGCCCAAATCGCAGAGTCCGTATTAAAATATCATGCCCAAGATGAAGCTTTTAGGCATTTAATGCCTGGAATTTCAAATCTTCTTGGCTGGGTCATAAGAGGTGGTTCTTCACCTGCGCGAAGAAGATTGGGGAAAAAAGGAGCACAATGGGATTCAGGAACATTAAATGATCAAATAAATGAAATGCAGGCAAAAGGGTTATTGAGCAAGGAAAAGGCAGATGAACTACGGCAAAAATTGCACATTGTATTTGGTTTTAGGATTCTACCCTTAGTTCAATTATTTATACTTACTATGGTTTTTGAGATTATCTACAGCCAGGGTCCCCAGAAGAAATAAGTTATTAATTATAATTTTAGCTAAAAACTCCTATTGAAACCGAAATATTTGTCGGGCAGCACCCCACATGCCTGCTTTTTGAGTTGGGTTACCCGGTAAAGGAGTTCGAGACGCAGCAACTGCTTTCCCAGAACCACTAATTGCTCCTGTTCCAACCCCGAGCGCAGTAACAATCGGAGAAAGATCAACTTTAGGCGGCTTTAAGACTTGTTGCATATAAGTTACTACACGTGGTGTAAGAAGTATAAATCCCATTCCGATTAAAGAACCGATTGGACCTACTTCTCCTCCAGTTGGATTTCCGATAAGCGGAGGTACAAACAATGAACTATTTTTGTTAAAAATATTCATCATCGTGTTTCCTAATAATAGCATTGCAATTGTGGTAGGAAATGCTAATAGGTAAGAAAGCATGTAACGTAGCCAGCTTACAAACCCTCTTCCTCCGACAGCCGGGATAATCCCGGCTACGATCCAAAAAGGCGAGAGGGTAATACCGATTAGTATGGCGACATAAGCCATAACAAGTTTAAACCAAAGTCTAAAAAGGGCCCAAAGGATCGCGATAAAAACAATAAGGAATACTAGCAAATAAGGGAGACCAAGTCTTAATGTAGATTGAGCGAGTCCATAAGAAACTAAACCCGCAGAGATACCGACCCCGGCTGAAATTAAAGGGGTTCCTATCATGCTCGATACTTTTGCCCCAGTTCCAATTCCGATAGATGTACTAGCTATGTCGATTAACCAATTAAAAACATTATTTTTTAAACCACTTAATCCAGCAAATCCCTTCAGAAAATTAATAAATTCTGAGGGGCCCAAAAATGATATGACATTTTGATTTATGTCAAAAATCTTCCCCACAACCGCCGTAGCTGAACTGGCAATATTATTTGCCATTCCGGAAATATTTCCAATATTAGTTACACCTGGTCCATTACTAGTTCCACCAACAGCTTCTAAAACATTTCTCCCTTGTAAAATTGTTGGATTTAAATTGCTTACATCTATAGCTAAATTAGCGTTCGAGAATACCCCAAAAGTTAAATACATAAGTATCCACATAAGATCAATCAAAAACCCTGCAATAGCGAAGGAGAATGTAACCATGATGACACCGATAATGATTCGCGGGATCTGGTTTTGTATAGTCATTACGGTTCGGGGATCAATTTTAACCCTCAACATTATCATTAATCCTATTATGATAAATATAAGTATAAAGACGAAATAAACCATATTTCGAAATATAACCCATAATTGCATTAACGGTTTTATGCTATCGAGACCAGTCGATGCATATACGGGTTTTGCGAGGCCAAAATTACGCGCCAAATAATTAAAATAATCACTTGTATGTATTGGTGGGGTATAAAGCGTTGCGATCATGTTCCCCATAACTCCGATCGCGCCTCCGCCGTTTTCGACAAAGCCGATTTTCCCAGTTTTTTGATCCACGCCTAAACACTTTTGATTTGGATTTACCGGATCGACACCTGTTAACTGACAAGTCATGGCAGACATAACTTCGATCATCGCATTTTGTGTCCAGGTATGAAGATTTTGGGGAATATCAGGATTAGTGTTAGGAGCAGCATATTGATTTTGTTGGTGTGTTTGTGATTGGGCATATGACGGCGTGATAGAAAATAGAAGATAGAAAATAGAAGATAGAAAGAAAAGAGCGACGATATGGACAGTTTGTTTAAACATTATCTAGTCGTCTCGCTAAGCGAGATCTTGCTCCACAAGACTAATATTAGTTTGATCTATTTATAAAATCTTGTCAAGCAGTCCTTCGCTCTAAGGCTTTGCGATTTGAAGCACGCTTTCGCGAATCTATGCGGACTTGTCCGCCGAAGGTCGCCCAGAATAATTTAATTTATCTTTGTTTTTAACTCTAACTTTCATGGGTGAATGTCGCCGTCGCTAAAGCTATGGCGACCGAAGGCGGAGGGAGGGAGATTCGAACTCCCGGTAAAGTTTCCTCTACACACGATTTCCAATCGTGCTCCTTAAACCACTCAGACATCCCTCCTAGATTTATTATAGTCCTAGTCTATTAAATAGAATTTCTTTTTGTTGACCTTTTTTCTTCAGTTCTAATTCTCTTTTCCTAGTTAAAGTGTAATTGCCGTAAGCTTCATAATAGACCAAATCAAAAGGTTTGTAAGATTTTGTTGAACGAACTCTTCCAGAGTTATGCTCGTTAAATCTATTTACTAAATTTTTTGTTGATCCAATATAGTGCCAATTTTTATTTTTTGCTTTTGATTAAATATAGATAATACACAAACGACTATTTTTTTGCTTTCAACCTACGGTTGATCGCCCGCAGGGCGACTTGCCAGACTTGTTTATCTGATTTATAAGTCAGTCTTTTTTCGACTTCATGAATATCGAGCCATTCTACGTTTTCCATTTCGTGATCGTGATTTTTCGTATCGCCGGACACGTACTGCATTAAAAAATAATACACGGTTTTTTTTATTTTCTCTTGCCCTGAGCCTGTCGAAGGGTTCCCCTCAAATTGATACCAATACGTAACCGCCGGTAACTCTTTTTCTATTTTCCCCAAAATTCCTGTTTCTTCCTCGACTTCCCGAACCGCGGCTTCTTCCTTTGTCTCTTTTTTCTCTTGCCCTGAGCCTGTCGAAGGGCCGATTAGTCCTTTCGGAAAAACCCAGCCGTGATGTTGTGAATGTTGCGCTACAAGAATCAAAATTTTGTTATTTTCTCTTTTATGGACTATTCCTCCGGCTGAAAATTCAAATTTCATAATTTTTTGCGTCCTCGAGAGGAATCGAACCTCCAACCATTAGGTTCGGAACCTAACGTTCTATCCATTGAACTACGAGGACACTTCGTTGTACGCTCAGTGTAAACAAATATTATCAATGCTTGCCCTGAGCAAAGCGAAGGGCGGAGGGTACAGGATTCGAACCTGTGTAGGCCTTTCGGCCTCGAGTTTTCGAAACTCGTGCAATTGTCCGCTATGCGAACCCTCCTGCGTGCCTGGCGAGACTCGGACTCGCAACCTTTAGATCCGCAATCTAATGCTCTATCCAATTAAGCTACAGGCACATTTGTTCCAACCGTCTATCCATTGTCCGCTAAAGCGAGATCTCGCCTCTGGCGGAAACTACGGGCACAAATCAATTTGTATTTTAGCCGATTACAGTCTTTGAAGCAAATTATTTAGACGCGGCGTGGGTTTTTTCAAGGGGAAAATTGCGCGTAAGCCAATCTCCGGATTTTTCCATAAAGGTCGGTTTTATTACTTCGCGGTAGGGAAGAAAGGGTAAAAGAACAGATCTGATATGGTCTTTACTTATATCCCCAAGCGTAATAATAAGCTCTCCCGGCAAAAAAGCGCGAGTCCTGATATGTAAAACTTCGATCCCGTGAATTTTTCTAAAATAAAAATCATAAAGCTCCTGCCATAAATAAAAATGATCTTCAACGGTTACCCCCTCGCTACTTATTCTGTAATGGAAATTATACGGAGGGACAGTTGCCAGGGCAAAAGCGACAAAAACAAGTGACGCGACGATTCCCATTAATAAATATTGTGAGAATAAGAACAAAATGACTTCGATAACGAGCGCGAGTAAAATTACGTTTATATAATACTCCTTGCCTCTTTTTCTAAACGGTCTTCCCGGCGCAGACCAGGATAAAAGCGTTTTTACTTGATTCGGGGAAAAATCAGCATTCTCCATACATTTACTGTAGATGATTAAAATGTTTTAGTCAATGTTTTTTGTTTTCGAAATCAACATTAAATATTCTGTGTTTCCGCCTTTTTCGCCTTTTAACGGAGACTCTGTTATTCCTTTAATTTCGATCGGTAAATTAGCTAGATCGTTTTTCACTTTTTCGAGCGTGTTTTCTAAAAATTCGTCTTTGACTTTACCTTTTTTCCGCCATATGTTTTCGGCTTCGTACTGGGGTTTTACGAGTGAAATTATAATTCCGTCGTCTTTTAGAAATTCAAGACTTTTTGGAATTATTAATTTTTGTTGTGTCCAGCCGACATCGACCGAAATAAAATCGACTTTTTCGGGAAGGTCAGTATATAAAGCATTTGTGCGTTCCATTACGATAACACGCGGATCATTTCTGAGTTTCCACGCTAATTCGCCGTACGCAGTATCGATCGCGTAAACTTTTTTTGCGCCGTTTTGCAAAAGACAATCCGTAAACCCGCCGGTCGAACATCCCAAATCCGCGCAGATTTTATCTTTTACATCAACATTAAATTCTCTTAAAGCGTGCTCAAGTTTTAGTCCCGCTCGTGACGCAAATTTGTTTTCGTCCATAGTTCTAATAATATCAGAAAAGATTGCAAAAATAGGAAAAAGGGATATAATCACATTTATGGCAGCAGTTGCAGAGATTTTTGAGCCCTCAAGAATCGACGTCGACACTGTTAGTTCCGGAATATTTAAAAGAAATCTTAGAAGAGCAGGTCATTTTACCCACGAAAATTTAAAAAAAGTTCTCCCGCTTGATCTTGTTGAGGAAACAGTCAGGGAGAGATCATTAAGGGTGCCTCTGCGATTTTTTAAAGCAAGCAAAGAAGAATTCGGAACCAGCGCGTTTTTTGAAGTGGCGGGAAGATTTTTGTTTCCGCTCCAAGCCGGAACAGTATATTTTCTATATAGAACGATGGGAGATCTTCCCTTAAGCTCAAGATTGGAGATTCTCGTAGCGGCGACGGTCGCAGGCGAAGTCTCTACATACTTTGCAGAAAAGTATGCACTCGATCATGGGATATCGGCAAGCCTAAGAACACTCACAACCTACAAAAATTCAATATCTGAAAAAGATGAGAAAGGGAATTTCGTGGAGAAAAACCTAGGTGAAGAAGAAAAAGAAGGAAAAAAACGCGTTGCAATATTTTCTTCAAAAACACTAGGTTTTTTAACAAGTTTCCCGGCATTAATAAATGCCGGAGCTGGGATTATGGGACCTTCAGGAGCTACAGAGTACTTAATTTACAGCCAGCTTGCGGGAAGATGTGTTGGTACTCCCTTTTGGCTGGCTGCTCATCTGATAGCTGCAAATAAAGACGAGATAAAAGCGTTTGGGAAAAAGGCTATTAAAGAGATAAAAGAGATGCCCGAAAATGTAAGAGCAGCTTCACAAAGAATCAGGAAGGACCTAGCGCCTGCAGTTTTGGACTCTCCGGGAAAAATTAAGGATACAATCGCGCGCGAAGGAGTTATTTTTCAAAGAGACTAGCGCTTGCAACTTCAAATATCTCTTCTTCGATGCCTATTTAGTTTTGGTATCAGAACTATGATGTAGCAAGGTTGTTTATTGATACGTATTGATCTACTTGACTGATAATATTTTAAGAGACTATAAATTAATTAATTGCCATGAAACATCGTCTGCCCGTGTTTCTGTTTGTATTTTTAATTCCTGTTGCTGCTTTTTTCTTATTCTTTCGATTTGAAACGAAAAACGCCTCAGCGGCAAATGCCACTCATTTGGTAATTTCGGAAATACAAGTCGCCGGAGCTTCATCTTCTCAGGATTTTATCGAGCTTTATAATCCGACGTCGTCAGAGATTAGTTTAGATGGATATAGATTGGTCAAGAGGACAAGTGCGAGTGCCACAGACTCAAGTATCATGGTTTTTGCGTCTGATGAAATTATTCCCGCTCACGGTTTTTATCTGTGGTGTAATTCGAGTTTAACTGCAAGTTTTGGATGTGACAGAAATACGGGCGCTAGCATTGCTAATAACAACAGCATCGGTTTACGTAATGGTCCCGCAAATACAGGGACAGTGGTCGATGCGGTTACTTTTGGATCTGTAACAAACGCGCTCGGAGAGGGGATATCTCTTACTGCTCCTGTTGCGAGTACGAGTGTTGAAAGAAAAGCGAGTCCTACTTCAGATTCTGCGAGTATGGCAGTCGGAGGGTCTGATGAATTTATGGGAAACGGGGAAGATACAGATAATAACGCTTCGGATTTTGTAATAAGAACTATGCCTCAGCCCCAAAATAGCAAGTCGGCCGTTGAGCCAGCTTTAACATCAACAGAGAGTCCGACCGGAACAATTACGCCAACTGTTACTCCGATAATTACAGAAACACCCACGGAAACTCCGACAGAAACTCCAGCTGCAACACCAACGATCGGGATAACAATAACGCCGACTCCTACATTAATTCCCACAATTACACCTTCCCCCAAACCGACGCCGATTTTGCATAACCCGTTTGTTATTAAACTTCCAAACTCGATATTAGTCTGCGGCTTCCGTTATATAAAAGTTCCGATACTGTGGGGCATGATGCGTATGCCAAGATTTACATGCTTCTTTGTGCGCCTCAAATAGTTCTTATTTTACGCCAGAGAGCATGACAACGCCTAAAAATATTATTATCGTTCCAATTACCCCGATTATATTAGGAAATTGGCGGTACAATACAGAACTAAGGATTAACGCGATAACAATACTAAAAGCCTGAACGCTTCTGGCATACCCGACATTGGAAGTTAATTTATACGCATAAAAAATTGAGAGATCCGCAATAGCCGCAAGGATGGAAACAATTATTAGGAGCGATGAGTTTTTTATATCTGGGATTGTAATTTTGGTAGTAAGCAAAGAAACGACCCATAAAATAATAGCAACGATACTGTAATACCAAGCCATCGCTAATTGGGGAGGAACTTTTTGTTGGATAGTTTTAAGGAATAGTGGGATTATCCCAAATCCGATCGCAGAAACTAAAGATAATATAAACCAATTATTCATAAATATATTAAGAAAATAGGCGGAGAGGGTGGGATTCCCTTCGACTTCGCTCAGGGTAAACTTCTCATCTCGCCCAGACTTCAACTCACTCTACTTGCACTGAGCAAGCAAAGCGCGTCGAAGTGCGGAGAGGGTGAGATTCGAACTCACGGTGGCGAAAACGCCACAATAGTTTTCAAGACTATCCGGATAAACCGCTCCCGCACCTCTCCAAACTCACTACTAGTGCTTAGATACTAGTTTGGCGGAGGAGGTGAGATTCGAACTCACGCGAGCATTTCTGCTCAAGGGTTTAGCAAACCCTCGCAATGGACCAAGCTATGCGACTCCTCCAAACGATCGTATTATATCATCAAATATCTTCGACCTGCTACACTTAGCTCGTGTGGGTATTCTAGATTTTCTTTTCCCAAAATATTGTGTTAATTGTAAAAAAATCGGCTCGTATCTTTGCGGTAATTGTTTTTCTTATTTATCTTTTGACGACGAAAAAATATGCGTGGTTTGCGATCGGCCATCGATTAATAGCTTGACTCATCCGCGCTGCCAAACAAAATACGCGATCGATGGTGTTTTTACGAGCCTTGCGTATAAAGGAGTGGTTAAAAAACTCGTTTATAAGTTTAAATACAATCCTTATCTCTCTGATCTTAAAAATCTACTTATAGAGCTTTTTTACGAAGGTTTAATTCAGAAAGAGGATTTTTACAGGGTTTTTTCGAAAGATTCGGTTTTTGTTCCAATCCCACTTCACCCTTCAAAATTAAAGAAAAGGGGATATAACCAGTCGCAAATTTTGGCTGAAGAGTTGTCGAAAAAATTCGGGAATAGAGTCGTAAACTTACTAGAAAGAGTAAAAGATACAAAAACTCAAGCCGGTCTTAAAAAGGATGACAGAAAGAAAAATATTATTGCCGCCTTTGTTCTCAAAAGGTCTCACCTTGATCAAGGTGAGACCTTGAACGGGAAAACCATCTTTATCGTGGACGATGTTTTGACTACCGGCTCAACTTTTTTGGAGGCGGCAAAGGTGCTCAAGAAAGGAGGAGCAAAGCGCGTTTTTGGCCTCGCTCTAGCCAGGGATTAATAGGAGTTCTCATTTTTTCCATATAGCTTTAAAATTTCTTTGGCCCAAACTATTACGTCTTTTACTCTAACGCCAGAGGGCTGTGGTTTCACCCATAGTTCTAGATTTTCAATTCTGTTATCATCCTTAACTCCGTTTTTATGGTGGACATTTTCATTGGACATTAAAAATCTTCCTAATTTTTTCTCCATTACGATAATGTGCTCGAATATATATCCCGTACCTTTTTGTGAATGAGGATGTTCTTTTTTTCGTGTTAATATATAGCCATTGTGTTTAACGGAAGTGTTATAATTTCTTCTAGTTTGACTCTCGCATTTTCCGCAGAAATTCGACGTTGGTTGTATAAGCTTACCGCATTTTGGACAAGGTTTTTTGTAGATCTGACCCCTACAAGATGGACAAAGCTTATGTCTACTAGAGGGTGTAAACAGCCTTTGACATTGTAAACATATTCTCTCCACAATTTAATATTAATTTATTGTGGACTTATTGTAAAGTGTGGAGATGTCGAGCATTGAGTCTCGAGTCCAAGAATATCCTTAAAAAACATCTACAAGCTTATTCGATTTTTGTCCCACCAAAGGCGGGAGTCGCTCTATTCTTTTCTAATCGAAAAGAATGAATAAAGTCAAGGTTTATAATAATAAATAAGGACGAAAACCGTTTTCCTTATCATCTCTCAACTGTTTTTATGCCCATATCGCCCCGTTGAGAAAAGACAACATGAACAGGTCTAATTCAATTAAGCGTATAGTAACGCCGGTTGATATCGACCGCTAAACGATTGCTCGTTAGCATTTATAATTTGAATCTGTTTTACGACTATTATTCAAAGTCGGCTTGCAGTTTTTTAATGTACTTTCTTGTCGATACGATGCATCCCCAAGGACTGTATTATAGCTTGTTTTGAAGAGTAAAGTCAAGTTGTTTTAGCTTCGGAGATCAATTCCTGCTCGATTTCTCTTTGGAGGTCTCTTTTTTTAATCGCTTCTTTTTTTTGGTATTTTTTCTTTCCGCGAGCCAAGGCTAGCTCGACTTTTATAAAATGGTGTTTGTCGTAAAGCGATAAGGGTACGATCGATAAATTCGATCCTTCCATTTTGGATTTCAGGCTTATTATTTCATTTTTATGGAGTAAAAGTTTCCTAGTTCTTTTTTCGTCGTAATTTTCGATTTGGGCGTATTTATACGGAAAAATTTTGGCGTTTAAAAGATATGCTTCACTTCCGATTATTCTAACGTGGCTTCCGGTTAAATCCGCGTGGCCAAGCCTAATTGCTTTAACCTCTGAGCCATATAAATTAATCCCGGCTTCAAACCGGTCTAAAATTTCATAATCAAAAAAAGCCCTCTTGTTCACAATTTTCATGCTTCAATAATACTTCAAAAGCAGAAAAATGTAAATTTGATCTATTTGATGCTGATTTCGTAGATTTTGCCGCTAGATAGAACGAGGATTTTTTTGTCTTTTTCAAGAACTTCAAAATCTTTTGCGTCTTTCAAAACTTTAGATTTATACTGTGCCACATAGCTCCCGTCTTTTTTCAAAACTACGATTCTATTATTTGCGCCATCAAGAACATAGATATTATCAAAATCGACGTTTGTATAAATCCTGTTTGGATTAGAAAACGGTTGATCGAGTCCGGATATTTTAAAATTATCGGTTTTTCCCTTTAAAAACTTTAAAATATTTCCGTCTTGTAAAATTGTATAAAGCGCGCCGTCAACAGTTACAGCGGTTGCTTTAGAAAGATCTGCAGGTTGCGTAAGATAATCTGTTTTCGAATAAGTAGATCCGCTCGGGACAAATTTAAAAATCTTATCGGCACTTTTATCTAAAATATAAACGTTTCCAAGGTACGCATCGATTCCTCCTGCTGTATCCCAATCTTTTTTAATAATCAGTTTTTCTTTACTGTTTCCCTTGTCGACGCTTATTACGCCGTCAGAATTTATGTAATATATGCTTGCACTGTTTTGTGCAAAAAGACTTGAATCTCCCTTTTTGGCCTCTAAAGCTAATAGTTTACTCGCATCATTGCCAACTTCCTTTGCCTCGACCGTATTTACCTCCGAAATTTCGGAAATCGCGGTTTCGACTTTTGCTAAAAGTTCCGAAACTTTTTTTTCTTCATCGGAATTCGGTTTAAACTTAGATTTATTTTCATTCAATGTTTTTTGTGCGGACAGAAAGTCGTCGCGCGCCAGATTTTTGTTTAAGCTCAGAAGACTTTGACCCTCGTCGTATTTTTTCTGAGCAGCTTGATAAACCTCGTTAAATATAGTTTTTGTTTTTTGGTCTTCACGACTTTTTACAGCCAAATAAACGCTTCCTACTAAAATTACGGCGATTATTAAAGCAACGCTTAAAAAGACTTTTCTCGAATGGCTAAGGTTAAATTTTGATAAATTGTTTTTAATCGAGCTAAGGACGGGCAGTGAGGAAGGAGTCGGGAGAGGTTCTTCTTCCTTTTCTTCTTCGACAACTTCAGCTGTTTTATAAGAGATAATTACGGCCGACGCTTCTCCCTCTTGCCGTTCGTGAACTTTGGGGGATAAATTTTCGGCGATTTCGGATGGAGAAAAGTTGTCGATCGCGGAGATAAGTGTATCTTTTGTAATCGTTTCGATGAATTTTTCGGTCGCCAATATAATTACGTCGTTGTTTTCCAAAAAACCCGATGCGGATTTTAGTTGATTATCCGACGAATCTAAAACCGCTCCGGTTTTTTCTCCGCGTTTTATTAAAATCTTACCGTTCCCCGAAAGAAAGCAATACATTATGTTTTGTGTAATACAAGAGACCGTAAAACAAGAATTAGTGTCGTTTGGAATTTTTTCAAAAGCTAAAGAAACGGCTTTTTTAATCGATTCAAGATCTTTGACTTCGAGCGTAAAAAATTCGGTTTCGAGGGTGCTTAGTATGTCTTTTCCAATCGATGCGAGCGACTCTTCTTCTCCGATTTCCTTCTTTGAAAGCGAGAGAACAGCGAAGAGTCCGCCCGCGTTATAGGCTTGTGACCAAGAAGTAAGCGTCGGCGTCGCGACAATTTTCGAAAAAGCCAGCTTTGGTTTGTCTGAATTAAAATTTTCTTCTGCCATTTTCGATTACAGTATAACAAGCGCGACTAAAAAAAGCGAAATCGCAAAAATCATATTTAAAATTGTTATAACAGTTAAAATTGTCGAGGCATGGATTTGCGACACAACGCGGTTCATCGTTTTTACCTGATTAAAAAGAATAAAGGAAAAAATAATATAAGCCGAAAGCAAAATTAAAAAAACAATTTTTACTAAAAATAAAGCGTTTGTAAATTGTAGGAATGACAAAAAATCACTTGGCATGTATTCCCTTTCCGATTAAATCTTCGATTATAGAGACAACACCCGATGGATTAATAACTGACAAAAAATCAAAATTCACGATTTCTCCCGCTGTTTGAACAATAACATCGCCGTAATTAAAAAGTGTCGCAAAAAAACCGACCTGTGTATAACTTACGTCTTCGACTAAACCGAGCTTTGTCATCGCTACGTTGTGATAAACGAGATCGGAAAAATCGATATCGACAATTCTATTGGTTGTGACAAGTGAAATATTATAATGCCAGGTAATAAATTTTACAAAAGCGTAATTAAATACTAAAACATAATAAAAAAATATAAAAAAATTTATAAAATTTGACGGAAGAAACGATGGGAAGAAATTCATAAAAGAAGAAAGATAAAGTAGTACTGCAGGAAGAATAAGGAGAACAATCGTTATTAAAATCCAAGAGAGGTTTTTAATAAAATGGGCCCTGAGAAAAAGGAGAATCTTTTCGTCGTCCCCCTGATCACGGAAATAAACTCCGTCGGGTTTTTGTCTAAAATAACTGAAAAAACCCGGATAATTTGTTTTTATTTTTTCGTTTACGGTTTTGGTTGACTTGTCTGTATTTTTTGGAATAAAAATATCCGGCATAAATTATCTCTTTTCTACATTATACAATGGTCCGACAATGTTTATGTTAGAAGGGGCACGTAGATTGAAGTAATTCTTAAATTCGTCTCCGGAAAAGGGCGTTGTGCCGGCATCGCCTGTAACATTTACCGAAGTTGTTCTTCCGGTGCCTTTATCCCAGTCGACGCTTATGTCAGAAACGGAATTATATGGCGTTATGTTTCTATTTCGAAGTTCCTGTTTTACACGATCGGCATCCCACGTGTCGACTCCGTCGGGATTCGGTTTGTCGACCTGTGACAGATGTTGTTGTGTCGAAGAGTCATTTTTTGCGAGTATTAAAACATTTACGATGTCGGCGATTTCATCGGATTTTAGCCACGCGGTTTTATTGTATTGAGCTCGTGATCCCCAGTCGCAGTAAAACACTGGCGAATCTTTATCGTACGCGCTACTTTGTAAATCAGAAAAACTGTTTATCGAAGACGAGGCATCGACAGCCCTTTTAGTAAACGATGTTTGACTCCAGCCTATATCGCCGGAAGTAAAAACATAACCTCCGTGAGTCGAAGAAAACCACGCCTTAATCGGGTTTCCTCCTTGAATCATTACTTTTCCGGGCGTTGCATTGACAGCCTGTTCCCAATTACCGCCTTTGGGATTTGTTTGAAAAGCTTGGCAATATTCATTGGCGCAAATAGACGAAGTACCATTATTCGTCGCAGCCAAAACATATGATCTTGCTGCAATCGCTTGGGCTTTTAATGCCGCAAGATTATTATCCGCCCAAGAATCAGGAACTTCATATATTCTCTTGATATAATCTTCTAATCCTCCGCTCCAGATAATATTGCCGGAATTAAATCCGTTACTGTCATTTACTTTGATATTAGTATTGACATCTGCATCTTGAATTCCGTCAAAACTGTAATAGGCGCGTAGTATTTGTTCGTAATCCTGACCGGCTTTTGCCCTTCCCCATGCGCCAAATTGACTAAGCCCGACTCGATTGGGAACGCCGTATGTAAACAGAGCAAATCTCGGGCTGAATCCAGGATTGATATTTCTGTCGTCGGTACATCCGCCTCTCATCGAATAGGCCGATTTTGGAAGATTAAGACTTCCGAGTTTTTGCGCTAAAAGTTCTTGCTGTCGGGATGTTAATTGCGCGATTTGGCCCGATAATTTAGTCTGATATTCTTTTGCGCCCGAAACGATTTTGTCTAATTTCCCCGATTGCTCGTCTAAGCTAGCTTTAGCCGTGACGAGTCTTGATTGTTCGTCTTCGAGCGCTCTTTTTTTTACTTCGAGGTCAGCGATCGACAGTGCGATGTTTGTGATTATTGTTTTATCCTGATCTGCTTTTGCTTTTTGATAGGCCAAAAGTTGTGTTATTTCCGACGCATCCTGTCCGGACAGAAAAACTAAAATCGGAGAATCGTAGTAACTTTTAATATAATAATTTCGGATCGCGATATTCAATATTTTCTGCTGTTTTTCCATGTTTTTGTAACCGTCATCGATTATTTTCTTTTTATTTTCGATATCTTTTTCGATCACAGCGACACGATTTTTAATTTCTTTTATTTGCGCTTGGAGGCTTTTTAATTGAGATTCTAAGGGTCTTGTCGCGTTTATCGACATATTGAGCGCTGTGGTTAGATCGTTTATCTGTTTATTTAGATCATCTAATTCATCGGAGAAAGTTTTATCTGGAAATACGAAAAATAAAAAATTAAAAATAAAAAAGAAAATAATCGTAGTAGATAGAAATTTTTTCATAAGTTTTGTGATGCAGGATTTATTATACCAAAGTAATACAAAAAGATTGCAAAATTGACAAGTTATGTTATACTTTGTGCAATAAATGGAAGAGGCAGGATTTAGAGAAACGACGATCTCGTTTAAACCACCGGAAAAAAGACGTTCAAAACGCCCGTTGATAATAATTGCCGCTGTTATCGTAGTCGCGGTTATAATTTTTTTAGCAATACGCTTTATTGGTTCATCTAAAAAAACTCCAGAAAAATCAACAAGCGGGATAACTCCGACTCCGACCGAATTTCAGTTTCCGACAGATACACCGACGCCATCGGGATCAGAAAAATCAACCCCGACGCCTACTTCCAAAGAAAAAGCACCAACACCGACTTCGGCCGCTAATCCAGTCGACAAAAAGACCGGTCTTGACAGAAGCGAGCTTAAAGTTGCGGTTCAAAACGGGAGCGGAACGGTTGGGGTTGCGAGCAAAGTTTCTGATTATCTGAAGGGATTTGGTTATCACGTGGTCGCAGTCGGTAACGCAGAAACTTTTGATTACGAGAATGTCACTATTTCGATTAAAACAAGTTCTGTAAAATATCTTCCACTTCTTAAATCCGATATCTCAAAAGATTACACGATCGCAAAAACATCAGAAGATTTAGATGCTTCATCTTCGGCAGACGTTGTAGTGATAGTCGGAAAATAAATTCATCGGTTGATTAAAAATCCTCTTTTTATTATTATGGAAAGGTGGAGAAATACAATTTAGTCGCGATCGGTGATGCTGTGATCGATGTCTTTTTAACGATCGGTGAAGAAAATGTTCACGTAAATTTTAAGGATTCAGAACTTTGTTTTAAATACGGAACCAAAATTCCGGTCGAAAGCGCTAATTTTTTCTTAGGCGGAAACGCGTGTAATGTATCGGTCGGATTATCAAAACTTGGTTTTAAAACGGCGCTTTTTTCTGAAATCGGTGACGACGATTTTTCGGACATGGTTATTAAGGGTTTAAAAAACGAAAACGTTTCAGAAGAGTTTGTTAGGAAAGTGAGCGGGATTTCTTCTTTTTCGGTCGGGATAAATTACAAAGGAGAGCGTACGCTTTTTGTTGAGCACGTCCAGAGAAAAAACAATTTTGATTTTTCAAACATAGATACAGAATGGGTCTATTTAACGAGTCTCGGAAAAGAATGGAAAGACGCGTATAAAAAGACGTTAGATTTTGTTCAAAACAAAAACCTGCGGTTCGCGTTTAATCCGGGAACATTGCAACTTAAAGAAGGATATTCTTCTATTTCAGAGATCCTCAAAAAGACAGACGTGCTTTTTTTAAACAAGGAGGAGTCAATAAAACTTCTGTATGGTATTAACAATTCGGAACAGATAGACGATATCGATGAGCTCTTAGTCAATTTGCAAGCACTCGGATCTAAAATAGTAGTAATAACAGATGGGATAAATGGCTCATTTTGTATCGATGAAGACAAAAAAACTTATTCACGCGAGATAATCGACGTAAAAGTTATGAATAAAACAGGTGCCGGAGACGCTTATACTTCGGGATTTATCGCGGCTTTAATTTCGGGTAAAACTGTGAAAGATGCGATGGAGTGGGGAACATTGAACGCAACTGCGGTTATCGGAAAGATCGGAGCACAAGTCGGTCTTTTGAAAAAAACCGAGATGGAAGAAAAATTAAAGAGCTTATGATTTCACTCGATAAAATAACAACAAACAATAAGGCCTTGTATCTTGCTTACGATCAGGGTTTTGAACACGGACCGACAGATTTTAACGATGAAAATGTCGACCCGAATTTCGTATTAGATATCGGAATAAAAGGTGGTTTTAACGCGATAATTTTCCAAAAAGGAGTCGCGGAAAAATATTATCCTTCGACAAGCTCAGGACAAGTTCCTTCGGCAAGCTCCCTTCAGCAAAGTTCAGAGCAGGCAGGACAAGTTACTAAAATACCACTCATACTTAAACTGAATGGAAAAACAAATCTTGTCGAAGGACGAGATCCGTATTCGCCACTTTTGTGTACAGTCAGTGAGGCCTTGGATTTGGGTGCGGTAGCTGTTGGTTATACGATTTATGTCGGAAGTGAATTCGAAAGTAAAATGACATCGGAATTTTCTTCGGTTGTCCGCGAAGCGCACGAGAAAGGAGTTCCTGTAATAGGATGGATGTATTTGGCAGGAAAATTCCTTCGGCAAGCTCAGGACAAGCAAAAAGGCAGAGAACTAACGGCGTATGCTGCAAGGCTCGGATTGGAATTAGGCGCAGATATTATTAAAATAAAATATCCCGGGGATTTGGAATCGCTGAAATGGGCGGTCGAATCGGCAGGAAAGACAAAAGTTGTTATCTCGGGCGGGGTAAAGGAGAATGAAAACGAATTTTTAGAAACTGCAAAAACGATAATGGAGACGGAAGCAATCGGTATGGCTGTCGGCCGAAACATCTGGCAAAATAAAAATCCGCTCGAAATAACAAAAAAGTTGAAGGAGATTATTTTTAAAAATAGTTAAATATATTCCTTAACAATATCCCCAAAAAATTTTTTTACCTCTTTTTTCGTCGGTAAGGGTTTGGAAGAGGCTGGAATAACATCAAAATTTAATAAGTCGTCAAAATATACTAATTGCTCAAGAAATATTTTCTCTTCAAAAACGCTTCCGTACACTTTTTTTGCAACGGAAATAAGCTCGGGAAGTTTAATATAGCCGTTTTTAAAAACAGAGTAAAGATCGAAGTAATCGCGATACTCCCCGCGTCTTCCAATTGTATAAGCTTTTTGTACCGCAATGTCTTTTACGTTAAATAATCTTAAATTGTTTTCAAAGTCTAATATTTCAAAATAGGGCTTAAACGGATAATGTAAAAAAGTAACTTTTACTTCGTTTTTAGTAAAAAATGTAAGTTCGTCGGAAGAATCTGTCGCAATGTTTTTAATCTCGAGAGTTTCTGATATTTTTTCAAGAAGGTTTTTCGAAAGAGGATTATCTCTAAAAAAATCAAAGTCAAAAGATTTTCTGTGGGCAAGGTAAAGCGCTAAAGCCGTTCCTCCGCCGAGTGTAAAATCTTTTGCGTGCAATAAAAGCTTTTTCAAAAGCTTTTGTCTTTTGCTATCAAGTACTTCTAGGTGCAGATTTGAGATATTTTTGTTCATCAATCGACTTTGTGTGCAATATGAACTTTGTAATAAAGTTAAGAGAAGAAGTCGTATAGACTTTCTTTGGATGTTTCAAAAATAGCTTTAAAAGTTTGTCTTCCCCCGCTGTTTTTTTGAGGGTTTTAATATCGTTAATCGTGCCATAAGCCAGGGTTTGATGAATATTGTCTGCGGACTTTGCAGTAATTTTTTTTGCGTACCAAGAATAATTAAACATTAAAAAAATTATACCAATAAACGACTCGTTTGACAAGAAACTCATAGTATGATATATAGTAGCAAACTTATGGCAATAGAAGCTAGAGATTTACTTCGAAGACAACTTGAGCAGTTGCCGGAAGATCATCCGGAAAGGGCTTTCATAAACACCCAGATAGGTGTTTTTGATGCTTATATTGCGGCCAGAAAAGGAGTAGCGTCAGAGCCTTCTGAGTCAAGCGAAAGAGTTGATCTAAATGCAGAGTGGAAAAGACGAGCGGAAAGGTACATAGAACTTGGTTTTCATAAAGAGCTTGGTCTTTCAAAAAAGGATTATTTGGCATCTTTGCCAAAATTTGAACTACAGCCGGAAAGCTTTCGCGGCCGTTTTGATATCCCAATTCTTGTTGAAACGAGAATTAAATCACAACGCCAAGCAGAACTTGCAGGACTCAGTTACTACCTGAGTGGTTCAGCAGTTTCTGACTGGGAAGGTGACCCCATGGATTACAAAACTTCCGATGTTCCATATACTGCGTGGATGCAAGATGGAAGAAAAAATCTTAAAAGGAGTGTTGACGATGTTCGTAAAGCATTAGAAATAGATGAGCGTGGAGCAACGGAATATGATGGCGTAGCCCTTTGGATTTCAAACCCAAGCGTGTTAAGAGATCATTATATTGACCTTCCGGGGACGCAGGTTGGGTCTGGGGGTGCGCCCGATTTGGCTCGTGGGCTCGGTGGGCCGCGCTTGGACTACGGTTGGGCTGGCAATGGCGATCCTAGGTTTGGTTCTGCTTCCTGCGGGAGAGTTTAATTTTGACCTTTGAATCTTTTCCTTTTTTGTCCTCTTGAATTTTATTATCGGATACCCCTTTAAGGCCAGGCCTTTTAAGGCTCTCGTATTCGTATTATTTAGGCTATTTAAAACATGCCAATAGTTATAAATTAATTAGGCATTTAAGAGAGAGTTTTTTTATGGTAGACTAGGATTAAATTATTAAAATGAAAATATTTTTAGGGACTGATCACGCGGGGTTTGAGTTAAAAGAATACGTTAAAAACTTTCTTCAAAAAGAGAATTATGAGCTGGTTGATTGTGGGGCGTTAAGTTTTGATAAAGATGATGATTATCCCGATTTTGTGGGTAAAGCTGCTGTAGGAGTTTCGGAAAATCCTGGTTCGATGGGAATAGTTTTTGGCAAATCAGGAGCGGGTGAGTGTATCGTTGCCAATAAAATAAAAGGAATAAGGGCGTTTTTGGGGATAAACGAAGAGAATGTAAAACTCGCAAGAGAGCATAACGATGTAAACGTGCTTTCTTTGGGTTCAGCATTTGTAAGTAATGAAAAAGCATGTGAATTAATAAAATTATTTATCGAAACACCGTTTTCCAATGAGGAAAGACACAGGCGCAGAATCGAAAAGATCACTGCGATCGAAAACAAATAATTGTTACATTGTTAAAATTGTTTCATTGTTTAATTCTTAACAATGTAGCAATAAGCGAGTGCAACGAGCGGAACAATGCAACAATAATATGCAAATAATTCCTGGGATTTTAGAAAAAACTTGGGAAGAGGTTGAAAAAAAGATCGAAACCGCTAAAACTTTTTCAAAAATTATTCATATCGATATAATCGACGGAAAATTTGCGCCGAACACGACTTTTTTAGATCCAGCGCCGTTTAAAAAATATTCAAACGATTTTTTTTTCGAAGTTCAACTAATGGTCGATGAACCGATAAATTATTTAAAACCTTTTGCCAACTCGGGGTTTAAAAGATTTTTGGGGCAGATCGAAAAAATGTCGAGTCAGGAAGAGTTTATAGCGCAAGGACAACTTTTGGGTGAAGTGGGTTTGGCGATCGATCTTCCAACCCCGATAGATTCGATAAAAGTTCCGTTCGACGGTCTTGACTGTTTGCTTTTTATGTCGGTAAAAGCGGGATTTTCGGGACAAAAATTTTCGGAAAATATTTTGGAAAAAATAAGATCAGCAAGGCAAAAAACCTCGATCCCGATCGAAATCGATGGCGGAGTAAACGAAGAAAATATCAAACGCCTTTTAGAATCCGGAGTTAATCGTTTTATCGCGACAAGCGCAATTTTTGGTTCGGATAATCCTTTAAATCAATATCGAAATTTACAAAACTTCCTTAAAGAGTCGGACTCACAGACGGAGAAGGAGACGGAGTGAAGATGCAGTTT
This sequence comes from Patescibacteria group bacterium, assembly GCA_023484045.1. GTDB lineage: Bacteria > Patescibacteriota > Microgenomatia > Levybacterales > UBA12049 > JAMCZG01. The sequence goes on from JAMDAA010000035.1 coordinate 41,716, forward strand.
ACAGAATTTTCGGTTCCTTTTATAAAATATTCAATTCTCCCAAGACACGGTTTTTGAATAACATCAAAAGGCATTTTATATTTTTCATCGGGCTTATTTTTTAGGACCTCGGTCATGATTTTGTTCCAAATCGGTGCGGCACCCGTTATTCCCGATGCTAAACTTTGACTCATTGGGCTATTGTCGTTATTTCCAACCCAGACAGCAACAACATAAGAAGGTGTATAGCCGATTGTCCAATTATCTCTTTTGTTATCGGATGTTCCGGTTTTAACCGACACAGTCTTGCCAGAAATATTAAGAGGGGAATTTGTGCCGAATTCTAAGGCTCGAGCTTGATTATCTGAAAGTATGCTCGAAATAATAAAAGTAATGCCTTCATCTAAAACAGTTTTTCCATGGATTTCTTTTTTTTCTTCTAAGATGTTACCTTTATAATCGGTTATTTTTAAAATCGGGTTTAAATCGACTCTTCTGCCCTGATTCGCGATGGTTCCGTAAACGGTCGCCATATCGAGCATCGTGACATCCGCACCGCCGAGCGTTATCGATAAACCGTATTTTTTCGAATCATCCCACGATTTTATTCCCATTTTCTTTCCCAAGTTTACGATCGCTTGGACCCCGACTTGATTTACAATTTTTACAGCAGGAATATTAAAAGAATTTGCAAATGCGATCCGAAGCGGAATATTCCCATGGAATTTACCGTCATAATTAACAGGTGAATAAACAGTTGCAGAACCGGTTGCAACAAACGTGATCGGAGAATCATTTAGAATTGTTGCAGGAGTTAGTCCGCGGGAAAGTGCTGCGGAGTACGTGACGACTTTTATCGAAGATCCGGGTTGGCGAAGAGAAAGTGTCACGTTTACATTTCCATCATTTTTTGTGTCAAAATAGTCTTTACTTCCGACCATCGCTAAAATATCTCCATTTTTCGGATCAGTTACGACACTCGCGCCGTTTGTAAGATTTAAGTAAGTATTATTTTGCACCTCATCTGCGACAATTTTTTCGGCATCTTCCTGAAGTTTTAAATCGATGCTTGTTATAATATTTAATCCGCCTTTTTCGACCATTCCGAGGCCATATTTTTTTACCAAAAAATCTTTCACATACATCACAAAATGCGGAGCGAATATTGGCGTTTGGGGAGTTTGAAAAGCTAGCTCTTCATTTTTTGCATTGTCGTGATCTTCCTTTGAAATATAATCCAAGGAAAGCATTTTGTCTAAAACTTCGATTTGTCTCCTTTTCCAAAGATTAGGTGTTGTGCCAAACGGAGAATAGATCGTCGGTGCTTTTGGGATTCCGGCCAAAAATGCAGATTCAGCAAGGTCTAAATCTTTGACGTTTTTTCCGAAATATATTTCGGAAGCCGCCTCTGCGCCCCAGGCAGTTCCCCCGTAAGGAACCTGATTAAAGTACATCTCGAGAATTTGGTTTTTGGTATAAATTCTTTCGGACCAGAAGGCAAGGATTATTTCTTTTATTTTTCTTTCGATCGTAGTTTCGGGACTTAAAAGCGCAGACTTAATAAGTTGTTGGGTGATCGTTGATCCGCCCTGCAACCCGTCTCCCGACGCATTTTTAATCGCTGATCTTATGATCGCGTTTACGTCAAATCCCGGGTGATCGTAAAAATCTTTGTCTTCGATCGCGATCGTCGCCTGCTGTAATTTTATCGGAATATCAGAAAGCGGGACCATGGTCCTGTTTTGATTTGCGTAAATTTGATATAAGAGCGTATGGTTTCGATCATAAATTTTTGTTGTTTGCGAGATGTCCCTTAAAGACAGCATTCTCGGATTCGGAAGGTTATCGATAAAAATAAATATAAGAATCGGGATAAAGATAAAAACACAGGAAAAAATAATGCCCCAAATAAAATATTTAAATTTTGTTAAAAACGGGAGAGGGAATATAACTATCGGCTTTGTTTTCTTACTTTTTTTTATCCTATTTTTAATTTTTTCGTAGAATTGTTTTTTGGTTTTATTATTAGATCGAGAAAACCTCAACCTTCTTAAATCAAAGATTTCAAAAGTAATCTTAAAAAGATTAACTATAGGTTTAAATAAATTTTTGACAACAGATTTAATTGATTTAAACAATAAGATTACAAAATCACCAATTTTAATCAGAATCTGCGCGATAAAAAAAGCAATATTCCCGATCATAAAATTTAAAATCTTATAGGATTTTTTTAAAGAGCAGTCACCAGGATTATACTATAGGGACAATCAAAATTAAAAGAGGTAAAATTTTACGGTTTTGGCGGTTCTGTTGGATGAGGGCAAGTCAAACAATAAAAGTCTCCGTTTGGGTCTTTGACGACAACTTCGTCCCGCATTTCGGCATTATCTGTTTGACCTTGTTTTACCAAATCATTCGTAGATTTATCGATCCAAACTTTTTGCTGTCCAGGATCGACTGTTTTAGGTTCAGTACCCTTTATAAAATATTCAAATCTTGTTGGGCATCGATTCGGTGTTCCGTCGGATGGCGGAATGAACCCCGACGTTGAACAAACGGCTTTTTGAATAACGTCTTCTGGCTTCTGGGGAGATTCGATCGTTTTATCCTTAAGTAAATTTGCCATTATTTTATGCCAGATCGGCGCAGCACCTGTTATACCCGAAACCAGGCCTGTCATTTGACTATTATTGTTGTTCCCGACCCAAACAGCAGCCAATAAAGATTTTGTATATCCTATAGTCCAATTATCGCGGTAATCATTTGTTGTTCCGGTTTTAACCGACACTGTTTGATTGTCGATTTTTAGTTCAGAATTTGATCCAAATGCCATTTCTCTTGCGCCATTATCAGATAAAATATTCGAGATGATAAAAGCGACAGAAGACGGAATGACTTTTTTTCCAAAAATCGGGCTCGAAGGTGGTTTATATTCTTCGATAATTTTTCCCTTCGCGTCGGTCAATTTTAAAATCGGATGGAGATCAATTCTGTATCCATTATTAGCGAAAACACCATAGGCGGTTGCCATCTGTAACATTGTTACTTCACCACCGCCGAGAGTGAGCGATAGGCCATAACGATTTGGGTCTTTGAAAGTTGTGATTCCCATTGCAGAGGCAGTTGCGATCATCGGTTCGACTCCGTTTAGTTTTAACATTTTGACCGCTGGGATGTTTATCGAATTTCCCAAAGCATATCTCATTTGAATAACGCCGTGCCATTTTCCGTCATAATTTACGGGACAATATTCTTCATGGCCGGGATTTGGGAAACACGTCTCTTGATCGATAAATGGCGTGGCGGCGTTATATCCTTTAATAAGACCAACGGCGTAATTAATCGGTTTGATCGAAGATCCGGGTTGGCGAAGAGAAAGTGTCACGTTTACATTTCCATCATTTTTTGTGTCAAAATAGTCTTTACTTCCGACCATCGCTAAAATTTCTCCCGTACCAGGATCAGTTACGAGACCTGCGGCGTTTGAGACGTTATATCCTTTAAGTTTTGCAACCTCGGTAGCGATAACGTCTTGCACGAATTCTTGAGTCGGTAGATCAAGGGAAGTTATTACCTTAAGTCCTCCTTGCTCGACTAAATGCTCGCCATATTTTTCTTCCAAAAGCCCCTTGACATATAGCACAAAATGCGGGGCTTTTATAGTGCTCGAGACTTTTTGAAAATGGAGTTCTTCTTTTATGGCTTTCTCTGTCTGGCCTTTGTTTGTGTATTCTTGTTGTTCCATTTTTCGTAAAACCTCAACTTGCCTTTGTTTAGCGAGCTCCGGATGGGAGCCAAACGGGGAAAGCGTAGTCGGCGATTCGGGAAGTCCAGCGATTAATGCAGCTTCAGCGAGGGTTAGATCTTTTGCGTGTTTTCCAAAATATGTCTGAGCTGCTGCTTCAACTCCGTAGGCTGTTCCGCCATAGGGTGCCTGATTTAAGTACATCTCGAGAATCTGATTTTTAGAATATAAAGATTCGGTTGCGAAAGAAAGGATAACTTCTTTGATTTTTCGTGTTATCGTTCTTTCTGGTGTAAGAAGACTATTTTTTACGAGTTGTTGGGTGATCGTTGATCCGCCCTGCAATTCTTTATGGAATACGATCGAATACAGAGCGCGGGTGATTCCCCGAAGATCGATCGCGCCGTGTCGATAAAAATCTTTGTCTTCGATCGCGATCGTCGCATTTTGCAAATTAACCGGAATTTCTTTAAGTGGAATAAAAGTTTGGTTTTTTTGGGCGTAAATCGTATATAAAAGATTGCCGTTCCGATCGAATATTTGACTCGATTGGGGAATTGCTGAGCTACTGAGTTTTGTCGGGAGTGGCATGTCCCTTAAGATAAAAAAATAAAATAATCCGGATAAAATAGCGATTATCAGAAAGATTATCCAAAATTTGCGAACAAACTTGTAAAGCGATTTTGGGTTTTTTTTCATCTCTATATGATATCATTTGAAGCTCGTCCTGACAAATCAGTTTTGTATAGTTTATAATTAACTTTGTTTATGTTTACGCCTTACTTACCGACAATAAATAATATTTTCAATGCCGTTTCGGTTCCCAGTATCGGTCTAAATTTTTTCGATATCATCATCTTGATCATTTTTATTTTTTACGCGATCGAAGGGTATTCTATCGGTTTTTTTTCTTCGCTTTTTGATCTTACGAGTTTTATTTTATCTTTTGTTTTAGCGCTAAAATTTTATTCTTTGATCGGAAAATTACTCGTCAATTTTTTTCACATCCCCCAGGGCTTTGCGGACGCAGGCGGATTTTTTATTGTTTTTATCTTTTTAGATATCATTGTCAATATAATTCTCAAGAAAAAAATATTAAACAGATTTCCGGTCAAGCTTATTCATAATAAGGCAAGTCATATTTTAGGTGTTATTCCGGCGATATTTTCGGCCGGGATTCTTGTTTCTTTCATTTTAACTTTGATAATTTCGTTGCCGTTTTCGGCTTTTCTCAAAGAATCAGTTTCCTCTTCGAAAATCGGAAATCTTCTTGTTCTAAACACGGCGGGTTTTGAAAAAAAACTTAACGAAGTTTTCGGGGGCGCGGTTAGCGAAACTTTAAACTTTCTAACGATCGAACCCGAAAGCAACGAATCGGTTAGCCTTAATTTTAAAATAAAAAATTTTAAGGTCGACAAAACTTCAGAAAAACAGATGCTAGCATTGATAAATAAAGAAAGAACAAATAGGGGTCTTAACCAATTGATTTTTGACGACAATATTGCAGAAGTCGCAAGAGCGCACGCGGAAGACATGTTTAAAAAGGGATATTTTTCGCATTACAGTCAAAATGGCGCTTCACCTTTCGATCGACTATCAAACGCCAATATTGATTTTACTTACGCTGGCGAAAACCTGGCGCTCGCTCCGAGTACGGAATTCGCGATGCAGGGTTTAATGAACAGCAAGAGCCACAAAGATAACATTTTATCTCCGAATTTTAATAAAATAGGAATTGGGACCATAGACGGAGGAATTTACGGAAAAATGTTCGTTCAGGAATTTACTAATTAAAAAATCGACGATTGTTAAATTGTTTTCATTGTTCAATTGTTAACAATAGTAGCAATAAAACAATAATGGCAATGTCTTAGTTATTTAGATAAATATATGAGTTACCTCTTGCCTCTTATAAAAAATGCTGATGTTAAAGGTAAAACTGTTCTTCTTCGATTAGATTTGGATGTTCCGATCGTACAACTCAAAATTCAAAATTCAAAATCAGAAATTAAAATAGAGGACAAAGAGCGCCTGGAATCGGGATTAGCGACGATTAGGTATTTAACTAAACACGGGGCGGAAATAATTATTGCTGGACATTTGGGTCGTCCAGAAGGAAAGGATGAAAATTTCTCCCTACGACCCGTAGCAAAGTGGTTTGCGAGAAAAGTAGGATATAGTCAAATTCATCCTCGTAAATTTGGAATTTTTAACGGTTGGCGTCTTACAGAAAGAATTTCGATTCTTGAGAATCTGAGGTTTTTTAAAGGAGAGGAGAGAGACGATAAACAGTTTTCAAAAGAATTGGCATCTCTTGCAGATGTTTATATCAACGATGCGTTTGCAGTGAGTCATCGGACTCACGCTTCGATCGTCGGAGTTCCAGCGATTTTGCCCCATTTTGCGGGAATTCATTTTGCAGAAGAAGTAGAAATTTTAGGAAATGTATTAAAGCGCCCAAAAAGGCCGCTTATTGTAATAATCGGAGGAGCAAAACTCGAAACAAAACTACCACTCGTCGAAAAAATGCACCGTTTTGCCGATTACGTCCTGATCGGAGGAAAGATCGCACGGGAAACACGAGTTTTGTTAAAGGTGGCCCATGAAAAAATTTATCCTCAAGCTGGCAGGAAAAGATCGGTTCTTTTGATCGCTGATTCAAATTTTAACGGTACTGACATTTCCGAAAAGAGTGTTGAAAATTTTTGCCAGATAGTAGTTTTAGCAAAAACGATTATTTGGAATGGACCGATGGGAATTATCAAGAATTCAGAATTCTCGCCTCGCGGCGAAGCGGGCAGAATTCAGAATTCAGAAGATACGGAAAAAGGGACGAGGAAATTGGCAAAAGCGATTACAGAGAGCAAAGCATATTCGATCGTCGGCGGCGGAGATACATTAGCTTATCTTAAAAAAATTGATCTACTAAATAAATTCGACTTTTGTTCGATGGGCGGGGGAGCGATGCTTTCATTTTTAGCCGGCGAAAAAATGCCGGGGATTGAGGTACTCGAAAAATAATTACTCAAAAAAACTTTTATAAAACGACGTGCTTCTTTGAATCGCTGTTTCCCAACTGCCATTATTAAAATTGTGATTCTCTCCGGGGTATGTGTGATAAGTAACATTTTTTCCGAGTTTTTTAAGCTCGTCTACTAATTGGTTAGACCATTTTTGAGGAACTGCTTCATCGTCTCCGCCTTGATGAATTTCAATCGGCGCGTTTATCCAGGAGAAATAATTAGTTAGCGAATAGAGTTCAATATCATAACCTTTTTCAAAATCAGCGATAATTTTCCTTAAATACTTTCCGTGGTCATCTAATTCGTCGGTGTAATAAAAAATCGAATAAGGAAAAGGTTTTGAAACAGGAGCCCAAAGCACAGTCGGGTACCTTCGGCCGGTTATTTCTAAAATAGATAAAGCAATTTGACCTCCGTTACTGTGTCCCCAAATTCCAACCTTTTCATAATCTGCCTTAGTTTCACTATTAACATTTATTAAGCCTTCATTTATGTTTTTAATCGAAGAAAGTAAAGTTAGGGCAGTTGTGTATGTTTGAAATCTATCTTCGAGCGAATCAGTCGAGGCAGGAGAGGATTCACTGTAACCTAAAAAATCGGGCGCTAAAGTTATAAATCCGTTTTGGGCAAAATATTCTCCACCGTGTTGTGTTCCGACTCCAAAATCATAAATTTCTTTATCGACATATCCCCGAAACATAACAATTACCGGATACGCGCCTTGTTTTTTCGGGATATTCGCGAGTCCGCTGACTTTTTTAGCTTGCCCTGAGCTCTTCGAGTCTGAGCTTGAGGGTTCCTCCCTCAGAGTCGAATGACCTGTCGAAGGGACATCAAAATAAAAAACCCGCGAGGTATAATCGGGAGTTTCTTTTATGATCTTTCCAAAAGTGATCGGACTTTCTTTCCAGCCAGAGGCTGGTCCGCCTTTGGCGGAAAAAGTTTTTTTTAAGTTTTCGAAACTGTATTTTTCAAACTTTTTTTCTTTGATATTGCTTAAAGGATTTATTAGAGGTTTTTGTTGCTGACTAAGTAAATAAATTACGCCGATAAGAGCTAAAAAAACGAGGGAGTATACAAGATATATTTTTTTCATCATTCCTATTATATATGTTTTTAGGACTTGAAGTCATAAACTTTTATTTATATACTCATATTGAGGAATTCGAAATATGACACGCGTTGCGATTAACGGCTACGGAAGAATCGGAAGGATCACGCATAGAGTAATTTTAGAAAAATACAATTCCGAAATCGAAGTTGTCGCGATAAATGCAGGTTCATCGACGGATATAAAGGGTTGGATGTACCTGTTAAAATACGATTCTGCATACGGGCCACTCAATAAGAATTTAGAATCTAAAATTCAGAATTCAGAATTAAATAATTCGATAGGGTCGCTCATTATCGACGGAAAGGAAATTCCGGTTTTTTCTCAAAAAGATCCGTCTTTACTTCCTTGGAAGGATTTAAATGTTGATGTTGTTGTCGAATCGACCGGAGAATTTGAAAAGGAAGAAGAATTAAAAAAGCACATAACCGCGGGGGCAAAAACAGTCGTTTTATCAGCGCCATTAAAAGAGGGAACTTCTCCGACCTATGTTATTTCCGTAAACGATAAGGATTACAAAGGCGAAAATATTATTAGCAATGCCTCGTGTACAACAAATTGTATCGCGCCCGTTGCAAAGATTATGATCGAACATTTTGGGGTCGAAAAAGCGATGATGACAACAATTCATGCTTACACTTCCGATCAAAGACTTCAGGACGGCGGTCACAAAGATTATAGACGGGGAAGGGCGGCTTCTCAAAATATTGTTCCAACTTCAACCGGCGCGACAAAAGCCGCGGCAAAGGCATTGCCGGAATTACAAGATAAATTTTCTGGCCTTGCGATAAGAGTCCCGGTAATCATCGGATCGCTTTCCGACTTTACGTTTCTTCTTAAAAAAGAAACAACGGTCGACGAAATTAACAGTGTGTTTAAGCAAGAATCTCAAAATTCGGCATATAAAGGAATTTTGACAGTGAGCGAAGATCCTTTAGTTTCATCCGACATAATCGGAAATTCAAACTCTTCGATCGTCGATTTGTCGCTTACCCAAGTTGTTGGTGGCAATATGGTAAAAGTTGTCGCGTGGTACGATAATGAATATGGTTATGCGTGTCGACTCGTCGAGGAAGCAATAATGGTTGGAAAGGGGATTAACTCCGCTCAATGAGTACTCCTATTGAACTTCCAAATATAAAAAATATTACAGTTTCTGGAAGAATCGGTGCTGGCGCTACGACTCTTGCTAAAAAACTTGCAGAAAAATTAAACTGGCGGGTTTTAGAGGGCGGGGATTTATTTGAAAAGATCCATAAAGAATTAGGGCTGAGTCAGACAGAAGTTTTAAAAAGACCGGACCATTTTGATTTAGAGTACGAAGAAAAAGTAAAAAAAATACTTAGAGAAGAATCTCATCAGATCGTCCAAAGTCATTTGGCAGGATTTGATGCCCGGGGAATCGAAGGAGTTTTTAAGATTTTTATTGACTGTGAAGATAGTGAGGGTAATGATAAACCGGAGATTCGAATCGACCGTTTAATTAACCGCGACGGGATTTCGATAGAAAATGCCAAAGAAGAGGTATTTGATCGGGAAAAACAACACACAGAAAAATGGCGAAGACTTTATGCCGGAAGCGACCCAAATTGGGTTTATTGGGATAAAAAATATTACGATTTAGTAATTAATACTTACTCGCATAACCAGGAAGAAACTCTCAAACTCGCCCTTTCAGCGATGGGATATAAGCGGATTTAAATTAAACCTTCAATCCTTTGCAAATAGCTACTGGGATCATTGTAAGAGGACCAGATTTGCCCCAAAGATATTTATAGTCAGGAGCTGTTTTAAGTCTACTTTTTCGAAGCATAATCTCGTCAAAATATGGGTTAAGTAATTCATATTGTTGTGCGATCATCTGTCCTTCCGAGCCGATCTCAGCACCTGGAACGTTTGGATAAAATGCAAATATGCCATCTGGGAGAAGCATCTCGGAGAGCGTAGGAAGATATAATAAATCATTTATTCCTCTGTCCTCTGGTCTTAGAGGAAAGGTATCTGAAATTATTATATCGAACTTTTTGCGTCTTTCAGCAAGGCTTTTCGCTACTTCACCTGCCTCGCCGTTATATAAAACTATTTTTATAATTGGTTTTGTACCCGGTACTTCATGTGATGTGCCCGTAAAACTTTTTTCCCATCTCTCTTTCCATTTTTCGGATCTTTCGTAGACATCTTTATTTAGTTCAACAACACGGTATTCTCCTCTTCCGCGACCCACTAATTTCTGAATTACGCGGTTACCAGTTATACCAATTCCAAAACCTAATTCTAAAACTCTAACAGGCGCTTTTCTATCTCTTATAAGTTGATCAAAAGCGAGACTTACGGTATCACTACACCATGGAGTTTCGCACGTATCCATGACCTGATTACCCATAATAATTAGTCTTGTTCCAGCATCATAGTCATAAAAAGTCCCGTCTCCGTAATAAAATCTGCCTTTAGGATAGCTAATATATTCTGCCTTGGCATTTCTCCATACTTCAATTGGATTACCGGTTTCCCCATCTTTACCACCATCATGATTTCTGTTTCCATTAAATATTGCCTGCGCCGTTAATTGTTGTAGTACTTCTGGATTAACACTCATAATAATTTAATATTGTGTCTGCGTATTCTATAGCGAGTACGATTATAAGTCAAGCGTAGATAAGCCATCTATTGGATGAATAATTAAGATATTGCAAAGCAATATTTTATAAGATACAATTTCAATGCAAAATTAAATTTATGAGAGTAGCAGCCATAATGCAGAAAAAAGTTGATTATGTCACCACTAAAGATTCGGTCGGTCACGTGTCTCGTATTATATTTGGCCACGGAATAAATGGCGTCCCTGTTTGTAAGGATAAAAAGCTAGTAGGATTTATTACGGAGCGCGACATATTATCGAAATTTTTCCCATCAATGCAGGAATATATAGAAGATCCTGTTCACGCTAGAGACTTTGAGTCGATGGAAAAGAAAATTTCCGAAATCCTGTCTTTGAGTGCGGATGACATAATGACTAAAAATCCAATAAGCATAACTTCCGATACCCCCGTTCTTCACGCGCAATCTCTAATGTTTGTTAACAAAATCGGACGGCTGCCTATCGTAGATGATTCTGGAACACTTGTGGGAATAATATCTAAAGGCGATATTTTTAAAGCAGTTGTTGGGAAAAAATTAATTTTAGGAGAAGAAGAGGGTTTTTATGATTGGATGTCTAAATATTATGATGTTTTGATAGATTGGGAAGAAAGATTATCACAAGAGATTCCTGATCTCGTAGAGCTTTTTAAAGCTGAAAATACGAAAAGGATTTTAGATGTTGCTTCTAGCACGGGAGAACATTCAATTGGTCTTGTAAAAAAGGGATTCCAAATATGCGGTTTAGACAGAAGTAGTCTTATAAATGAAGTTGCGGAAAAAAAGAAAAATAAATTAGTTGAAGAACAAAAAGAAAGAATAAAGTTCTTCGCTGGGAATTATAAAGAAATAATATCATCACTCCCTCATACGTTCGATGCGGCAATTTTCATGGGAAACGCTTTACCACATGTTATAAACACAAAAAAAGACATAGTAAAAGAAGTTGTTAAGGTTCTAGAACCAAAAAACTCGTTATTATTTTTTCAAATTATAAATTTTGATCGAATATTTGAGTTACGCGGGGGAGTTAGAGAATTTGTAGTAAGGAAATCGAGTATAGGCTATGGTCAAGAGCACGCTTTTTTACTTTTTATAAAAAAAGGACAAATAATACTGTAATTTATACTCGTGCAATCTTTGATTTCATCGGCGATAAGTGGAGTTTCAAAACGATGAATAGCACGATAATAACCTATATTGGAAAAAAAGAGATTACTGAAATATTAAATAAATTTGGTTTTTTAAAAGTAAAATTTTACGGAGGTCAATTTTATGGTCCTTTATTTAAGGAGCCGTTTAAGCCCTTGGAGAGCGACTGGTTGAATGTTGTGGCGAAAAGATAAATTTATTTGACATAGTAATATAAAAGGTGTATGTTATAAACGAAATGAGAAAGTTTTTTCTCGTCGCGATCGCATTCTTAATATTTCTCCAAACTTATAAAGTTTCTTTTGCTCAAGAGAAAATTACTCCAACTTCAACTCCTTTTCCGACTCCAACACCAATTGAGTATCAGCTTCCATATCCGGGTCTTTTGCCCGATCATCCGTTATATTTTATAAAAGCGGTAAGAGATAAAATTATGGACGTTTTAATTTCTGATCCATTTAAAAAAGCCGAATTTAATTTACTTTCGGCAGATAAGCGTTTAAACGCCGGAATTTTTCTTTTTAAGAATGGCAAACAACAGTTAGCCGCCGACACGATTTCCAAAGGAGAAAATTATTTTGAAAAAGCGATTGATAACGCAAAAGAAGCAAAAAAGCAGGGGAAAGATGTTAATGGTATTATTTCAAGACTGCTGCTTTCTGTGAAGAAACAACAAGCTGTCATTAAAGATCTCGAAAATAAAGCGTCGGGCAAGGTAACACAGAGTTTAAATTTAAGTCTGCAAAGGGCGACTGATCTAGAAAAACAGGTAAATACGATTAATCTTTAATTGTTACTGAAAAGTTCTTAATTGTTTATTTTTTTTACTCACGTACCTAACCCAAAAATACACTTATTCTAATAGTCCTATATTTTTTTTACTCTATTTTTTTCCCGTTAATGAAACTTTGAAAAACCGAGGCTAGAAAAATAACTGACTAATTTTGATATATTTATTGATAGTTGACACGGCAGATCTAGGGTCATATTATTTGTCTTGGCACTAGATATAGAGTTTTTAGTTATGAAGTGTCCTTATTGCGGAAGCACAGATACAGAAGTAATCGAAACAAGAGACAGTGAAGATCTTGAAACAATAAGGAGAAGGAGATCATGCTTAAAGTGCGGAAAAAGATTTACAACTTATGAAAGAGTGGAAAATATTAATTTAGTCGTAATAAAAAAGGAAGGAAAAAGAGAGCAGTTTAACAGAGATAAATTAAAAAGCGGAATTTTAAAGGCGAGTGAAAAAACAGCGGTGTCGGTCGACGCGATCGAAAAAATCGTGACAGAAATAGAGCATGAATTAAGAAGCGCAGATTCAGTCGAAGTCGAAAGTAAAAAAATCGGGCAAATGGTTGCGAACAAACTTAAAAAAATCGACAAAATCGCTTATATTAGATTCTCAAGCGTTTTTAGACGATTTGTCGACGTCGAAGATTTCGAAAAAGAAGTAAAAAAACTTATTAAATAATCCGCCAGAGGCGAGACAAGAATTATGAAACTTGACGGAATAAGACAACAGGTATTTTTAGACAGATACGCCTTAAAAGATAAAAAAGGACATCCGATTGAACAAGCTCCAGATGAAATGTGGCAAAGAGTCGCGCGTGGTGTTTCTCAGGCTGAAAAAAAAGAAGACAGAAAACTTTGGGAGAAAAAATTTGTCGACGCGATGAAGGATTTCAAATTTGTACCGGGCGGGAGAATTTTGGCTGGCGCTGGAACCGGTTTTGACGTAACATTTTATAATTGTTTTGTTTTGCCTTCTCCCGCCGATTCAAGAGACGGAATTTTGGATAATCTTAAATCGATGATCGAGATTATGGCGCGGGGCGGAGGTGCGGGGATTAATCTTTCTTCTCTTAGGCCTCGCGGAGCGAGGGTTAAAAAAGTAAACGGATTTTCATCGGGGCCGTGTAATTGGGCAGAGCTTTATTCGATCGCGACTCATGACATTATTCAACAAGGAGGATCAAGGCGAGGCGCTTTGATGCTCATGCTCTGGGACTGGCATCCGGATATAGAAGAGTTTGTTACTGTAAAACAGGATTTAAGAAAAATAACGGGCGCTAATCTTTCGGTTTGCGTATCCGATAGATTTATGGAAGCGGTAAAAAAAGATGAAAATTGGGATTTAGTATTTCCTGACCTTTCAGATAAAGATTACGACGAAAAGTGGGACGGAGATTTAACTACCTGGAGAGCATTAAAAAAGAAAGTAAAAGTATACAAAACAATAAAAGCTAGACATCTTTGGAATTTAATTTGTGAGGCCGCGTGGAAAAGCGCTGAACCTGGAATCGTTTTTATGGAACGCTACAATAAAATGTACAACAATTGGTATTGGAACAGGGTTAATTGTACAAATCCGTGTGGAGAAGAAGGACTTCCGGCGTGGGGCGTATGTAATTTAAGTTCGCTCAATCTTTCGGCTTTTGTAAGGGGTTATTCTGTCGACAAGCCGGGAGAGATGGATTATAAAAGTTTGGCAGAACACGCAAAAATCGGAGTAAGGCTTCAAGACGACGTGATTAATATTGATAGTTACGCTTTCCCCGAAATCAAAGAGATGCAGGTAAACGGAGAGCGAAGAATCGGTCTCGGGACTTTGGGACTCGGCGACGCGCTTATAAAGATGCATCTTCGCTATGGATCGGATAAGTCGCTTAAAGTGATCGAAAAAATTTTCAAAACAATAAGAGACGCGGCGTATGAAGCGTCGACAGAAATCGCGAAAGAAAAAGGTGCTTTCCCGAAATTTAACGCGACAAAATATCTAAAAGGATATTTTATAAAAAAACTTCCAAAAAATCTTCGAGACAAAATCAGAAAATACGGAATCAGAAATTCGCTTCTTTTGCAGGAAGCACCCACCGGCTCAACGAGTCTTTTATCCGGAGTTTCGTCCGGTATCGAACCGATTTACGAATTCGAATTTATCAGAAAAGACAGACTTGGTGAACATAAGATGTTTCACCCCCTTTATGAAGAATGGAAAAAAGCCCATCCGAATTCACTAACTAGTGAAAGACCCGATTATTTTGTTTCGGCGAATGATTTAACACCGGAGGATCATGTAAAAGTTCAATCGACAATTCAGCAATACGTCGATGCGTCGATTTCTAAAACCGTTAACGCGCCAAAAATACACACGGTAGAAGATGTTAAAAAATTGTACGAGCTCGCGTATAAACTCGGTTGTAAAGGAATTACATACATGAGGGAGGGTTCAAGAGAAGGGGTTCTGACAAGAATCGATGCTTCGGCAAGCTCAGCACAAGAGAAAAAAGAAGAACAGCCGGTTGCTACTACACAAGTGGTTTATTCTCATAAACCGATGGTTGCGCGGCCGGAAAGAGCAGAAGGAGTTACTTACAGAACTCAAACCCCGATCGGCGAAGCGTTTATTACGATAAATCACGATGAAAACAAAGAACCGTTTGAAATGTTTATTACGATCGGAAAATCGGGGTCAGATATTGCCGCGATGGCAGAGGCGCTAGGCAGAATAGTATCGTTGAACTTAAGACTTTCAGGCGGGCTTTCCCCGCGCGAGAGAGTTAGACAGGTTATCGCTCAGCTTGCCGGAATCGGCGGTGCAAGAAGTGTTGGGTTTGGTAAAGAAAAAGTTAGGTCTTTACCCGATGCAGTCGCAAAAGTTTTAGCGAGACATTTTAACTTTTCTGTAAACGGTAAAGTCGAAGATAAAAAAATGGTCGCAGTAACAAACGGAGAAGCAAAAGAGATGGTCGAAAAACAAGATCAGAGAGTAATTAAAAACGGAGAAAGTAAATTAGATGTTAAAGAATTTAAAGAAAAACAAGATATTATTATGCTTCAACAGCTTTCTATCGAAGGACAAGCGAGTGGTTTGTCGCTTGAGCATTCTTCGACCAGCACGAGTCTTTTTGATGTGTGTCCGGATTGCGGAAGCGGAAGTTTAGCGTACGAAGAAGGCTGTAGAAAATGTTACAGCTGTGGTTATTCAGAATGTTAAGATCAAAAATCAACCCTTCGATTTCGCCAAGTCAGACTTGGCTTCGCTCAGGGCAAGAATTCAAAAATCAAAACTACAAGTTAAAACTCAAAAGTGTTAAAATCAGAAAGATAAATTTAAATTTTAAAATTTAGGGCAAAAGTTCCGAAGTCTGTGGAAATCAAACGCTGTGCCGCAACCGTAATAGTCGGGGCGAAGGCTTTTGCTGTTTTAAAAATTCTTCGAGCAAAGAATAGTATTTTATAAAATACCTTCTCGACTCGAGAAGGTTTTTTGTAGATTCGAATACATTTGTATTATTTCGATTAGCATTTATTAGTATGACAAAAATCTATACAAGAAAAGGAGATAAAGGAAAAACTTCTCTTTTTGGCGGAAAATGTGTTCAAAAATCAAATTCCCGGGTCGAAGCTTACGGGACAGTAGACGAATTAAATAGCGTGATTGGAATCGTTATTACTCAAGTTCAAAAATCAAAACTTCCTCCTTCGCTAAAGCTTCGGAGGACAAGCAAATCTCAAAACCATATCTTAAAGCTCAAAAATGAGTTGACCGAGATTCAAAAGGATTTATTTGAGATAGGAACAGAGCTTGCAGATCAAAAATCAGAAGTCAAAAATCAAAAACAACTCGCAGAGAGGATTGAAAAAATTGAGAAAGAGATCGATGAGATGGCGGAGCAACTGCCGGAAATTCACAATTTTATAATTCCCGGCGGGGGAGAAGCGGGGTCACTTCTTCACTTTTGTCGGGCAATCTGTCGGAGAGCAGAAAGAAGAGTGGTTGCATTGTCGAAAAAAGAAAAAATAAACAAAGAAATTCTCATTTATCTAAATCGTCTTTCGGACTTTTTGTTTATATCAGCACGATTTGTAAACAAATTAGAAAATAAAAAAGAAATAGTTTGGAGAAAAGAAATATGAGAGGAAAAGAATTATTAACAGACGGAAGCGCGGCACTCCAGCCGGTTGTTAAACCGGAATTTAGGATTGTGGGAAGGAATGAGAGGGAAGTAGTTGATTTAGAAATATATAGAAGAAAAAAAGAACTCCAGAAACCTATAGGACTTCAGAAATTTATAGATTTTCTCGACAGAAATTATCAGCAACAAAACTTAAAACGGGATTGGTATACATTAGATAAGGAAGTTGGGTTTAGTATGGATGCTCAAATGAGAATTTTTGAAGAAGCAGGAGAAAATAAGGCGTTGGCAGTTACGCGTACAAAACAGGATATGTTAGGATTTTCTCTTGAGTATTTACGACAAGGAACAGTTATGCCGGCAGATTATGAAATAAAAGAAGAATCCGACGGAACACAGAAAGTTGTAAACCTCAAATATGGGAAAGAAATATTGGATACCGTCTCCGAAAAGGAAAGAAAAGGATCTGTAAAAAGATCGATTGGGAGAGTCAGAGATTATCTTTTGGGAGAAGGCGAGGGATCAGTTGGTATAGTTGTTAGTCCTCCAGGGTGGACAGGTCTTAAGACAGACAGAGGAGAGCCTATTATTTATGATCAAACTCAAATTTTATACTTCCAAAATACAGGAAATAGAATAGAAGAAACTACTTATAGAACTGATTTTGATCAACAAAAATGCAGAAAATTAATAGAAAGACTAACCGGTACAGAAATTCCGAGTAATGCTAATGTCGAAGATTATGTTGGTCAAATAGCTTTAATCGGACCATCGGCAGGGCATTTAGCAAAAGAGCCAGAGGGACTTATAAATATTATGCAGGGAATCGGAGGATCAGCCTTTGCTTATGGAGATAAAACATGGGAAGACATGAGAAAAGATTTAAGGCGAAGAAGAGAACTTTACGAATTTGACGCAAGAGCAAAGGAAATTCTTGATAAATTTGAAGTTTATGTTTTATCGCATGATCTAAATCCACTACAGACACAGAAAGCGATTGCAGGAACAGTACTTCGTTTGTCCAAGTTTTTCCTATATGATGGCCAAGAAGATTATGATCAAGGAGAATTAACTCTAAAAAGATCGTCGTACACAGTTGTTTATCGCCGACCTGTAACTTATGGTCAGGTACTTGAAGAAGTTAAAAAATTACCAGGCTGTGAAGGAGGAGGGAATAAAACAAGCGTTTTATCGGTTACCGAAAGAACAGGAACAGTGTTAACAAAAGATAGGGGATATAAATTTGATGATTACGAACATGGTTGCAAAAATTGCGGAAAAAAACCAACAGGGCCATGCCAAATATGCGAGCCCTGCACAGAAGATATAGAAAGAGCAGAGGCGGGTCTGGAATAATTTGTGACCTTAATATAATGACATCAAAAAATTTTAGTGTTATTATGATAGTGTATGGACGACAAAACTCAAACAGATACTCAACAGACAGTTAACCAGTCATCTCAACCGCCTTCACAGGTTTCGCCTCAGAAGGTCGTGATTACTCCTCAGATTCAGCCGACGGCACCAGTACATAAAGAATTTGAGCGTCCGGTGGGTGTTTCGAGCGAATTAAATGATTATGTAAAGTCTTCCGAAACACCGCCGCAGGTAGAGCAAGAAGTATTAGACGCAGGAGTTCAAAAAGTAGATCATTTACCAAAACTTTCTGATCAGCATAATAATATCGGCGTAAAGCATTCGATTCCGCCTGTGTCAAGAACAATTGCCGAACCTTCAGTTGTTCTTCCGATGACCAAACAAGAAGCCGAAAAAACGTTGAGACACAATCCGGTCTCGAGCGCGATAAAATGGAAAGCAGCAGAAGTTTTAAAACAATTTTCAAAATTATTTATCGGAGGGTAGAGTAATGTTTTTACAGACACCATCGCTTGAAAATTTAGATACACTCATTATCTCATCTTTACTCGGTTTTTTAGCCGCAGCTATTTTGGTTTTGGGTTTGGCCGGAATTTTATATATCATATTTCTAGTTTATAAAAACCGGAACCGCGAGAAAGAATCTTTAAATTCGACACTTCTTCAAATTTCTTTACCGCGTGACAACGAAATTAAAATCGATGCCGCAGAACAACTATTCTCGAGTCTTGCGTCGATTGGGAAAAGCGGAATGTTTTCTTTTTTAAAACCGCAACCTCATTTATCTTTCGAAATCGTCGGGGTGCCAGGGGATATCAGCTTTTTTGTATATGTTCCAAATTCGATTCGCGACCTCGTCGAAAAGCAAATTAACGGCGCATATCCAGACGCAGAGATAAAACCTGTAGATATAGGAAGTTATAATAAAAAAGAATATACGGTTGGAAATGAATATAATATTTTTTCAGAAGCAGGAAAGGTCGCGTTCACCTCTTTAAAACTCAAATCATCGAATTACCACCCGATAAAAGTTTTTAAAGATCTACCGACAGATCCGCTATCATCGATAACATCAGTTTTAGCAAAGATGACAGAAGGAGAGGGGGCGGCGATTCAGATTTTAATAAGTCCGGCCGATGACAAGTGGAGGAAACAGGGACGATCTTATATAGCAAAAACTAAAAAAATTGAAGCTAATCCCGAAACTGCAAAATATGCATCAGACTCTAAAGAACTCGAGGCGATCGAAAGCGAAATATCAAAGTCCGGATTTAACACGGTCGTGAGAATAGTTGTGTGCTCAAGTACGATCGAATCTGCCAACGCGCACCTGAGCAATATAAAAACAAGTTTTGGACAGTTTAGCGGTCTTAATTCTTTTAAGAAAAACCGTCATTGGTTCAAAGGGCTTTTTATGAATGACTTTATTTATAGATATATGCCGCTTTTCGACCAAACCTCGGTCATGTCAAGCGAGGAGTTGGCGACAATATTTCATCTGCCGAATAAAAGCATCACAACTCCGCATATTCATTGGGTAACGGCCAAACGCGCTCCGGCTCCGGCGCAGATTCCGGAAAGCGGTTTGTACCTTGGCAAAAGTTCGTACAGAGGAATATCAAAACCCGTTTATATCGGACTCGAAGATCGGAGAAAACACATGTACATAATCGGAAAAACAGGCGTTGGAAAATCCGAATTTATGAAAGAAATGATCATGCAGGATATAAAAGCGGGTGAGGGAGTTGCGGTTATCGATCCGCACGGAGATTTAATCGACGATATTTTACTATTAATGCCTTCAAACAGATCAGAAGACGTAATTTTATTCGATCCGTCTGACACCCAAAGACCGATGGGTTTTAATATGCTTGAGGCTCAAACAGAGGAACAAAAGCATTTGGTAACAACCTCAATTATAGGACTCATGTATAAACTTTTCGATCCGCATCAAACCGGAATTATCGGTCCTAGATTTGAACACGCGATTAGAAACGCGATGTTGACTGTTATGTGTGAGCCGGGAAATACTTTTGTCGAAGTTGTCCGTGCGCTTACAGATGCTGCATTTGTTCAGGAGCTTTTGCCAAAAGTTCAGGATCCGATCATCAGGCGTTACTGGACAGATCAAATCGCGCAAACTTCGGATTTTCATAAGTCCGAAGTTTTGGATTATATCGTTTCTAAATTCGGCCGATTCGTCACGAATAAAACGATCCGAAATATTATCGGGCAATCAGACAGCGCGTTTAATTTTAGAAAAGTAATGGACGAAGGAAAAATTTTATTGGTCAATCTTTCAAAGGGAAAAATAGGGGAGGAAAATTCTAACTTCTTGGGTTTAGTTCTTGTGCCTAAAATATTAATCGCCGCGATGTCGCGTCAGGACATAGCGAGAGAGCAACGACGAGACTTTTTCTTATATGTTGATGAGTTTCAGAATTTCGCGACGCCAGATTTTGCGCAGATTTTATCAGAAGCCCGAAAATACAAGCTTAATTTAACCGTTGCGAACCAATTTATCGGCCAAATGGAAGAAGAAATTAAAAATGCGATTTTTGGAAACGTAGGAACGGTCGTTGCGTTCAGAGTCGGAGTAACAGACGCAAATTATTTACAGCATGAATTCCAGCCGGTTTTTACAGAAGCGGATTTAATAAACGTCGAAAGATTTAACGCCTACGTCAAGACGGTAGTAAACGGCGAACCGGTTCCACCGTTTTCGATGGATTTAGTAAAAGACATTAATAAAGAAAAAGAATTACAGAACCCGAGAGTCGCAGAGCTCGTTAAAGAACTTTCAAGGCTTAAATACGGGAAAGACGCAAGAGAAATCGAAAACGAAATCGCCGAAAGAGCCAGGTTGTAACCCCTTTTTCTTGACAGCACGTCAATATTTTCGTACGCTAGAATTATATTCTAAGAAATATTATTTAAATGTCCAATTATGACACGGATAATAGATCGGCAAAAAGCTATTAGACTAAGAAAACAAGGAAAGACATATAGTGAAATAAAGAAAGAATTAAAAATCTCTAAAAGTACTCTTTCTGATTGGTTGTCAAACTTTTATTTGACAAATGAACAACTTAAGTTATTAGAAAAGAGTATCAAAAGAAAAAAAGAATTAGCCATAGAGAAATATAGGGGAACGATGCATTCAAAACGAGAAACAAGATTAGAAAAGATTTATGATATTCAAAAAAGAACAATTCTTCCATTATTAAAAAAAGAATTGGATATTGCTGGATTATTTTTGTATTGGGGAGAAGGAAATAAGAATTTGCAAGGACCGGTATCGATTAATAATACTGATCCTCAGGTTCTTTTGTTTACCCTATATTGGTTAACAAAAATTATAATGGTGCCAAAAGAGAAAATTAAAGTGTATATTCATCTGTATGCAGATATGAATATAAAGAAAGAAATTAATTATTGGAGCACAACTTTAAATATCTCATTATCTCAATTTAATAAACCCTATATTAAAAAAAGTAAAAGAATAGATCTGGATCAAAAAGGATTTGGCCACGGAACATGTGCCTTAGTCGTTAATAACGTAAGGCTTAAAGAAAAAATTTTAATGAGTATTAAAGTAATAGCTGACTACTATAGTAGATTGAATCTGTGCTATAATTGAGCAGTTAAAGGGGCTCGTAGCTCAGCGGGAGAGCGGTTGTCTTATAAACAACAGGTGCTTGGTTCGACCCCAAGCGGGCCCACTTCGAATCCAAGCGGACGCACAAGTAAATCTCAAATCTCAAAAATCAAATCTCAAATCTGAGAAGCGATAGATTTAACTCTTATGATCTCATATTTATTCCATTTTTCTTGAAAATCAATCATAATTGATATCTCATCATTTGTTAATTCAATGTTTTTGGGAACCACAATTAATTTATCGTCATCATCGTTCAATCTATGGATTACAGCAATGACCTTGCCTTTTACCCGATTAACAGGAGTATTCACCCCAAGAAAATATACGTCTAATTCTTCTCCGTCTGGAGCTTTTGTATTTGGTATATATCCATAATTAGCTAAATATAAAAAACCATGCTTAGGATGTTTAGTTCCAAGTGGTCTATCGATAAAAACCTCCACCTCTTTTCCTAAATATTTTGAAGCCATCAAAAAAGATCGCGTTTTATTTTTCATAAGCAAAATTATAACATCTTTGTAAATTTTAAGCTAAAAAAATTAGATGAGTCTACTTTTTCGTTAAAGTTCTATGAGGTGAGCGTTTTCTTTTGCGCGGTCTTTAACAAACTCCAAATATCTTTCTGTTGTCGAAAGTCTTTTGTGTCCCAAAATCTTTGAAAGTATAACCAGAGAAACACCGTGTTTTAAATGATGGGCGACGAAAGTGTGTCGGAGGTCGTTTACTTTTGCATTTTTTATGTCACAAAGTCTAAAGTAACGTTCGATCGCGGTTCTTATATTTCTTATTAAAAACGGCTTGCCTGATTTTGTAACAAAAATCCGGTCTTCTTTAACTTCTGGTCTTGCTTTTATGTAGCTATCTAAGGCATCTTTCGCAGCTTTGTTTAAAGGAACAATTCTTTCTTCGTGTTTTTCAAACGCCTGAATTCTTAAATTATCGCCGTTCATATCCGAAAGACGAAGACCCGCTAATTCTCCGATCCTTATGCCTGTTTGCAAAAGGAGTTCGATAACGGCAAACATCCTGCAATCGTTTCTTGCAGCATCCCGTAAGGCTCTGTATTCAGTCGGGGCTAAAATTCGGGGTGGGGCAAGTTCATATCTTGGATGATTTATCAAAAGAGAGGGGTCCTCTACGACATACTCATTACTCTTTAAAAACCTATAAAACGTACGTGTTGAGTTAATTTTTCGTGAGATTGATTTCGGCGTGTATCCATCTTTTGATAATTTCGCCAAAAAAGCCTCGAGATTCTCTTTTGTAGCCTCATGAATATTGTTTTTCGATAATTCCTCTAAGAATAGAACTAACTGCTCGATATCTTTCCCATATGCTACAATGGTAGAGTTCGAGTGATGTTTTTCTTTGAGAAAATTCTTAAATTGAACGTGGGCATCTCTAACTTTTATTATTTTCATTAGAATTTAATAAAGCCTATAATATCAACAAACGTTAAGATAGTCAAGATGTGAAAAAAATATTATTTTTCACGGTTTTAATCGCATCGATCTTTATAATAAACGGCCTAGTACGCTCGATTTGCGGTCTTTGGCAAAAACAGGGGTTAGTCGCGACCGCACAAAAAGAACTCGATCGGCAAAAACAGGAAAACAAAAATCTTAAAAAAAAGCTCACAGAAGTCCAAAATCCTAAATTTCTAGAAGAGCAGGCGAGAAACAAGCTGCTTTTGGTTAAAGAGAATGAGCAGGAAGTAATAATCCCGAAAGAATTCTTGGGAGCTTCGGATTCAGCTAGGGGGAAAAAGAGCGATTCGCGGCCAAACTGGCAAAAATGGTGGGATTTATTTTTCTAGAAATTAGATTTTTAAACCTAAAATTTTCATCTTTTTATCTCTCCTCCAACCTTTAATTTGGCTCTCTCTTTTTAGGGCTGCAAATTTTGATTCAAGTGGTTCGGCATAAAGTAGTTTTACTGGTTTATGAGACCTTGTGTATCTCCCGCCTTTCCCATTTTTATGATCCACAAATCTTGCATCGGGATTATTTGAGGAACCCGTATATAAACTGCCGTCAGAGCATAGAATAATGTAAACGAACCACATAAAAGTGCTTGCACTGAACGGAGCGAAGCCTAGAAAAAGATATGTCCTTCGATAAACTCAGGACAATTCGCCGCTTCTATTCTAAATGCTTGCAATGAGCAAGCCCGAATGAAATGAAGGGCGCGTCGAATTGTTGCGGGGCTGGGAGTTGCGCCCAGCCTGTGAGATTATGAGCCTCACGTGCACTGTACACTACCCCGCGCGTGCGTACTATTATAACAATTGATTTCACCTTGGTCAACCTGATATACTTTGATCTGAAAGCCAGGGTAGCTCAGTCGGTAAGAGCACAGCATTCATAACGCTGAGGTCGTGGGTTCGATTCCCACCCCTGGTACCATAAAGCAGAACAAGTTCGCTTTATGGCCATGAAGTGATCTTTGATCTACTTCATTGGCTATTAATGTTTCTTTCGAATCAATAGAAACAAATGTCAAAACTTACGCATTGTGTTTACGTTTTGTTTAGTTTAAAAGATAAAAATTTTTATATTGGATCTTCTTCAAATTTAAAGTCAAGATTAACGGACCATTTTAATGGAGAAGTTAAAAGCACTTTGTTCAGAAGACCATTTAAGCTTATTTTTTGTGAATATTTTTTATCTAAAAAAGATTCGTTAAGGAGAGAAAAATATTTTAAAACGACTTCAGGAAAAAAGGCATTAAAATTAATTATTAGAAAATCGCTTGATGAATTAATGCCTAAATTGGTTTCAAGAAATGCAAATTCTGTCTAAATTATGAATAATCAGCCGATCGGTGTTTTTGATTCTGGAGTTGGGGGATTAAGTATCCTCTCCGAAGTTAAAAAAAAACTACCAAAAGAAAACTATATTTTTTTAGCCGACCAGGCCCATGTTCCTTACGGCGAAAAAACAGGAGAAGAGCTCAAAATTCTTGTTTCCAAAATTATCGATTTTTTTATCAGAAAAAAAGTTAAAATGGTCATTTTCGGTTGCAACACGGCGACTGTCTACGCGATCGATTTTTTAAGGAAAAGATATCCGATTCCGCTTGTCGGTGTGGTTCCTGTTATAAAAACGCTCGCGGAACATACAGTAAGTAATAAAGTAGGGGTTTTATCCACGCCAGCGACGAGTAAAAGTCCGTATCTTAAAAAATTGATAAATGAATTTGCAAATGGAATAAAAATTTATAATGTCGGCGGAAACGGACTCGAAAATTTGGTCGAGGAGGGGAAAATAGATGATCAAAAGACAAAAAAAGTTTTATCGGAAATTCTTACGCCGATGATTAAAAAAGGCGTTGATTGTATCGGTCTTGGCTGTACTCATTACCCGTTTTTAAAAGATGAGATTCAAAAAATCGTCGGATCTAAGATTTCTATTTTTGATTCGGGAAAGGCCGTCGCTAAAAGAGTAGACGAAGTATTATCAAAAAAGAATATAAAAGGAAATAAAAGAACAGGAGATTTATATTACACAACCGGAGATCCAAAAGAATTTAAAAGAGTAGCAGAAAAGCTATTGTCGCATAAGTTAGATAATGTTTCTACGGCGATAATTTAATATATGAATTTTAAAAATAAACCCTACGACGTTGAAACTTTGCAGGGCAAGAAAATAGCGGTTATTGGGCTTGGGGTAGAGGGGGAATCAAGCGTGAGATACTTGAAAAAGCAGGGCGCAGAAGTTACTGTTTTGGATAAAAAAGATAGTGAGGATTATCTTAAAGATCTTGACAAATACGATTTGATCGTTAGAAGCCCCGGGGTTCAATTGAATAAAATTCAGAATTCAGAATTCAGAATTCAGAATTCGATTATAACCTCTCAGACAAAACTTTTTTTTGATCTTTGCCCTTGTAAAATTATCGGAGTAACGGGGACAAAGGGAAAAGGAACAACTTCTTCATTAATTTATGAAATGCTAAAAAAATCCTTCGACTCCGCTCAGGACAAGGCAGAGAAAAATGTGTATTTAGGCGGTAATATTGGACAGCCGCCGCTTGATTTTTTGAACAAATTAAATGATCAATCTTTAGTAGTCCTAGAGTTATCGAGTTTTCAGCTTCAAGACCTTACAAAGAGTCCGTACATAGCAGTTGTCTTAATGATAACTTCGGAACATCTCGATTATCACAAAGATATTGATGAGTACGTCGACGCAAAAAGAAATATCTTAAAATTTCAGACAGCGTCAGATTTTGCAATTGTTAATCGGGATTATCCGGCGAGCAATGAATCGGATATTCAAACAGAAGGAAAAGTGTATTTTGTAAGTAGGGAAAGAGAGGTCGAAGAAGGGTGTTTTGTAAAGGACGGAAAAATATTCATAAGACTTGGTACTGAAGTGACCCGCTCGCCGCTGAGGTCGGCTTGCCAGTTCGACGAGTTTTCGAACGCAAGCGTCCCTGCGGTCGCCTCAGGCGACCTCGGGATACGCTCCGATGTTCATCGGAGTCTAGCGAAAACATCGTCTCATGGTAAGCCTCCCCGCGGCGACCCGCGCTCTTCTCAATATCCTAATATCTTTGAAGAACAAGTGATCGATACAAACGACATTCTTCTTCCCGGTACGCATAATTTGGAAAATGTATGCGCCGCGGTTATGGCGGCAACATTGTCAGGAGTTTCAAAACAAAATATTATTCATGTTCTTAAAACTTTTAAAGGTTTGGAACATAGGCTCGAGTTGGTAGATGAGATCAACGGCGTTTCGTATTACGATGATTCGTTTTCTACGACTCCAGAGACCGCGATCGCCGCGATTCAGGCGTTTAAACAGCCGAAGATATTAATTCTTGGAGGATCGAGTAAAGGGAGCGATTTTACAGAACTCGGTCAAATTATTTCAAAAGACGAAAGTATAAAAGCGATTATCGGAATCGGAGAAGAATGGAGCCGCATGAAAGCGGAATTTCCAATTTCCAATTTCCAATTTCCAATTATCGAAGGGGCGAAGAATATGTTGCAGATAGCTCAGGCGGCTTCGAAAATCGCAAAACCAGGGGACGTTGTACTTTTGACTCCGGCCTGCGCGAGTTTTGGGATGTTTAAAAACTACAAAGACCGCGGAGAACAATTTAAGAGAGAGGTCGAAAAACTTAAAAATTAACATGAGTAAGTTTGGTTTCGACATTTCTTTTAAAGATAAATCTTCACGCGCCCGGATCGGAAAAATCTCGACCCCGCACGGCGTTATCGAAACTCCGGCGTTTACCCCAGTCGGTACTCAGGCGTCGGTTAAATCATTAGACCCGAAAGATTTAAAAGAAACGAAAACCCAAATATTTTTTGGCAATACTTACCATTTACATTTAAGGCCGGGGGAAGAGGTTGTTAAAAAATTTGGCGGATTGGCAAAATTTATGGGATGGGATGGACCGACGATTACGGACAGCGGGGGTTTTCAGGTTTTTTCGCTTGCTCAAAAAAAAGGAAGATCGCGCAATCAGGAAGAAGAAATTAATCTGGTTAAGATTACAGAAGACGGGGTTGTTTTTCGTTCGCATATAGACGGAAGCTTACACGAATTCACCCCCGAAAAATCGATCGAGATACAAAAGAATTTGAGCGCGGATATTATTTTAGCGTTTGATCAATGTCCGCCGTATCCGGCAAGTTATGAAGACGCCAAAAAAGCGATGGACAGAACGCACGAATGGGCAGTTCGTTGCCTAAACTCAAAGCTCAAAGCTCAAAAGTCAAAACTACAACTTAAAATTCAAAACTTTAATCAGGCGATTTATGGGATAGTTCAGGGTTCGGTTTATGAGGATTTAAGAAAAGAGTCGGCAAAATTCATTGGCGATCTTGCCCTGAGCGGAGTCGAAGGGTTTGACGGGATTGCCATCGGCGGAGTCGCGGTCGGAGAAAGTAAAGTTGAAATGCTGCGAGCTGTTGAATGGGTGGTTCCGCTTTTGCCAGAAGAAAAACCCCGGCATTTGTTGGGCGTTGGGGAAGTGGATGATATTTTTGAAATTATTGAGCGCGGAATCGATACTTTTGATTGTGTTATTCCGACAAGACTCGGAAGAACCGGATTCTTGTTTGTCGGGCCAAAAGAGGGGAACATTAAAAACCGATTTAGAATCGACATTAATAAATCGGTTTTTGCCAAAGACCAAGAACCGGTGACCAAAAATTGCAATTGTTATGTCTGTCAAAATTTTACCCGCGGCTATCTCAATCATTTATTTATAGGTAGAGAGCTTCTCGCATATAGACTTGCGAGTTATCACAATATTTACTTTATTAACGATCTCGTCGAAAAAATAAGGAACGCAATTTTAAACGGAGAGTTTAAAAAGATGAAAAGAGAATGGCTGGAAGCGTAAATTTGACTTGATTTAGCAGTCTTGCTATACTTTATTAGTCATGAAAAAGGGAATATTAAATAATTGGTACGATCAGGATTCAGCTTAACTGTTGGTCTGATTTCTCGTGCTTGAACCAGCCAACAGCGGCTGGTTTTTTTATGGAAAAAATATGAAAAATAAAAAAGCAATCTGTATTTTAGGAGGAATGGGGCCGCAAGCCTCAGTTTATATGCATAAAATGCTGGTCGAATTATCGGCAAGATATTTTAATGCAAAAAATAACGAAGATTATCCCGAAATAATCATATATTCAATTCCGATTCCTGATTTTATCTCTAACAAAGTCAATAAAAGAAAGGCGCTGATTATGCTTAAAAAACGTGTAGCAGAGATAAATAAACTTTCTGTTTCACAAATCGGAATAGCATGCAATACGGCTCATTTACTTTTAGGGGAGTTACAAAATATATCAAAAACTCCTTTTGTATCGATAATAGATGAAGTAAATAAAACAGTTGGGCCAAAGATTAAAAAAGTTGGTCTTTTAGCTTCACCTACAACAATAAAGTCATATTTGTATCAAAACGTTCTTGAAAAAAAGAGGATAGAAATAATTACGCCGTCTTTAATTGAATTGGAAATACTTGAAAAAATAATAAGAAAAGTGATTAGAGGCAAAATAACTAAAAAAGATCAAATAACCTTAAGATCGATTGCTAATTCATTAAAAGACAGAGGTGCAGAGGGAATTATCCTTGGCTGTACAGAATTACCGCTTATTTTTCCACCGAAATTTTCTTTGCCTGTCTTTAATTCGGTTGAGATACTGGCGATGGCTTTATTGCGTAAATATTACAAATAAAATACAATATGAAAAAGATGAAAAAGAGAATATTAACAGGAGATAACACAACCGGAAGACTTCATTTGGGTCATTATGTAGGATCGCTTGAAAATAGAGTGAAGCTTCAGCATGAGTATGAAACCTTTATTTTGCTGGCTGATATGCATTCTTTAGCTTATCCAAGATATATTGGCGAACCAGGTACGGTTGCCGATTCCGTAATTCAGGTGACTATGGATAACTTAGCGGTTGGACTTGATCCGGAAATTTCAACAATTTTTGCAGAATCAACTGTTCCTGAAATTTATGAACTTGCCACCATATTTAGCATGTTTGTTTCTCATAACCGGGCCTTAAGAAACCCGACGATTAAAGAAGAAATAAGAGAAAAAAGCTTAGGTGATAATTACTCTTTGGGTTATATATTTTTTCCAATTCTTCAAGCAGCAGATATTTTATGTGTAAAAGCGGATTTGGTTCCTGTGGGAGAAGATCAACTTCCTCATATTGAGCAAACCAATGAGATAGTACGAAGGTTCAATCAACTCTACGGAGGAGAAGCTTTAAAAGAAACAAAAGGCTTGGTTGGTCGTATAAACAGATTGGTTGGAACGGACGGAAATGTCAAAATGACTAAATCATTAGGTAATTGTATCTACCTTTCTGATTCGGAAGCCGAGTTAGAGAAAAAAGTTATGAATATGTACACTGATCCAAAAAGAATTCACCCGACGGATAAAGGTACTGTGGAGAGCAATCCTGTTTTTATTTATTTAGATGCTTTTGGAAAAGAAAAAGACAAATCTCAAATCGAAGATTTTAAAATTCGATACAGAGAAGGAAAGGTGGGAGATGTTGAGGTAAAAAAATATTTGGTTAAAGTTTTAAACGATTTTTTGGATCCGATTAGAAAAAGACGTAAAAAATACGAAGCAAATCCGGAACAAGTAATAAAAATCTTAGAGGAAGGCACAAAAAAAGCGCGGGAGGAAGCAATTAAAACTTTAACTGCGGTTAAAAATGTGATTAATCTGAATTATTTTTGAAGGTTAAATCATTGGCAAATTAGCCTCGTTGTGCTATACTCTCGCTATGCCTTCCCCCAATTTTAAAAAAATTAATAAAAATGGTCGTCGCAACTTTAAAGTAAAGATGCGATTCTCTTGGAAAAACCTTATTCTGTACAGTTTTTTGTTTATCTTTTTGCTTTTTTTATTCTCGGGTTTTACGCAATCTCTAAATTTAAACAATGTAAAAACCGCTTCGCTTTCTCAAGTGATTAATGATGTTAAAAAGGGAAAAGTGACACAGATTACCGTTTCGGATAATAAACTCACTATTCAGGAAAAAGACGAAGTTTTTCAGGCTTTTAAAGAACCTGGTTCAAACGTTTATCAAATATTCAAAGACGCCGGAGCATCACTCGATAAGACAAAAGTGACAGTAAAAGACGAATCGAGTCTAAACAGCTGGATCAATATTTTAGGTTCGATCCTTCCGGTTATTTTAATGGTCGCGTTTTTCTATTTTATTTTCCGTCAAGCAAGAGGAGCGCAGGAAAGCATTTTTTCTTTTGGTCAATCAAAAGCAAAGCTTTTTAACAGAGATCATCCAAAGGTTACTTTTGCCGATGTAGCAGGCGTAGATGATGCAAAACAGGAATTAACAGAGATTGTTGATTTTTTGAAAAACCCGGGTAAATATAAAGCGATGGGTGCTAGAACGCCAAAGGGCGTGTTAATGGTCGGTCCATCCGGAACCGGAAAGACGCTTCTTGCCAGGGCTACAGCCGGAGAAGCGAACGTACCTTTTTTCTCGATGGCGGGATCTGAATTTATGGAAATGTTGGTCGGAGTTGGTGCCAGCCGTGTTCGTGATTTGTTTAATACCGCTAAAAAAGCGCAGCCGGCGATAATTTTTATCGATGAAGTCGATGCGATCGGAAGGCAACGCGGAGCGGGATTTATGGGTGGACATGACGAGCGTGAACAAACCTTAAATCAAATTCTAGTTGAAATGGACGGTTTTATGCCTACAGAACAGCTAGTTGTGATTGCCGCGACAAACAGGCCCGATGTTTTGGACCCTGCGCTTATTAGACCGGGAAGATTTGACAGGCGTGTTGTTTTAGACATGCCGGACGTTGTTGGTAGAAAATCGATACTTTCGATTCACGCCAAAGGAAAACCGTTCGCCGAAGACGTCGATTGGGAAAAGGTGGCAAAAAGAACAGTCGGATTTTCCGGTGCGGATTTAGAAAATATGTTAAACGAAGCCGCGATTTTAGCGGCGAGATTAGGTAAAAAGGCGATCGAAATGAAAGATATAAACGAAGCCTCAACAAAAGTTAAACTCGGACCCGAGAAAAAAAGATTACAGTCCGAAGAAGACCGCGAAATGACAGCGTATCACGAGGCGGGGCACGCTTTAGTTTCCTGGCAGATGCCCCATGTGGATCCCGTGCACAGAATATCGATCGTGAGTCGTGGATTTTCACTCGGTCACACAATGATAGAACCGGTAGAGCATACTCACGAGACAAGAACACATCTTTTGGAACAAATAACAGTCATGCTTGGTGGAAGGGCGGCAGAAAAATTAATATTTAATGAGATGACAACAGGGGCTTCAAACGATATAGCTCGGGCGACAGAACTCGCGCGGATGATGGTTTCAGAATTTGGCATGAGCGATTTGGGGCCGATAAATTTGGATGGAGAGAATAAAACATTCTATGATAAAGCCAATATCTCGCCTGAAATGGCAGCCAAGGTCGACGCAGAAGTTAAAAAAATAACAGATGTTTGCTACAAAAATGCCCAAGCGATTTTACTCAAACTTAAAGCAAAACTCGATCTTTTAGCAGCGGAACTTCTTAAAAAAGAAACACTCGAAGCAGAAGAGTTCGAAAGTTTAATCGGAATAAAAAAAGTGCAGGCGAGGTTGAAAGCAGATAAATAGTCATTGACAGGTAGAATGACTTGTGAAATTATTTAATTAATGAGCAAATTCTCCAAAAAAGAGGCGATCGGGTACGGATGGGATAAAGTTAAAAAAAATCTCCGATTTTTTATTGTATTAATAGTAATCGTTTTTGCTGTCTCATTTGTCCCCTCTTTTATTAATAGCGCGATGACAGCATCTTCTAGGGAGGGAGGCCAGATATTTCCGACAATATTTTCTTTAATAATAAATCTTGCTTTTTGGGTTTTGCAAACGATCATCGGCATCGGTCTTATTAAAATTTATCTTAAATTTATCGATGGACAAAAACCGAAATATTCGGATCTTTTTTCCTATTACCGATTATTTTTCAAATATTTAATAGGTTCGATTTTGAGCGGTTTAATCGTTCTCGCAGGATTTATTTTGCTTATAGTTCCCGGAATTATCTGGTCGATCAAATATCAGTTTACGACATATTTGATCGTCGATAAAGATATGAGCCCGGTTGCGGCGTTGAAAAAAAGCGGGGCAATAACTAAAGGGTCAAAATGGAATTTGTTTCTATTCGGGTTACTTCTTGGTTTAATCAATATTTTGGGTGTGATTGCCTTGGGCGTTGGATTATTTATTACAATTCCGATAACAATGCTTGCGACCGCTTATGTTTATCGTAAACTTTCAGCTTAAACCTCGTTAGTTTTTCTTCATTTAGCCTTATAAAATGATATAATGTCGATATGACTTCCAAAACTTTTCTTTTGATCGACGGTAATGCTATCTTGCACCGTGCGTTTCACGCGTTGCCGCCATTAACGAGTAAAGACGGAAATTTAGTAAACGCCGTCTACGGATTTTTCTCGATGTTTTTAAAAATTCTATCCGAAGTTAAACCGGACCATGCTGTTATCTGTTTTGACAGACCAAAACCAACTTTCCGCAAAACTTTGTACGTTGGTTATCAAGCACACAGGCCAAAAATGGACGATACTTTAATACCTCAAATACAAACGGTTCACGAAATTCTAGGTAAAGCAAAATATAAAATATTCGAAATCGACGGCTACGAGGCAGACGATTTGATTGGAACGATTTCAAAAAAAGTAGTTGACGATTTTAATTCCAGGGTTATTATTGTTTCGGGAGATCGCGACATGCTACAGCTTGTGAACTCACACGTAAAAGTTTTAGCGCCGATTACGGGGATTACAAAAATGATTTTGTTTGATGAAAAGCTGGTTGAGGAAAAATACGGGATAAAATCCTCACAAATCGTAGATTATAAATCGCTAGCCGGTGATTCTTCGGACAATTATCCGGGCGTGCCGGGAGTCGGTCCAAAGACAGCGTCAACTTTATTAAAAGAATACGGGACGCTCGAGAATTTATATCAAAACATCGATGGTATAAAAAAGAAAAACGAGAATCTATCGATAAAACTTGCAACGGGAATCGAATCTGCGGGCCTGGCGAAGAAACTCGCGACGATCGTAACCGACGCGCCAATAACTCTCGATTT
>JAMDAA010000002.1 GCA_023484045.1 Patescibacteria group bacterium
CGGCATAACAGTTCACGAAGCGCTAAAAGCGTACGAAGATCTTAAGAAAGAAGGAATTTTAATAAGGGTAATTGATTGTTACTCTGTAAAACCTATAGATAGCGTGACACTTAAAAAATCATTGGATGAAACAAAGAAAAAAAATATTATAACTGTTGAAGATTACTACGAACACGGAGGCTTAGGTGATTTTGTTTTATCCGCAGTTTCAGACAGAAGCGCGATCGTCGAAAAATTGGCAGTTAAAGAAATTCCGCGGTCGGGGACAAAAGAAGAATTATTAAATTTTGCGGAAATAAACGCGTCACATATCAAAGAGAAAGTAAAAAAACTCCTTTAGATTGCAAAAAATGCGAACATTTTTTACAATTGATTCATGCAGGAATCGAATGCGTTTCAGGAAAAATGGGACAAAAAGAAAATAACAGTAGGGCTTATAGGTATATCGTTACTTATCGGTTTAATCGGTTATGGTTTAAAAACAAATTTTTTTTCTTCGGGATTTTCTAAAATGATTCGTCCGAATAAGGAGGTCGCCGGGATCTCATCTTCAAGCGACTCTTCAAATAATCAAAACAACGATAATTCTGGTTCAAAACAACAATCACTCTCTGTGCCCGTCAATGAGGTCAGATCGGTAGCCGAGCAGCAGATTAATACGATCCGGGAAGAGGTCAATAAAATTGATGTCGTCGAAATCGCTTCTTCATCTCCGCAAGTGCAAAAAGTCCTAAACGATTTAAAAACTCTTGGGAATTATCCTAAAGATCAGGCAAAAGATTATTGTCAGAAAATTTGTAATAGTTTGTAAAATGTGCTGAGGTCGCCCACGAAAATTTTGTGAGCTCCCCGCGCAAAATTATCTGAAACAATATAAAACATATGGAAGACGTAAAAAACAGATTTGAAACGATCTTAAAAAAAATTGACATCGACGAAAAAAGGAAAAGAATAAGAGAGATCGAAGCCGAAAGTGCTAAATCTTCATTCTGGCAAAACCATTCTTCAGCTTCTTTAAAAATGAAAGAACTTTCTGATCTTCAAAAGGAGATCGAAGAAATCGACCGATTGGAAGAATTAATAAAACAAGGTAAAGAAAAAGAAGCAGAAGATATTATCGACAAACTCGAAAATTTGTTGTATCTTTCGGGTACTTACGACGAAGGTTCAGCGATTTTATCGGTTCATTCGGGGCAAGGAGGAGTCGAGGCGATGGATTGGGCAGAAATGTTATATAGAATGTACACGAGATTTTTTGAGAAAAAAGGTTGGCAATACGAAATTATCGAAGAAATTTCAGGGGAAGAGGCGGGAATAAAAAGTGTTGTGATCACAGTCAAAGGTAAATATGCGTATGGTTTTTTAAAAGGTGAGGCGGGTGTACACCGTTTGGTCCGTCAATCGCCGTTTAATGCCGATAATTTACGTCAAACATCATTTGCGCTGATCGAAGTTTTGCCGGAAATCGAAGAAAGTTCTGTGATCGAAATAAAAGAAGACGACTTAGACTGGGAATTTTACAGGGCGAGTTCTCACGGTGGTCAAAATGTGCAAAAAGTTTCTTCGGCCGTTCGTTTGAAACACAAGCCGACCGGAATTATCGTCACGGCTCAGTCAGAAAGATACCAGGGACAAAATCGCGAAAACGCTCTAAAAATTTTGCGCGCCCGTTTATGGTTATTGCAAGAAGAAAAAATGAAAAAACAGGAGCAGGAATTAAAAGGTGGTTATAAAACTCCGGGATGGGGGAATCAAATTCGCTCTTATGTTTTACATCCTTATCATATGGTAAAAGATTTAAGGACAGGATTTGAAACTTCGGACACAGATAGTGTTTTAGATGGCAACATCGATAAATTTGTAGAAGAAGAATTAAAAAAACTTTAAAAATCGACTTTAAAAGGTTGCCAAAAACTTCGATTTATGCAATACTAAAAATGTCTGTTTCCGTAAAGATTTGGAGTAGTTTATTTCTTCGTGTTCAAGGTTTTATTTTTATAATATAGAGGGAGGTGATCAATATAGATAAAGATATCATTAAAGAGGAAGGAGAAAATAAAGAAGAACTGATTCACAAAATAGAAGATACTAAAAGTAGTTCAATATTTTCGATGAAACTATTAATCTTTCTAGTTATTGTCGCGATTTTAGGAGTCGGGAGTGGTTTTTTGCTAACCAAAAATTCCGGAAAAATCGGTCTTGTCAATATTAATAAAATAAAATCAACAGCGAATGTTACTAAGGGAGAAATAGTCGGATCAGGAGATACGAAGGTTTTTAAAGACACAGCAGAAGGGATTCTAAAAGAGGGGGGGATCGACGGAGAGGGTCAATATCATTTAGTTAGGCCCGGCGGAGACAGTCAAAATGTGTATTTAACATCTTCGCTTGTTGACCTGTCCAAATACGTGGATAGAAAAGTTAAAGTTTGGGGAGAAACTCAAAAAGCACAAAAAGCCGGTTGGCTTATGGATGTGGGAAAATTGGAGGTTTTGGAATAATAGAATGATAAAACTCCATAATGTTTCAAAAAATATCGGTACGGGAACTTCTATTCTCTCCGACGTGTCATTTAGCGTCGAAAAAGGAGAGTTTGTTTTTTTGGTCGGGCCAACAGGCTCTGGAAAAACAACACTTTTTAAATTGCTAATCCGGGAAGTACTTCCGACAGAAGGGACGATAATCGTTGGCGATTGGGACATCGTGAGACTTCCGCGAAAGAAGATACCGCATCTTAGAAAAAAAATCGGGATTGTTTTTCAAGACTTAAAACTTTTAATGGATCGGACAATTTTTGAGAACATAGTGTTGCCTTTAGAGTTAACAGGAATAAAAGATAAAGATGCAGTAAAGAGAGTAGAAGAGGTTCTTTTACAAGTCGGCATCGAAAAACATCGGAATAAGTTTCCGATACAACTTTCAGGAGGAGAAAAACAACGGGTTGCGATCGCTCGGGCGCTTATTTTGTCTCCGGATATTTTTTTAGCCGATGAACCTACTGCAGATTTAGATCCAAGAACGAGTAAAGAAATAGTTAATCTTCTACTAGATATAAATAAAAAAGGAACAACCGTTATTATGGCGACGCACAATGCTTCGATTGTTGATATGTTGGAAAGAAGAGTTCTCGCTTTAGAAAGCGGTAAAATTGTAA
The DNA here is from genome assembly GCA_023484045.1 of Patescibacteria group bacterium. Lineage (GTDB taxonomy): Bacteria > Patescibacteriota > Microgenomatia > Levybacterales > UBA12049 > JAMCZG01. Next base: position 3,155 of record JAMDAA010000002.1, read on the forward strand.
GAGATCAAAAGAAAGGAAAATATGGCTCATCTTAATACAACATGGAAACATATCAGACGCTCGCCGTATCAGGCGATCGCGGCAATTTTAATAATGACCCTGACTTTTTTTGTCGTGTCGATTTTTACTTTCGTTTTTTTAGGGTCTTCAAAAATAATTAATTTTTTTGAATCAAAACCGCAGGTCACGGCATTTTTTAAAGATGAAGCAAAGCAGGAAAATATAGATGCTTTAAAAGAGCAACTTAATTCAACGGGTAAAGTCGCCAGTATAAAATTTGTGTCTAAAGAAGAAGCACTTAAAATTTATAAGGAGCAGAATAAAGAAGATCCACTTCTTTTGGATTTGGTAACGGCAGATATTTTGCCCTCGTCGCTTGAAATCTCAACGATTAAAATCGAGGATCTTTCGACCGTTTCAGACGCACTAAAGAAATCCCCGCTCGTCCAGGAAGTGATATTTCAGAAAGACGTGGTTTCGTCTTTGACTTCTTGGACAAATGCATTCAGGCAAATAGGGATTGTATTGGTATCGATTTTCTCTTTAGTCTCAATTTTTATAATCGTTACAGTAATCGGGATAAAAATTTCGCAGAAGAAATACGAAATCGAAATTATGCGGCTTTTGGGCGCGACAACTTGGTATGTCCGATGGCCATTTATTTTAGAAGGAATATTTTATGCGGTAGTCGGTGCTTTTTTGGGGTGGATAATTTCATCTTCGATACTTTTATACACTTCTCCGTTTTTGTCTTCTTTTTTACGCGGTATTCCGATTTTTCCGATACCGTTGATTTTTTATGCAGGACTTTTAGGGGGAGAAATAGTTCTTGCTGTGATACTCGGAGTTATATCCAGTTATTTAGCGGTTTTAAGATATTTAAAGTAAAATATTTATGATTTATGGCTTTCAGACTAAAAATAAAATACAAAACATTAATAATAGTTTTATTACTCGGATTAATATTTTTATTTTCTATTAATAATCAAGTTCTTTTTGCAGAAGAATCGCCTACTCCGACGTTCACTCCCACCCCGACTCCCAATGGTTCTTCTCAAAATCAAGATAAATTGAGTGAACTTCGGAATAAAATAAGAGATTTAGAAAATAAAGTGTCCGAACTTCAAGGTCAGAAAAAAACGCTTTCTTCGCAGATTGCGGTTATGGATAACCAGATAAAATTAACAGAACTTCGTATTAATTCGACTAAACAAGAGATCGAGATACTCGGTAAAGACATAGGTACTGCGACAAAAAAAATTTCTAATCTAGAAGTTGCGGTCGATGATATAACAAAAACGCTTCTCAAGAGAATAGTTGTTACATACGAAATCGGAACAATCCAACCTTTTCACATCCTTTTGTCTTCGAATAATGCTTCTGATTTTTTCTCGCGGTTAAATTATTTAAAAATCGCTCAAGAACATGACAAAAAATTAATTTATGATACGCAACAGGCAAAAAATGATTACCAAAACCAGAAAGAAATTTTTGAGACAGAAAAGCAAAGAGTTGAATCGTTGAAAAAACAATTGGAAATTTATACGGTGCAAATAGATCAGGAAAAAAAGAGCAAGCAGCAACTTTTAGATTTAACAAATAACAGTGAGAAAAATTATCAAGACCTTTTAGCTAAAACAAGGGCAGAATACGAAGCTATTCAGGGTATTACTGCAGGAAAAGGGGCGGAAAAAGAAGTGGGCAATGTAAACGAGGGGAACGAAATCGCATCGATTATTTCTGGGTCTTCGGCATGTTCAACCGGAACTCATCTTCATTTTGAGGTATCTAATAACGGTAACAATGTTAATCCGACAAATTATTTATCGTCTAAAGATGTTGATTGGGATTTGTGTGGTTGGTACGGTTGCGATGGAGCTTTTGGTTTTTCCGGATCCTGGCGATGGCCGATCGACGGCAAACCAAGAGTAACGCAGGGTTACGGAATGACAGCTTACGCTCGATCCGGCGCGTACGGAGGAGGCCCACATACAGGAATAGATATGGTTTCTGATAATCTTTCGGTAAAAGCGGTTAAAGATGGAATCTTATATCAAGGTAGTATTGCGTGTGGCGGGGGATTTTTGCGCTACGTAAAAGTACACAATAAGGATTCAAATATAGACACTTATTATCTGCACGTAAATTATAGTTTTTAGTGAAACAATTCATGAGAAAAATAATAATTTTATTATTTTTCTTTACTTCATTTATATTTTTTATTCCTAGAACAACATTCGCAAATCTTTTTATCAACGAATTCTCGTCCGACACTGCAGGAACAGCTACAGACCCTGATTGGGTAGAACTATATAACAGTGGTCCGGATTCTATTGAGTTATCGCTTTATCGACTAAGGGATAGTACGACTACAAATAAAATAGATTTAGAAGGAGTAATTAATTCACAAACTTTTGTAAGTTTTGATTGGTCGAATAAGTTAAATAAATCTGGAGATATTATTAAACTATTAGTAATTTCCAACGAATCCGATCCCGTCGATCAAGTTGCATATGGAGATTTAGGCAACAATGTTTCCGCTCCTTTGAAAGGACAGTCAGCTGGAAGAGAGACAGACGGAAGAGATAATTGGGTAATTTTTGATAATCCAACTAAAGGGGCGTCAAATAATACATCAAAAGCTATTTTAGTCATTACACTTATTCCAACTTCTAAACCAACACCAACTCAAAAACCAACTCCTACTTTGAAACCGACACATACCCCAAAACCTACACCGACGAGTAAAGAAATATCGGGATCCTCCACTAAAAAACAAGCGGAGACAGAAGTTAACGAAAGTCAAAATGACAATTCTTCTTTATCTACGATTCACTTAGCGGTGAATAAAGTCGATGATTCCAATGGATCAGAATCATCATCGATTTTAGGAGATAGGGTTTTAGGAAGTTCTGGCGCAAGCACAAAATCTTCGGTCAATAAAGTTTCACCTACGTCGATCATGAAAACTCTAGGAAGTTTTAAAAATAATTTGTCAAAAATATTTATCGGCTTCGGCGTTACTTTTTTGATCGTGTGTAGTATACTTATTTTCCGGAGTTATAAGCGATTAAAAAAAACAAAGATTGACGATCAAATATGAAAAAAATTGTCTTATCAAAAAATTCCGAAGAAACACAAAAATTAGGAGAAGAACTTGCAAGGACTCTCCTTGCACGAGAATTACAAGGACTCTCCTTGGTGAAAAATAGAATTATCGCATTATATGGTGAGCTTGGTAGCGGGAAAACGACGTTTGTACAGGGTTTAGCTAGAGGACTGGGGATCAAAAATAAAATTATATCTCCGACGTTTATCATTATGAGAACCTACGAGTTCAAAACTCAAAGGTCAAATCTCAAAACCACAGCTCAAAATTCAAAACTGCACCACGTAGATTTGTATCGAATCGATGAAAAAAAAGACATTGAAGGATTGGGGTTATTTGAAATTATGAACGAAAAAAATAATATCGTTGTTATCGAATGGGCGGAGAAAATAAAAAATATTTTGCCCAAAAAAAGAGTCGATATATATTTTGAGAATAAATCAGAAAACGAACGACAAATGACTATCAAAAATATCGAATAAATTATGGACGATAGAATTAGTAAGGCAGTAGACATATTAGAAGATGGTGGAATTGTTATTTTTCCGACTGACACAGCATTTGGGATCGGATGCAGAATCGATAATGAAAAAGCTATAAAAAGATTATTCGACGTCCGGAAAAGGCCAGAGACTAAGGCAGTACCGGTTTTGGTAGGTTCATTAGAAATAGCACAAAGATATTTACTACCGATCCCGAAAAAGGTTATAGATAAATTAATTAAACCCTATTGGCCCGGGGCTTTGACGATTATCCTGCGATGCAAAACCGATAAAGTTTTGAGTCTTGTAAGAGGAAATAATTCTACATTGGGGGTTCGGATGCCAGATCATCCGATTCCAATCTCTTTAATTAAGAGATTAGAGGTTCCAATTTTAGGGTCTTCAGCGAATTTTAGTGGTGGAAAGACACCGTATGAATTCGAAGATTTAGATCCTGAATTAATAAAAATGGTCGATTACGTTTTACCCGGAGAGTGTTCAATTAACAAAATATCAACAGTAATTGATTGTACTAAAATCCCTTGGAAAATTTTGCGCGAAGGAGCGGTTAAAATTCAGAATTCAGAATTCAAAATTCAAAATAGAAAAAAGAAGATAATATTATTAATCGATACGGCGGATAATAAAGAAATCAGAGTTGGATTAAGAATCGACGGAAAAGAATATATCAAAAAACAAAGAATAGATTTTAGAAGAGCTCAGATTGTATTGCCAATGATAGATAAAATATTAAAAAATTATAAATTAAGTATTAAAGATTTGAAAGCGATCGAGGTAAATCAAGGGCCGGGATCCTTCACTGGCCTCAGAGTCGGGGCATCGGTCGCGAACGCGCTTTCATTTGTGTTAAAAATTCCGGTAAATAATAAAAAGACGGGAGAATACATTGCACCGGAATACAAATAGTATATATACTAATAGTAATGAAGGATTTTTTCCGTCACCTTTTTATTCCGCGCGAATCCAATAACCATCGCTCAAAGATACTTCATCATAACGTCATTGTTTTATTAATTCTTTTTTTATTTCTAGGACAGTTTTTAATGACTTCTTTAAAACAAGACTTTTCGCAAATACTCGGAGTTTCGACCAATATAACAACTCAAGAGCTTCTTTTAATGACTAATCAAAAAAGGCAGCAGCTGGGGCTTAATCCTTTAATTTTAAACGAAAAACTTTCTGAGGCCGCGAGTTTAAAAGCGGTAGACATGTTTGCCAAAAATTATTGGGCACACAATGCTCCTGATGGTACAACTCCCTGGGTTTTTATAAAAAAAGAGAATTATGACTATCTTTATGCGGGCGAGAATTTAGCGAGAGGATTTACTACCTCGAACGATGTTGTCGATGGATGGATGGGAAGCGCAAAACACAGAGAGAACGTGCTTTCGAAAAACTATCAGGACATCGGATTCGCTGTGGTTAATGGAAAACTATTAGGAGAAGATACGACTTTGGTTGTCGAGATGTTTGGATCGGAAAAATCTCCGTCGAATCAAGCTGTTTCACGCGTAAGTAATTCGACGACGACTTCGCCTATTCTGATAGAACGGCCAAAAACAACAACAGAAAACCAAGTGCTATCCCTTTTCGCCGGAGTTAAAAACTTCCCTTCGATCGATAGCGTTTCCCTGTCTTCTAATTTATCGATATTTATAATTCTTTTATTTATTGTCGTTCTTATTTTGGATATGATTATTATCGAGCGAAAAAAAATTGCGCGATTAGTCGGTCATAATCTTGATCATGTTTTATTCTTGGGATTTACATTCACTCTTATCGTGCTACTCATTCGAGGATTAACGCTTTAATGAAAGACAATATAAAAAAACATTTGGGTTATTATATTTCTCTTATTTCGTTGTTGCTATTAGGAATTTTTGCAGTATCCCAGGTATCGTACGATAAACGGTTTCAAATGGCTGTAATTATTATTACGACCTTTTTTTATGTAATATGGGGAATTTTACATCATAAGCTGCATCATAACCTAAATACGAAAATTGTGATAGAATATATTCTTATTGGGAGCCTAGGGCTTACGATAATATTATTTATTTTAAAAGGAGCGATATGAAAGGAATCATTTTAGCAGGGGGATTAGGAACAAGGCTTTATCCTTTAACATATGTTACAAACAAGCATTTGTTGCCTGTTTATGACAAACCGATGATTTTTTACCCAATCCAAACTTTGGTTAAGGCAGGAATAACAGATATTTTGATCGTAACTAGTGGTCCCCATGTAGGACATTTCTTGGGTGTTTTGAAAAATGGGAAAGAATTAGGAGTTCGTCATTTGGAGTATGCATATCAGGAAAAACCCAATGGTGGCATCGCAGATGCGCTGTCTCTCGCAGAAGATTTCGCTGATGGTGAAAATATTACGGTAATCTTAGGCGATAATACAACAGATGCGGACATTACATGTTCGATTAATAAGTTTAAGGATGGAGCTGTAGTTTTTCTTAAAAAGGTTTCGGACCCAAAAAGATACGGAGTTGCAGTATTTGATTCAAAAGATCCAGAAAAAATAAGCAAAATAGAAGAAAAACCTAAAAATCCAAAATCCGATTTTGCAGTTACTGGTCTTTACATCTATGACTTTCATGTCTTTGAATATATTAAAAGATGTGATCCGAACTTTATCGGGAGAGGAGAACTCGAAATCACAGAAGTCAACAATTATTATATTAAAGAGGGAAAGCTAAGATGGGAAAATCTTGATGGTTTTTGGAGTGACGCAGGAACATTCGATAGCCTTTATCAGGCAACTGATTATTGGTCTCAAAAGAAAGGTTAGGTTCAAACATGAGTTTAGGAAAATTAGAAGATGCGAAAAAGGTTGCAACACATAATCTTGAAGGTCAAGAAAACGGCGGTCTTATAGAGTTGTATAAAGACGGTGAAAAAACACTCGCTTATATGACGATGATAAAACCGGGGATGTTTAAAGGTTATCATCTCCACAGAATTAGGAAAGCGAGATACTTTTGTCTTAAAGGAGCAGTAAAAATTATCCTTTATAAGGATAGGCAGAAAGAAGAATATATATTAAGTGCAGAAAAACCCCAGCGGCTTTTTATCCCCGATAATATCGCGACAGGACTTTCGAATATAGGGAGCGAAGATGTGTGGCTTATTAACTTTCCCGATCCGCCGTATGATCCGAATCTTAAAGACGAACAAGTGGAATACACAGAAGAAGAATTAAAAAATGGAGTCGTAAAATAATTTTTATTCCCCCTTATTCTATGATTACATGCACATTTGAAGATGGAAAAAAAATAGTTCCCCTAAGACATGTTACGGTTGGGACAATCATTTTAAACGAAAAAAATAAAGTCCTTTTGGTAAAAAGGGCTCCTGGTTTAATGAGGGGAAATAAATATACGATTCCGGGTGGATTTTTAGATAGAGACGAAGACCTAGTAGATGGAGCATTAAGAGAACTTAGGGAGGAATCGGGATTAAACGGTGAAATACTTTTTCTTTTTAAAATTAACGATAATCCGAATCGACCAAGAGAGGAAGCCAGGCAAAACGTCGATTTTATATTTATCGGTAAAATAATCGGCGGGAAAGAAAAAATAAGCAACGAAACTACAGAAGTAAAATGGTTTAGCGAGAAAGATCTTCCGGGAAAAAATGATTTTGCGTTTGACCATCGTGAAATAATAGAGATGTATTTTAAGTATCTTAAAAAACCGTTTAAAATACCTTTTTTCGGTTCTAATAAAATAATATGAAATTGCTTGTTACTGGCGGTGCCGGTTTTATCGGTTCTAATTTTATTTTATACTGGATGAAAAATCATCCAGACGATAGAATCGTAAATTTAGATAAATTAACATACGCCGGGAATTTAGAAAATTTAAAAGAAATCGAGAAAAATCCAAATTATTCTTTTGTTCATGGTGACATCTGCGACATAAAAACAGTAAATGATGTGATGCAGAAAATCGATATCGTTGTCCATTTTGCAGCGGAAAGTCACGTCGATCGGTCGATTACCGAGCCGGCGACTTTTGTAATGTCGAATGTTGTCGGAACACAGGTCTTATTAGACTCGGCGCTTAAAAATAATATAAAACGGTTTCATCACGTTTCTACAGATGAGGTTTTTGGAAGCCTTGAACTTACTGATTCGAATAAATTTAATGAACGAACAAATTATAATCCCAGAAGTCCATATTCGGCGAGTAAGGCCGGTTCTGATCATTTAGTAAGAGCTTATTCTGCGACATACGGCCTACCGATTACGATCACAAATTGTTCAAACAATTTTGGTCCGTATCAATTTCCGGAAAAAATAATTGCTTTAGCGATTACGAATATTTTAGAGGATAAAAAAATACCGATTTATGGTGACGGTCTTTATGTTCGGGACTGGCTTTATGTCGAAGATCATTGTCGCGCGATCGAAACAGTTTTGCAAAAAGGAAAAGTGGGAGAAACATACTGCGTCGGAGGACTTACAGAAGATATAAATAATTTAGAAATTGCTAAAAAAATTATCAAAATTATCGGTAAAGATGAAAGTTATGTAGAATTTGTAAAGGATCGACCCGGTCATGATCGAAGATACGCGGTCGACTGGGCTAAGATTAAAAATGAATTAGGTTGGCAGCCCCTTCACAGTTTTGATGAATGGCTCGAAAAGACAATTCGATGGTACAGGGAAAATGAAAATTGGTGGAGGGCGGTTAAAAGCGGAGAGTATCAAAAATATTACGAAAAACAATATGGCAGGAATTAAAATTATAGGAACCGGTTTGTCTGGCCTCATTGGTTCTAGAATCGTCGAGTTGTTGGGTGAAAATTATAGTTTTGAGAATTTAAGTCTCGATACGGGAACCGATATTACAATCAAAGAAAGCGTTTTTAATAAATTTAAAAATTCGGATGCGGAATTCGTAATTCATTTAGCGGCAAAAACTGATGTTGATGGATGCGAAAAAGACAAACAGAAAGATCTCAACATATTAAAATATAAAGACATTAAAAACCAGGAAGAAACTTGGATAAAAGAAAAAACGGCGTGGGCGGTTAATGTTCTAGGAACAAAAAATATTGTCGAGGCGTGTAAATCTTATAAGAAAAAATTAATATACGTATCGACCGATTTCGTTTTCGACGGAGTAAAAGGTGATTATTCGGAAGAAGACAAGCCTAATCCGATCAACTGGTATGGTAAGACAAAATATGAGGGAGAAAAAATAGTAGAAAGCTTAAGTGGTCAATGGATGATATTAAGAACTACTTATCCTTATCGGGCAAAATTTACGAGAAAAGACTTTGTAAGAGGAATACTGAGTAGGCTTCAGATGAGTGAAAAAATCGCGATGGTCGAAGATCATATAATGGCGCCGACTTTTATCGATGATTTTGTATTTGCCTTAGATTATTTGATTAAAAATAAAATTTTTGGAATTCTTCATTTGGTCGGAAGCCAATTTATCTCTCCTTATGAATCTGCTTTATTAATCACTCAAACATTCGGATTAGATCGTTCGTTGATCACAAAAACGACACGTGAAGAGTTTTTCAAGAACCGTGCGATGAGACCTTTTCGTTTGACCACAAAAAATGATAAAATACAAGGATTAGGTTTAAGAATGAGGACATTTGAAGAAGGTTTAAAAGAAATAAAAAGACAAGGAGTTTTGTAAAATGACAATAACTTTTGTGGGTCATGGATATGTGGGTTTGGTTACAGCATCTGTTTTTGCAGACTTAGGAAACACTGTTTGGGTAATCGGTCACACGCCTGAAAAAATAAACAACTTAAAAAAAGGGATAATACCGATATATGAGCCGGGCCTGGAAGAGATTGTGAAGAGGAATGTAAAAGCGAAGAGATTATTGTTTACATTAGACTATGATAAAGCTATTTCTTCCTCTAAAGTTGTATTTATCGCTGTTGGAACTCCACCTAAACAAACCGGTGAGGCTGATTTATCTGTTGTTTTTGATGTCGCAGGAAAAATCGGTAAATATATAGATGGATATACGGTTATTGTTACAAAAAGTACTGTGCCGATCGGGACGAATCGCCGAATCCAAAAGATAATCGAGGAAGTAAAACCTGTCAACACAGAATTTGACATTGCGTCCACACCGGAATTTTTACGTGAAGGTCAGGCGATATCCGATACTCTACACCCCGACAGGATAGTTATCGGTACAGACTCGGATCACGCAAGAGATGTGCTGGTGGAGCTACACAAGTCGATCGATGGAAGTTTTGTTCTCACAAATGTGGAAAGTGCCGAGATGATAAAATATGCTGCCAACGCATTTTTAGCTACAAAAATTTCATTTGCGAATGCGATCGCACGCCTTTCTGAAATTACCGGCGCAGACGGACCGAAAGTTTTAGAAGCCGTGGGTTTGGATAAACGGGTTGGAAACGCATTTCTTAACGCAGGTGCCGGATTTGGCGGAAGTTGTTTCCCAAAAGATGTCAGGGCGTTAATCGCGATCGCAAAACAAAATGATTACGATTTTAATCTCCTTAAAGAAGTTACTAAAATAAATCACGATTCGATGCTATTGATTGTCGAGAAAGCGAAGAAATTATTCAATAATGATATTAAAAATAAAAAAGTTTGTGTTTTGGGATTAGCTTTTAAACCCGATACAGACGATATGAGGGACGCGCCGTCGATTACGATTATCGAAGGGTTGCAAAAAAACGGCGCACAAATCAACGCGTATGATCCTGTCGCGACAAATAATGCCAGAAAAATAATTAAAAATGTAAATTTTTGCAAAGATCCATATTCGGCGGCCAAAGACTGTGATGTTTTAATAATTTTAACGGAATGGAACGAATTCAGGCAGCTCGATTTAAACAGAATAAAGAAACTGATGAAAAAACCTGTTATTTTAGACGGAAGAAATATTTACGACCCCGATAAATTAAAGAAAGCAGGATTTGTTTATCAAGGGGTCGGTCGATAATTAAATATGCGAAATAAAGTGTTAATAACCGGCGCCACGGGATTTGCAGGTAGTTATTTAGTAGAATATCTTGTAAAAACAAAAAAATACGAAATCACGGGAACTTCTTTCTCGGCTTCTGATTTTAGAAATATTCAAGAAATAAGAAACGACATAAATATTATAAAGATCGATCTTTCAAAAAGCTCGGAAGTAAAAGAATTAATCGACAAGGTTAGACCGGATTTAATATTCCATCTTGCGGCGCTTACTTCTCCGGCAGACAGTTTTAAAAATCCAGCAGAAACAATCACAAATAATATTACCGCACAAGTTAATCTTTTTGAGTCGGTTAGGCAGGCAAAATTGACCGGGACCCGGATTTTGGTAACATCATCGGCCGATATTTATGGCAGAGTTGCGAAAGAAGATTTACCGATCGACGAAGAAACGAAGTTTATGCCGGGCAGTCCTTATTCCGTTTCTAAAATCGCACAAGATTATTTAGGTCTTCAATATTTTCTTTCGTACAATCTTAAAATAATTCGCGTTAGACCGTTTAATCATTCGGGTCCGAGGCAAGCACCTAATTTCGTGATCCCGTCTTTTGCTAAAAAAATAGCCGAAATCGAAAAAGGGAAAAAAGAACCAATTTTAAACGTTGGAAATCTCGACACAAAAAGAGATTTTACAGATGTTAGGGACATGGTTTACGCATATGCTTTAATAATCGAAAAAGGGGAACCGGGTGATGTTTATAATATCGGTTCCGGAGTTTCGCATAAGATTTCTGACATTCTAAATAAATTATTGTCTTTCTCAAAGATTAAGATCGAGGTTAAACAAGACAGCGTCTTGTTTAGGCCGGGTGACGAGCCGGAATTATTATGCGACAACAGAAAATTTCGGGCACTGACAGGATGGGTACCAAAAATTTCGATCGAGCGAACACTCGAAGACACCCTGGATTATTGGAGGAATATAGTTTAAAATTAAATAGAAAGTAATATGAAAAGAGCTTTAATTACCGGTATAACGGGCCAAGATGCGTCTTATTTAGCAGAATTATTATTAGAAAAAGGATATAAGGTGTTTGGTACGACCCGTCGTTCGAGCACGGTAAATAACGAAAGAATTAAACACATAGAAGAAAAACTAGAAATTATTCCGGCCGATTTATTGGATCAGATATCGTTAAACAACGCGATATTAGAATCTGAACCGGATGAACTTTACAATTTAGCCGCGCAATCTTTTGTAAAAACGTCCTGGAATCAGCCGGTTTTGACCGGTGAGTTTACGGCGCTTGGGGTGACAAGAATCCTCGAAGCGATTCGAACAGTTAATCCCAAAATTAAATTTTATCAGGCCTCTTCTTCGGAAATGTTCGGTAAAGTTACAGAAACTCCGCAGAAAGAGACGACGCGATTTTATCCGAGGAGTCCATATGGTGTTGCAAAAGTTTATGGGCATTATATAACGGTTAATTATCGGGAAAGTTATAATATTTTTGCGTGTTCGGGAATTCTTTTTAATCACGAATCTCCGAGACGCGGTTTAGAATTTGTTACGAGAAAAATTAGCCATGGTGTCGCGAGAATATTTTTGGGAAAACAAAAAAAAATTGAATTAGGTGATTTAAGACCAAAAAGAGATTGGGGTTTTGCGGGTGATTATATCGAGGCGATGTGGCTTATGCTTCAGCACAAAGAGCCGGACGATTATGTTGTTGCGACCGGTGAAAATCACAGTGTAAAAGAATTTGTAGAATTAGCATTTAAAACAGTCGGAATCGATGATTGGGAAAAATATGTTGTGAGTAATGTCTCTTCTCATATGCGGCCCGCAGAAGTTGATTATCTAATTGGAGATTCCAGTAAGGCGAAAAGAATTTTGGGCTGGAAACCAAAAACTAGTTTTAACCAATTGGTTGAGATGATGGTGAAGGCAGATATCGAGCAGGAAAAAAGCAAATAACATGTATGCAAAAAGTTTTAATCGCAGGTGGCGCCGGTTTTATCGGATCTCATCTTTGTAAATCATTTCTTTCTGATTCCCTCGGAGTTATTTGTGTAGACAGTCTTATAACGGGCGACGAGAAAAATATAAAACCCTTTATTACAAATCCCAATTTTAAATTCTTAAGATATGATATTACTCAACCATTGCAAGATAAAGAGCTATCGGAATTGGATTACATTTTTAATCTTGCTAGTCCCGCTTCACCGAATAAAAAAAGTCAAAGAAGCTATATTAATTATCCGATCGAAACACTCCTCGCCAATTCAGACGGAACGCATTATTTACTCGAATTGGCAAAAATAAATTCGGCAAAATTTCTGTATGTTTCTTCTTCCGAAGTTTACGGCGATCCGGAATTATCTCCCCAACCAGAAACATATTTCGGTAACGTAAACCCTAACGGTATAAGATCTGTTTACGACGAGGGAAAAAGATTCGGAGAGGCGATAACAATGGCTTATGTCAGAAAGTTTAATATCGATGCGCGAATAATTAGAATATTCAATACCTATGGTCCCAAAATGCAAAAAGATGATGGTAGGGTAGTCTCTAATTTTATTAATCAGGCGATCGAAGGAAAGCCTCTTACTGTTTACGGCGACGGAAGTCAAACGCGAAGTTTTTGTTATGTCGACGATATGATTAATGGATTAAAGCTTGCGATGCTTACGCTTAATACAAAAGGAGAAGTGATAAATTTAGGCAATCCAGACGAGAGAACTATTTTAGAACTTGCGAAGACTATAAAACAAATGACAAATTCTTCATCAAAAATCGAATTTAAAGAGTTGCCCGAAGATGACCCGAAAGTTAGAAGGCCGGACATCGAAAAAGCAAAAAGGCTTTTAAAATGGAGCCCAAATATAAATTTGGAACACGGACTTAAAAAAACGATCGAATATTTTAAAAAACTATGAAAGTGGTAATTATTCTTCCGACATATAACGAAAAAGAGAATATCGAAGAACTTGTCCCTTATTTAGAAGAAGATATTTTTCCAAAAGTCAAAAATCATAAAATGTTTATTTTGGTCGCAGACGATAATTCTCCAGATGGAACAGCAGAAGAAGTTAAAAAACTTATGAAAAAATGGCAAAATATTGACATCTCGGAGGGGCCAAAACGTGGATTGGGAGCGGCGTATGTAAGGGGAATGACTCATGCGATAGAAAAAATGGACGCTGATATTATGTTTGAAATGGACGCTGATGGACAACACGATCCCAAAAAAATACCAGAGTTTCTCAATAAGATAGACCAGGGTTACGACATGGCGATCGGGACACGTTACAGCCAGGGAGGTTCAATACCGGAAAATTGGCCGATTAAGCGAAAAATGTTTTCTGTCTTCGGGAATCTGCTGGTAAGAACAATTTTGATGAAATTTTCAATACATGACTGGACAGGGGGTTATAGGGTACTTAAAAAAGAAGTCTTCCTTAAGGAGAAAGATGAGCTTGAATATTATCACAGCTATACTTTTCAGATAGCCTTTTTGCACAAAACCTTGCGCGATGGGTTTAAAGTAGCCGAAGTGCCTTTCCATTTTTCGGATCGTAAATTAGGCATGTCAAAATTTCCGGCACTTGAATATATTATTAACGCATTAAAATATGTAATCACGGCAAAAATTAAAGAGATTATTTTTGGTCCTTTTGGTAAATTTCTTGTCGTTGGAGGGATTGGATTTATTTTAAATGCAACAATACTAAAAATTTTAGTCGAGACGTTTAAATGGAATCCTTCCTATGCGAATCTTGTCGGTGCCGCGGTCGCGATTTTCTCAAATTTCAACTTAAATAATCTTTGGACTTTTAACGAAAAAAAGATTACAAATATCTCATCCTACTTTCTGAAATTAATTCAATTTTATCTCACCTCGGCAATTGGTGTTATTTTTATTCAAACGGGCACGATATTTTTAGGAGATCATCTTATCGGACGACAGTATTATTTTATTTATTTCCTGATAGGAACCTTCCTTTTACTTATTTATAATTTTACGATTTATAATCGAATTATCTGGCGCAAAAAACCTCAAAAATGAAAAAATTTTTCCAATTTTTTGCGATATCGATAATATTAATTTTAGCTGCGTTTTTAAGACTTTATAAAATCCAAGACTATATGACGTTTTTGGGTGATGAAGGAAGAGACGTTCTAGTTGTCTATGGCATTTTACACGGTGACTTTACTCTTTTAGGTCCCACAGCTTCTGTCGGCGGATTTTTTTTGGGACCGATTTATTACTATTTTATGGCACCATTTTTATGGTTATTTAATTATAATCCCGTTGGTCCGGCAGTAATGGTCGCCCTTTTTGGCATAGCTACGGTTTTCTTGGTTTATAAAGTCGGCAAAGAATTCTTCGATAAAACGACAGGAATTATCGCGGCGTCTTTATACGCGATATCCCCTTTGGTTATTTCTTACTCACGGTCATCTTGGAACCCGAATTTAATGCCATTTTTTTCGATTCTACTGATTTATTTTTTATATAAAGCTGTTTCTAATTCCTCGATAAGATATTTTATTTTAGCCGGACTTTCTTTAGGTATAATGATACAACTCCATTACCTTACTGTTTTTCTAGTTGTAATTACAGCGGTATATATCTTTTTGGGGTGGATTGTTAAAAACAAAAAACACCTATTTAGTAAAATATGGGAATTAATTAAAAATTATATTTTAGTTTCTATCGGTTTTGTAATCGGTTTGTCTCCTTATCTTGCGTTCGAAACCCGTCACGGGTTTCCCAATACTAAAAGTATAATAAAATTTATTTTTCATTCGCCCGAGGTTGGTTCAAGCGGTAATTATTTTACAATTATAAACGATGTTTTTTTCCGATTATTCGGACGACTAATCGTGAATTATCCGCAACCCGAAACAATTTCGGTAAAAGACTCTCTTATTAACTATGACTTTTATTATTTTTCTTTTAAGGCGCCGGTAGCATATCTTTATTATTTTGTTTTAATTATCGCCTTATCGAGTTTGGGATTATTGCTCGTAAAATTATATCGGGAACGAAAATCCCAAAAGAATTTTTTGAAGTTATCCTTAATTTTTTTCTGGCTTGCAATAGGAGTTTTACTCTTCGGTTTTTATAAAAAGTCGATATATGATTATTATTTCGGATTTATGTTTCCGTTGCCATTTCTGTTGGTCGGAAGCTTATTGTCTTTTTTAATCTCTAAAAAAGGCGTATTTCGCATCATCTCGATTTTAATTTTTGTGTTTCTTGTCGCGCGAAATCTTTCCGGAGTTCCTTTCCGTTATCTCCCGAATAGACAATACGATCAGGTCGGTAAAATTTCAAAAGCAGTTTTAGATAAAACCGGCGGGAAACCGTTTAATTTCGCTTTAATTACAAAAGGGAATTCGGATCACGCTTATCGCTATTTTCTTAAGATTTGGAATCATGATCCAATAGTAATCGATAATTTTCAAAAAGATCCCCAAAGAAAAACGGTTACGGATCAATTATTAATCGTTTGTGAGGCAGATCCTTGTGCGCCTCTCGGTAATTCTCTTTGGGAGGTGGCAGGATTTGGTCGCGCAGAAATCACGGGCGAATGGCCGGTTTCGGTCGTTAAAGTATACAAATTAGTCCACTATAAAGGTAGTTGACAAATTCTACAGGAGTCCTTAAACTATAACCACTTTAGTATTAGTTTAATAGTGAGTTTTATCGAATTATGATTAAATTTTCTAAACGCGAAGACTACGCTTTTGTTCTATTAAATTATCTTTTTAAAAATAATAAAAAAGATTTTATTTCTCTTTCCGAAGTGGCATTAAAATATAATATTTCACCTAACTTTTTGGGAAATATCGCAAATCAGCTTCGAAAAAATAAAATAATCGGCGCAAAAGAAGGGAAAAATGGCGGATATTTCTTAATTAAAAACCCCAAAAAATTAAAGGTCGGAGAAATTTTAGCAATCTTTTCTAAAAATTTATTGACAGATTGTTTTGCATGTCCAAAAGAAAAATTTTGCGAAACAGGAAAAATATGGGAAAAATTCAACAAGGAATTTTTGAATAAAATTTATAATTTAAGTTTCTATCAATTTATTAATAAAAAATAGATTACTGATTTATGACAAATAAAAAAAGAATATATCTGGATCACGCTGCGACTACTCCCGTGGATAAACGAGTCTTAAAAGCGATGGTGCCGTATTTCTTCTCTAAATATGGCAATCCGATGTCGATTCATTCTTTCGGAGTAGAAGCTTCTTTTGCCATTGATAAAGCGAGAAAAACTCTGGCAAATTTTTTAAATTCAAAAACAGATGAAATTTTTTTTACAAGCGGTTCGACAGAGTCGAATAATATTGTCGTGAAAGGAACAGTAAAAGCGTATTACGAAAAATTCGGCAAAAATGCTCTTAAACCGCACATAATTACTACAAAATTTGAGCATCATTCTATTTTAAATGCGTTTAAGACGGTCGAAAAAGAAAATTTGGCAGAAGTATCATATCTTAATATCTCAAAAGATGGACTAGTCGAATTAGAAGAGTTAAAAGCAAAAGTCAAAAAACAAAATACTATACTCGTGTCGATAGTTTATGTCAACAGCGAGATAGGAACGGTTCAAGTAATCGAAAAAATAGGGGGTTTAATCAAGATGATAAGAAAAAATAATATATATCCGCTTTTTCACACAGACGCGACTCAGGCAATTAATTATTTTTCTTGTGATGTTTTAAAATTAGGTGTTGATTTACTTTCGTTTTCTTCTCATAAAATTTATGGACCAAAAGGGATCGGTGCATTATACTTTAAGCAGGGTACGCCGATAAAAAAACTTTTTGACGGAGGAGAACAGGAAAATGGTCTTCGGCCGGGGACGCATAACGTACCAGGTATTGTTGGTTTTGCAAAAGCGATCGAAATTGTTTCTGAAACCAAAAAGAAAGAATCTATACGCTTGATAAAATTGAGAAATCATTTACTCGATAAAATATTAAAAGAAATTCCGGACAGTAGTTTAAACGGTTCAAAAGAAAATCGTTCACCGAATAATTGCAATTTGCGATTTAAAAATATCGAAGGAGAAAGTTTGGTGCTAATGCTCGACGAAAGTGGCATAGCGTGTTCGACCGGATCTGCGTGCTCTTCCTCATCATTGCAAGCTTCTCATGTATTATTGTCACTCGGGTTAAGGGCGGAAGAAGCACACAGTTCTTTAAGAATTACTTTGGGTCGAAACATAACGAAACATGACATCGAATTCACGATCGAAAAACTCAAACAATCTGTAGATAAATTAAGAAAATTATCGGGTAATGTTCTTTCCGATTATTTCAAAAAAAATAAGGTTAGCTAATATGGCATATTCAAAACTCGTAATGGAACATTTTTTAAAACCGAAAAACAGGGGAATAATAAAAAATCCTTCGGGCGTAGGGACTGTCGGAAATCCTGTTTGTGGTGACTTGATGAGGGTTTATATCAAGGTTAAGAAAAATAAAGCTGATCAGAAAATAATAAGCGATATCAAATTTGAAACTTTAGGATGTGCGGCAGCAATCGCAACATCATCGATGGTTACAGAACTTGCAAAAAATAAGACGCTATTAGAAGCGGAAAAAATAACAAATAAACAAGTCGCGGGCGCTTTAGAAGGGTTACCGCCGATTAAAATGCATTGCTCTAATTTAGCAGCGAGCGCTTTAAAAGACGCTATTAGAAATTATTTTCAGAAAAATCATAATTTAAAATGAAAATAAAATTTATAAATCTAAATATTTGGCAAGGAAGATTATTAGAAGAAGCGATCGAATTTATAAAATCTCAAAAACCGGATATAGTTTCTTTGCAGGAAGTTTATAATAAGAACAATCATGGCACCGAAAAAAGGCATAAAACATTCGAAATATTTAAAAAAGAATTAAATTTTTTATATACCTCTTTTGCCCCTGCTTTTATTCACGTAAACGAAGGTAAAACTTTGCAGGGAAACGCGATTTTTTCCAATTTTTCGATTATTCCTGAAGAAATAATATTTTATGATATTCCATTCGGAGATTTTTACATGAGGACATGGAAAGATAGCAGATTCGTTCCTAGAAATCTTCAACATGTTGTTATTAAAATTGATGATAAGAAGATTAACGTTTTTAATACTCAGGGTATTTGGGGAACAGACGGTAAAGACAATAGGAGGCGTTTGGCGATGAGTAGAACTATTATCGATAAAATAAAAAACAAACAGAATGTTGTTTTGTCCGGTGATTTTAATGTATCACCGAATACAAAGACGGTCGGAAATATCGAAAAGTATTTAAACAATGTATTCAAAGATGAATTAATAACGTCATTTAATATGAGAAGGAAAGACAATCCAGGTTATGCTAGTGCAATCGTAGACATGGTTTTTATGAGTAAAAATATTAAAGTACTAGATCACTTTTGTCCGCAGGTTGATGTATCTGATCATCTTCCCCTAGTTTGCGTTTTTGAAATCTGAAAATTATGTCTAGGACCCGATACATGCAGAACGGTTGAGAAGTAATTGTCATACCGATATACTGACGCAATTATGCGTCACTACAACATTGTCCCTTGGAATCAGATTCGTGACTCTTCATTATCCAAAGAGG
>JAMDAA010000033.1 GCA_023484045.1 Patescibacteria group bacterium
TGACTCTTAACAATGGCGGGGATTTAACACTCTCTGGTAATGTATCAATAGCAACGGGTAAAACATACTCGATCAGCGGTTCCACGAGCCAGACTTATGCCTCTGCTGTCTGTGTCACAACAACAGGCGGAATTGTAACGGGAACAGGAGCGTGTACCGGGGGTAGTACTACAGATTACTGGACACTGGCAAATGGTAGTCTCTATCCGATCAATACCACCTTAGATGTCCTAATCGGTGGAACCTCCACAGCTTCGGCTAAATTTGCGTTCATGAATGTCAACTCTGGAACTCCAGTAGCTTCGATATCGGCGAACTCAGGGAATAACGCAGTATATCTCACAGGAGATGGGACACTGGCCACAACTAACAGAGGAACTTTAACCCTCGGAAATTCATCGACGTATAACACGACCGGTAATCTCTTGATTAATCCAAACGGAACAGGGAATGTAACAATCGGAGGAACAAGTCCATACACGACTGACACTGGTCTCTTAAGCGTCTACGGTGGAATAAGATCGTCGAGTACGGGCAATGCGTCATTGGTTCTTGATGCAGGGACAGGCGGAGCAGGCGGAAACCAGGTTTCGTATATCGATTTCAGAAACAGTGCGACGTTAAAAGGAAATATCGCCGTAAATGAGGCCACAAGCGGAACTCCTCTGGAATTAAACAGCGCTGTTTCAAATGATGTAGGAATCGCAGCAGGGGGAGGAAATGTTGGAATCGGAACTAATGGCCCAATAAGTAAATTAACTATTTCAGGGGATGCAAAATCATTGGTATTAAACACAGCTACCCTAAATCCTGCAGGTCGTTCCGAAATAGGATTTTGCGAAAATTGCATCGTAGGTGATGCTCTTAGTATGGCTCTTTCTTATGATGGATCGGGTATTGGTGACAGTAATAAAATGAATATAATCGGAGCAGGAGTTGATTTAGTCACTTTCACAAGAGGAGGCTTGGTAGGAATAGGTACTACTTCTCCCCTTTCTCTTCTCCATGTATCTGGAGGAAACAAAGGAGGAAACTCGCTTGCGATTTTTGACCAAAGAGGCGCCGCAACAAATGATATTTTAACAGCCTCAGCTTCCGGAGCGACAAGATTAACATTAGGTAATGCAGGAGATTTAACAGTAACCGGGAATGTAGCCGCAGGAACAGGAAAAGCGTTTTATGTCGGAACAACAGCGGGATCAACAGTAGCTTCTGCATCTTGCGTAATAACAACAGGCGGTATCGTAACAAGTACAGGAGCTTGCACTGGGATATTCAGTGGTGGTTACTGGACACTGGCAAATGGTAGTCTCTATCCGATCAATACCACCTTGGATGTCCTAATCGGTGGAACTGCAACGAGTGGAGCTAATTTTGCTAAGTTTGGGTTTATTAATGTAAACAGTGGAACTCCGACTGCGTCCGTCTCCGCGGGCGCAGCAGGCAGCATTTATATAGACGCAACAGGAAAGATTGCAACAACCGCAAAACAAAGTCTCACCATCGGCGATAGCATTACAACCGGTAATGTGATTATAAATCCCTCTGGCAACGTCGGTATCGGGACAACGGGACCAACTTATCCTTTGCAAGTTGATGCTTCAGGGGTTCAACTTGGTGCAACCAATTTTTATCAGGAAGCTCGGTTCGGCTCAGTTGCTAATTCTGCTGGAGTGATTTTGGGACGGGATGCAGCAATTCAAAGTGGGATTGTCGGCGCTCATGTTTTAGAGTTTTGGACTAACACTACTAACACTACTGGAGCAGAGGCAATGAGAATACAAGAAAACGGCAACGTTGGGATTGGGACAACGAGTCCAGGGGCAGCGCTTGATGTAAAAGGTCCAAACACGGCTGGCACGGCATCTCTTTTGCTTCGTAATGGGGACGATCAAAACGGAAGCGTTGGTGTTACTCAAATTAGACTTGGCTATGGAAATACAGATCAGTACCAACATTATATTCGCACAAGACACAATGCTTCAACCGCAAACAATGCTATTGACTTTTATACGTCTGATGGAACCGCTGGTGGAGTTTTTCCAACCAACGCAGTATTAGGACTGAGTATAAATAACGGCAACGTAGGCATCGGGACGACGAGTCCTCTTACTACCCTGGATGTTACCGGCTCGGCTTCTTTGAGCGCAAATCTGTCTTTAAGAGGAGCAGCAACAGCACATAATCTTAACATTTTGGATAACGGAACATTGAATATTCAAAGAAGCCCAGGCGGACTACAACCCACCACGGGTGTCGTAAGTGTGCTGTTTATTCAAAATAATGGAAATATTGGAATCGGAACAACGACCCCGGGCTATATTCTTGACGCAAGAAATGGATCAGCGGCAACCTCTGCCATTGTAAATTTTGAGGCAGACGCAGATAGACCCGCTTTTCAAGTTGTGAATTCAGACGGCGGAGCAGCTTCAAATCAACCAATTTTCAAACTATTTGGAGACAACACAGCTGATAAAGCTTTTCAAGCAGGTCTATCAACAGATTCCACCGCAAGATTTAATCTCACCGTAAATGGATTAATGGAATTTGGTCCTGGAGGCGTTTCTGCACGAGATACCAATCTGTATCGATCAGCCGCAAACACCCTTAAAACCGACGATAATTTTACTTCGGCGATAAATATCGATGCCGTTTCTTACAGCGTAGGCGGTGTTGCAGGACTCGCATCAGGAACAAATACCTGCGTAAATGTAACAAACGGTATTGTAACAGGAACAGGCACATGCTCAGGAGTATTCAGTGGTGGGTATTGGAATCTTGCAAACGGAACTCTTTACCCAATTAATACTACTCTCGATGTCTTAATCGGTGGAACAGCAACCTCTGGTGCAAACTTTGCTAAGTTTGGATTCATCAATGTCAATTCCGGAACTCCAACAGCTTCGATATCAGCGGGTGTTGCTGGTGCTTTAATCATGGACGCGACCGGGAAGATATACTCTACGGCTAAACAGACATTGGCTCTCGGAGATTCAACCGCCACGGGGAACGTAGTAATCAATCCTGGTGGGAATGTGGGGATTGGAACAACAAATCCGACTGCTATTTTTAATCTTTATAACGCTTCCGATCCTCGAATTCGAATAACAAGACCAAGCGTAGCGAATCTCGATTTCAGTGTGAATGCGGGAGGTTTGGGTATCATAGATATAACAGGCGCGGGGAATAATTTAACCATAAATTCCTCTGGCTATGTCGGTATCGGAACAACAAATCCAATCGAGGCTTTAAGTGTTTCGGGAAATGCCTCACTTTCGGGAACCCTTGCCACATCAACAATTAAAGCCCCTACTGGAGCATTGAATTTGCAATACAAATCAGGCGCGAACGCTTGGACAAATGCATTAACTGTTCTTGATAACAGCGGGAATGTGGGAATTGGAACAACGAGTCCTGATGAACTTCTTCATGTTTCAGGTTCTAATGCAGGTGATGGTGCCCATATCGGTAATGCCTATGTAGGTATATGGGATGGTAATAATGGCTATGCTACCTTTACTCATAATGCTTTGAAAGCAACTACAACTAGTTATGCGCTTCTCCAATGGTCTGATGGTTCAACATATGTAAATGCAGCTTCGACAAAAAACCTTTATTTTCGTATCAACAATAACGACAAGATGACCCTTGATAGCACAGGCAATGTCGGAATCGGAACAACGACTCCCTTGGCAGCATTAGACATAACCGGCTCTGCATCTGTCTCTGCGAATCTTTCTTTAAAAGGTGCAGGTACTGCCCATCTATTTAATATCCTTGATAATGGAACTTTGAACATTCAAAGAAGCCCAGGCGGACTACAACCCACAACCGGTATCGCAAGCGCTTTGTTTATTCAAAATGATGGAAATGTAGGAATTGGAACGACCACTCCAACGGAAAAATTACAAATAGAACAAGATGGAAATGTATATTTGAATATCCATGCTGTTACAGGAAGCGGGCAAATTGCAGGGATAAAATTACAAAGAGGGACAACTTCCGATAGTTACTATGACTATAATCTTTATGATTCGAGTGGAGCATTTTATTTAGATCGGGTAAAAACCGGGAACACTTTATCCTTATTATATTTCGATGGTGATGGTAAAACAATTATAAAAGGAGATACGGGATTATATGTTCAAGAAGGAGGTGGTAATCGAGCGCTAAAACTTATTCCCCCAGTCGGAGGCGCACAAGCAGTCATAGACACAGATGCCACCAACGCAGGAATCGATCTTAACTATTCTGGCACGTTGGCAATTAGACTGTGGGACAAGGACCTTATCGGTTTTGGTTCAAACACAACAACCCCTCTTACGCTTATGCATGTTTCCGGAGGAAACAGAGGGGGTAGGGCTTTGGCGATATTTGACCAGATTGGTGCGAATACAAATGATATTCTGACAGCCTCAGCTTCCGGAGCGACAAAGATGACTCTTAACAATGGTGGGGATTTAACACTCTCCGGTAATGTATCAATCGCAACGGGTAAAACATACTCCATTAGCGGTTCCACGAGCCAGACTTATGCCTCTGCTGTCTGTGTCACAACAACAGGAGGAATTGTAACAGGAACAGGAGCGTGTACCGGGGGTAGTACTACAGATTACTGGACTCTTGCAAACGGTACTCTCTATCCTGTCAATACTACTCTCGATGTTTTAATCGGTGGAACAGCAACATCTGGTGCAAACTTTGCAAAGTTTGGGTTTATTAATGTAAACAGTGGAACTCCGACAGCCACGATATCAGCCGGAGTTGCAGGCGGAGTGTATTTAACATCAACCGGAACACTGGCAACTACAGCTAAACAAACACTCATGCTCGGAGACAGCACAACAACAGGAAATATTTCAATAAATACTCTAGGAAATATCGCACTTGGCACCCCATCAGCGGCAATCACATCTAAAGTCTATGTTTCGGGGAATGACGGAAGCAATCCGGTTGTATTATCAATAGCAAATATAGCAAATAATGCTAGTACAGGAATTGACCTGTTAGAAAATGGGTCAAATCAGGGTACTCAACCCACTTTTGGGGGGAGTAATTCTTACGGTTTTAGAATTAGATATGATGGTGGCAATAATCAATTTCTTATCCAGTCAGGAAGTACATCTACAGTAAATACAAGACTTGCTATTAACCGTGACGACGGGAATGTTGGCATCGGAACAACGAGCCCAGAGTATAAGTTGCACGTCGATGCAGGAACCGCTGAAGCAAGAGTTGCAGTATTTAAGAGCACCTTCGCTGGAGGCGGAAGTTATATTAGCATAAGAGATAAAGATACCACCTTTGACCAGGTAAGAATAGGCGCGATCGCTCAAAATCTAGTTTTCTGGGCGGGGAACAGTGAAAAAGTTAGGATAGACAACAACGGCAACGTAGGCATCGGCAATACTTCACCAGCATATAAATTAGACGTAAACGGAACTATCGAAACAGGTTTATTTGGAGGAAACGATGGAACAGTTCTTTTTAGGCCTTCATTAGATAAAGTATGGTTCTGGATCGATAACCCAAGCGCAAATTATCTACGGTTTTCAAGCGGAGCAACTCCGGGAACAAATCCAATCGTATATACATCAAATGGTTCTTTTGGTATCGGGACCACCTCTCCTCTCTCTTTGCTTCACGCCACAGGAGGAAATATTGGAGGTAGGGCTTTAGCAATATTTGACCAGATTGGCGCAGCAACAAACGACATTATCACCGCTTCCTCTTCTGGAGCGACTAAGTTTACTGTTACCAACGCTGGAAATGTTAATGCTTCACAATATATAGATCTGGATAATACTGCGTACTTTTTAGATCCTGCTGCGACCGGAATTGCTCTTAATCTAAACGGGACAGCAAGCACTGCGGCAAATCTTACCTTCTCCGGCGCAGGAACTGCCCACACATTCAATATTTTGGACAACGGAACTTTAAATATTCAAAGAAGCCCGGGAGGATTACAACCCACCACGGGTGTCGCAAGCGCCTTGTTTATTCAAAATAATGGAAATATCGGAATTGGAACGACATCTCCAGGAGCGAAAGTAGATATAGCAACTTCAACTGATAACGCTGAAATTTTACGGCTTGATACTGATAGACCGTGGTCTTTCTTTCAGCGAGGAACTGGCGCTTCTACAAGTCTTGATCTAAGAAGTAGCTACGGTGATAAAGACTTTACAATAACTAATAACAGCGCTGAAAATGTTTTCAAATTAACTGCCGGTTCGCCGGGAGCTAATTATATTAGTTTTATGAAAGATAGAGTCAGTATATTAGATGGTGGCAACGTCGGCATCGGGACGACGGGACCAGCATCTAACTTAGATATTGTTGGTGCACCGTCATCAGATAATGCAACCAAGTATAATCTCCGGATTTTCGATACCACAACTGCAGGCGCTGGTACTGGCGGTGGCATTATTTTGGGTGGTTATTATTCAGGGACTTCTCTCACGGCAAACTTTGCCGCCATTAACGGTATAAAGGAAAATAGTACAGCTGGAAATTATGCTAGTGCGCTTACTTTTCAAACTCGAGTCAATACTGGTGCACTAACGGAGCGGGTCAGGATAGACAGCAACGGCAACGTCGGCATCGGGACGACGAGTCCTTTGGGAGTTCTCCATGTCAAAGGAGGAAACACTGGCGGAAATGCGGCCCTAATAGTCGACCAGACAGGGGCATCTTCCAACGATATATTTGCGGCATCGAATTCGGGAGCTCTAGCTTTCCGCATAAAAAATAACGGAGATATTGTTGTCGGGCCAACCGGTGGAGGTAAAATTACGGTCACAACCTGGGATCCTTTATACAATATCGATGGAAATCACTATGCCACATATGGAACCTCTATGCTTGGGGTAAAAGAAGAAATTACGGGCAAGGCAAGTCTTTCCTATAATAACCAGCAAGGTGCTTACTCTTACACTCTCGATTATAATAGTTTTGAAAGGGATTCTGATCTTTGGGTGTTCTCAAGAGTTACGGATCCGAATATAGATTTAACATCCGTGCTTTTAACGCCAAATTCCCAAGCTAAAACATGGTATCAAAAAGATCCGACGAACAAAAAGATAACTTTTTTTGCCGATCGGCCGACAGAACTTTCGTATAGATTGACCGCGCCGAGATTTGACCACGCGAAATGGGGAACGATTTCCGATGAAACGGGTGGCTACGAAGTTCCTCCCCTACCCGATCAGAGCGGACTTCCGGTATATTCTGAAAATCCGAGTAGTGAACAAAACGCGATCGCTAAAGTTTTTGATTCGACTGGAAGAGAGATTTACGCGCTTGTCGATTCTCTTGGAAACATAATTAAACGGACAGATTCGTTCTCGAGCCTTTTGGCGGCAAATCTCGAAGCGGGCTTTCTAAAAGCTTCCGAAGTATCTACCAATTCACTCGCGATCGCAACCGATTCTGTTACGATCGGCGGGCAAAACATCCAGGATTATATCGTGAGCGTGGTAAATACGGCTATTAGCAATGGAACAATTCAACCCTTCGGCTTCGCTCAGGGCAAGCAATTTAACAATGGAGTCGTTTCTCCGATCGCACAAGCTGATATAGTTCGAACCAATTTGATATCTCCTCTCGCCCAAGATTCAAATATATCTCTCGCGCTGGGAAATTCTAAGTTAGAAATTAGAAATTCGACCGCATCTGACGCGGCCGCGGTTGCAATAATCGACAACGCTGGCAATGCCAGTTTCTCTGGAAGTCTTACAGCCCAAAATGGACAATTTAACAATTTAACAATGAAACAATTTAACAATGAAGGTGACGCGAGTATCGCAGGTACGCTCCGGGCGAACAAAATTGTCGCCAACGAAATCGAAGGATTAAACATGAAAACCTCAACTATAGCGGCTCAATATATAACAAACAACTACTATTCCTCTCCTTCATCGGAATTGTTAAATGGCTACATTGCTGCTATTACTACAAACTCTGGAACCACTCGGCCCTTCGGCTTCGCTCAGGGCGAGCAATCTAACAATTTAGCAATGGAACAATATATTAACATCTCTTCGTTTTCCTCCCAGCTCGCCTATATCGAAAATTTCAAATCTGATTACGGACAGTTTAACCAAGGACTTATAGCACTCGGTCCGACTAGCTTAAATGATGTTTCGATCGCTGGTCAATTGTACGTCGGAAGTAGCCTTGCGATGACGGGTAACTCGATAAATGTACTCGGAACCGATTTTGAGATCCAGCCTCTTCGACAAGGCGGAATATCTATGATGGGCGGAAAAGTTTATATTGACATCGACGGGAATATGAGAGTCGATGGAAATACGGAATTTGCAAAAGACCTTAAAGTTAAAGGTACATTGGTTACTAATATAATTAGTCCTATACCAGAATCTGATCTTATAATAAAATTAGGATCTAATTCGCAAGGAATTCAGAATTCAGAATTCAGAATTCAGAATTCATCAGGATCGGCTGTGTTAACGGTTAATCAAAAAGGAGATGTGACAGCCTCGGGAAGTGCCCGCTTCGCCGAAGACATCGAAGCGAGGCGAGGTACTTTCGCAAAACTTAATTTGAATCTAATCGCGCCCGCTTTTGCCATCTCTAATTCCGAAGCGATCGCAACCGGATCAGCTGGCGTAGCAACAATTAGCGCGCACCTTAACGAATTAACCATTAACAATCCTCTTGTAACAGAAAAATCACTTATTTATATTACGCCTGTTTCGGACACGGACAATCAGGTATTATATCTAAGACGACAAAAACCAGGCGAGTCATTCACGGTCGGAATCGGCCA
The DNA here is from genome assembly GCA_023484045.1 of Patescibacteria group bacterium. GTDB lineage: Bacteria > Patescibacteriota > Microgenomatia > Levybacterales > UBA12049 > JAMCZG01. Next base: position 8,792 of record JAMDAA010000033.1, read on the forward strand.
GGGTGCAACTAAACCCATGCCGTTTAACTGGATGATTGTAAATTAATATCCTACAAACACCCCCCGATTATGTAAGCAATAAACAGATATAGTAAGGGTATAATAAGGGTCGGATCCCTATTAGGGATCCGACCCTTGACACTATCGAGAAAATCTGTTCTACTAAAAATATGCCCTCTAAATATGTCGTCAGAAATTTTGGAGAAAACAAGTTTTACCATGTTTTTAACAGAGGGGTCGAAAAAAGAGATATTTTTCTTGATGAACAAGATTATAGCATCTTTCTCTACTACTTCTTTATTTATTCTATGCCTCTCGAAATAATCCTAGAAAAATATCCAAGTCTTCCATTAAGACTTCGAAGTAAGAATTTAAATAGAGAAATAGAAGTTATTAGCTATTGTCTTATGCCAAATCATTTTCATTTGCTTTTGTTGCAAAAAACTAAAAATGCCATTTCTAGGCTTATGCAACAACTTACTGGAGCCCATACGGCCTATTTTAATAAAAAATATGATCGGGTAGGAGGATTGGTCCAAGGCAAATTTAAAGCAGTCTTGGTAGACACCGATACTCTACTTCTTCATATCAATCGATATATCCATCTAAACCCTCTTGTTTCAAGTCTAGTTCAAGATTTAAACAATTACAAATGGTCGAGCTACAAAGATTATTTGGGAGAATCAACGCCTATCACCTGTTCTAAAAACATTATACTTAAACAATTTAGCTCGCTTGATAAATATCTGCAATTTATTAAAGATCAGGAAGACTATTCAAAAGAGCTGAAAAAAATAGAAAATCTAGTCTTAGATGGTTAGGGGTCGGATCCCTTGTATAGGTCGGATCCCTAATTCTATGGAAAAAATTAATTACATTATAAATAATATAAAAAACAGAAAGGATCTGTTTTTATCCCTTTTGATATATTTAACTGTTTTTTTTATCCTGCTTAATCCTTACGCTGATGCAGACTGGGGTTGGCATTACCGATACGGAGAATATTTAATAAAAAATCACCAAATTTTAAGAAATGACATTTTCTCTTGGACGATGAATGGATACGAATGGGTAAACCATTCCTGGTTATATGATCCTATTCTATATTTGCTTTACACTTATCTTGGATTTCCGGGTTTATCTATCGTAAACGCCCTTATAGGAGTTCTTATATTTTATTTATGTACCAAGTCTTTTAAACTAGTTTTTTGGCAGAAAGGAATTCTTGCCTTAGGCTTTATCGGACTTAGTAATATTTTTAGCCAGGGATTAAGATCTCAAATATTAGGATTATTATTGTTCTCTGTTCTAATATCCATTCTTTTTTCAAAGATTTCTTGGAAAAAGATTCTGTTTATACCCTTTTTGTTTTTGCTTTGGGCCAACGCACATGGAACATTTCTACTCGGATTAATTTTTTTCTTTGTCTATATTCTAGGACAGTTTTTTGTGCTTTTGATTAAAGAAAAACCTACCAGTCAAGATTCGAAAAATTTAAAATTCTTAACAATAACCCTAGCCCTGTCTACAATAATCACCTTTTTTAACCCTTTCACTTATAAAGTATACTTAGAGGCCTTTAAACATTTTTCGAATCCATGGCTTACCTACATTCAGGAATGGAAACCCCCGAATTTTTCGATTGATGATCAAGGCAGCATAGCTTATTTTATCTACTCATTTTTTTTATTTACATTTTTGTTTTTAGGTTTAATTAAAAATAAAAAAAGGTATTTTTTGACAAATATCCTTATCGCTATCTTATTTTTATATTTAAGCCTCGGCGCCGTCCGATACATTGCATTTTATACCGTCGCAACGCTCCCGGCGCTAGCCTTAATATTAACCGATTTTAGTTTTTTTACGAAAAAAAATAAAATAATGGATTATCTTATTACAATATCTTTCATAGTTATACTCGAAATTGGAATTTTTAAGTCATTTTCGGCAATTAAAATTCTTAACTATTCCTATCAGGATTACTGCAATAATTACAGTTATTGCTCGGAAAAACTGGCAGAATATTTATTAAAAAATCCACCGATCGGAAAAGGTTACAATATATATAACTGGGGCGGATTTTTAATCGGCAGAGGCGTCAACGCCAAATTATTTATCGACGGAAGAATGCATTTATGGGAAGATCGAGACTATGTACCGTTTGCCGAAGATAATCAGATTTATTTTAAAAATAATTTTGTAATTTTTAACGACTATAATTTTGATTGGCTTATCATAGAAAAAGATTCCTGGATCGACAAAGCGATAAACAGTTCGGACAAAATCGGATTCTGGACTCTTAGATATTCAGATGGAATTTCCAGATATTATGTAAGAAACAGATGAAAAAAAACTTTTTAATTATCGTTATTATTTCCGTTATATTTTTGATTTTTAATAATTTTGCTTTAATCAACCAAGTCATTCTTCACAAAAAAGGGATGACTCCTCTTTACAAGAACTACATAAATTCGCAAGATACCTATACCTATGTATCGCTTATCGAACAATCGCGACAAGGACAATTTTTATTTGAAGACTTGTATTATCCGATCGACCAAAAACCATGGATATTTAGGCCGTCTTATCTTATTATCGGAAAAGCTGCTTATTTAACCCATTTATCGTCTATTCAAGCCTATCATCTGTCTCGCATCTTGCTTGGAATCATCTTTCTTTTTACTGTTTATAAATTTATTTGTCTTTTCTTTAAAAACCGATTTGAAAGAATATTTACCTATTGTTTTTTTCTAACATCGGCCGGCTTCGGATTACTTATTGTTTTCTTTTTTAAAATTAATGATTTCCGATCCATAGATGTTTGGGTACCCGAAGCGTTTACATTTTTGATGCTTAAAGAAGCCCCTCATTTTATTATATCCCAGATAGTTATGATTTTAGGCTTTAGTAGCTTTATGAAAGGCCTTCAAACACAAAAAAAGAAATATTTTATCTATACATCACTTTTGTTTCTATTTCTTTTTTTGGAACATCCTTACAATGCGCCGGTTGTTTTTCTTACTCTTTTATTAACTGTCTTATGGCTTAAAAAAAACTTTAGGGAATATCTTTTAACCGTTACGATATCCTCCCTCGGGTTTGCCTATTTAATCCCAAATATTGTTTTTAAAACCGGACAATCTTCTATTATTCAATCTTTTTATACTCAAAATATAACCGAATCTCCCGATTATATAATGTATATATTCGGTTTTGGTTTAATTTTATTGTTTGCCTTATTCGGAATCAATATTCTTTTAAAAGACAAAAATCCGAAAAATATTTTGATTCTTTCGTGGTTGGCCGCGACCGCAGTTTTGGTTTATTCTCCGCTTAACTTCCAGCGCCGGATGATCGAAGGAATTAATATTCCTTTAACAATAGCTGCATCTTTGGGAATATTTTATCTCTTGCCCCATATTAAAAAGTTCTTTAATCCTAAATTTAGAGCTACGGGAAATTACGTGGTTCTCGGAGTAATTATTTTGCTTTCTTCCGTAACAAATATCGGAACAAACGTAAATGAAGTAAAACTTTTTAACCAAGACTCCGAGTCAAATTATTACTATAATATTCTCGATAGTGAAAAGACTACCATGGACTGGCTTAGAGTTAATACGAATTCAAATGATATAATTTTGAGTAATATATTTTATGGTAATTTGATCCCGGGAATAACTGGTAGAAAAGTATTTATGGGACACAATATACAAACTCCCCTGCTTTCTGAGAAAATTTCCAAAGTTAACTGGTTTTTATTAGATAAAAACAATGATAAAACATATGAATTTCTTAAGCGGAACCATATTACTTACATTTTTTTGGGCAAATACGATTCGATGATTAGATATGGGTTCAATCCCAAAGAGAGAGCATATTTACAACTGGTATATTCAAAAGATGGCGTACTTATTTTTAAAGTGAAGTAAATTATTGACAGGCAGCTGTACAGGTCGCAGGACAGCACTTTGTTGATGTTGTGGTAACGTTAAATTGAGCCCATCCGTTTCCAGAATTATTTCCAGAAGTATAAGATACCCCTCCCGAACCCGCAACAACATAACTCGAAGCTCCTCCTCCGCCTCCTCCTCCAGAAAGGCCTCCCTGGCCTCCTCCTCCGCCTCCGGCATAGCCTCCTCCTCCGCCTCCTCCTAATAAACAATTAGAAGTTCCGCCACTATATAAACTGCCATTCCCGCCATTTCCACTCCCATTTCCACTATTCCATCCCGTACCGGCTGTTGCGTTAGTTGTATTAGTACAATTAGATTGTTTTGAACCCAAAGCACCGCCGGTAGTAGTTACCCCTGCTCCTCCTCCGCCTCCTCCTCCGTCAGTTCCAGCTGTTCCATTACCTCCTCCTGGTCCTCCTGAGACAGAAGATACTCCCGCATCCCCTTTTCCACCCCCTCCACCGGCAATTACAATTCTTTGATTAAGAGCATTTCCACCTCTTCTTATATCCGTTCCTCCTCCTCCGCTTCCGCCATAACTTCCGCTTACCCCTCCCCCATTGTAACCTCCTGCATTCGTGGTTTGTCCAGAACTACCAGCTCCGCCAGTAAAAACATAGAGAGTTTCACCAGCTGTTACCACAATATTTGCCGTAACCGCTGCCCCTTTACCTCCATAAGTTCCACCAGCTATTCCACCCTGTCCTCCATATGCAGTCACCGTAAGATTCGTTACTCCCGCCGGCACAGCAAAAGTCTGTTGGGAAGCGGCATACGTAACATTGGTTAGAGTAGAATTCGTACAGGAAAGATTTTGATAAATAGCCGCAACATTATCATTGCAATCTGTTGTTGTAATATTTGTCATAAGATTCCTTCTCCTGTACCCGCTCGGCTGCGTCGCCTGGATATTTTGTGTTGTACTCCCGACATAACCATCGGTATCATTATCTAACATCCAGATCGGCATTTTTTTGAGAGTCCCCCCGGCAGTTCTAACAACCGAACCTGTCCCCTGTTTTACCATCGAGCCCCAGCCGATCGTTTGGAGGTTGTTTACGGTAAGGGTTGCGCCTGTTCCGATTATCAACACCGCATTGTTTGTTGTTCCCGAACCATTATCCACCCCATCAATGTTCCCGGCAAAAGTACAGCTTGTAGAAACTGTATAATTTCCGCTGATCGGAACACCAGCACAACTTGCCGAAAAACTCGGCGTAATAAAAATAAAATAACTCACGCCAATTTCTAAAAGACAAAAAATCAATATTGATATTCTTTTTTTCATTTATTTAAAACAAGGCTCTGTATCACTCGTATTTCCCGCCACATCCGTCGCTGTAAATTTTAAGCAATAATTGTTATTATAGGTATCGTTATAAAAAGCCCACGACGCGCTCCACGTACCATCTGTTGCCGTTCCGCTGGTTAATCTTAAAGGAATCGTGGCTTGTTTCGTATCTGTTTTTATTAAAACCGATACTGATTGAACTGTAGAAGGATCGACTACATTAAGAGATACTGTTTGTGTTACTCCCGATCGAGGAAATTGAGGATCGACTGTTCCTTGCGTAAAATTCGGATATATTCCGGAGTTTAAAGAAACGTAAAACGTAATCGGGGCGGGCGGAATCTGGGTTGGTGTCGGAGTTGGAGTATCAGTTGGCCCGGAAGTCGGGGTCGGACTCGGGAAAATACCACCGGCCGTTGCAAGATAAGAACAATCTACCTTCCCCGATAAAGTACATATATACGAATTATCGTAACCGGGCGGTGTACAGTTCTCCTGAGTTACCAAAGGACAAAGTGAAGCTTGCGATACCCCTCCTCCGATTTGCGGATTTTGTAATTTGGCAAATAAAATATTCCATTGAGGACAACTTGAAGGGTCCGTCAGGTAAATATAGGGGCTTGCAGGATTTGAGCTTTGAGGGATTTTTTTCATATACACTGTTTTTCCTTCTTTCCATTCCTGGCCGAATTTCGATTTAAGGTAGTCGACAGAAGGATAACAACCAAGATCATTGTAATATGTATCTAGCGCTGTTTTTATCTGTGATAAATCTTGTTTTTTTTCTGCGTCGCGGACTTTATTAATCTGCTTTGAGGGATTTAATGAAACCAGAGTAACTGTTGTCGCTAAAGTCGCGATGATTCCGATTACAACTAATAATTCAATCAGAGTAAAACCCGACTTACTATTTTTTTTTACTTCTTTAACCATGGCTAAAATAACAACTAAAAACAGCGTAGTACGTGAAAAAAAGTTTGTCAACCCTTTTTATTCTTGACATTATACTTTTACGCTGATAGCATGGATCAGCGTCTAGTTATTAGCGTCCAGTAACTAGTTTATGACGTATATAAAATCATACAAAGATTTAATTGTTTGGCAAAAATCTATGCAATTAGTAAAAGAAGTTTTTATTTTAACGAGTAAATTTCCAAAATCTGAAACGTATGGTTTAACTTCTCAGATGAGAAGAGCAGCCGTATCTATCCCATCAAATATCGCAGAGGGTTATGGTCGAAAATCTCCAAAAGAATATTCTCAATTTTATTCTATAGCTTACGGATCAGCATTAGAACTAGAAACACAAGTAATTATCGCGAAAGAACTGGAATTTCTAAAATCGGAGTTTTTTACAAAAATAGACCAGTTATTACAAGAAGTTTCAAAAATGTTAAACGTAATGACAAGAACGATGAAGCAATTGAACGCTAGACGCTAGTTGCCAATTCTTGAATCGTTATTGAACTGAACGCTAGACGCTAGTTACTGATAACTAAATTATATGAAAAACGAAGTTAGTTCTTATCTGGAAAATATTTCATTAGTTATTCTTGGAATATTCTTTTTAGCCTTTCCGCTTGTTTTTACAGATATAACAACCGACATTTTTACGCTTCCTAAACAGTTGTTGCTCGCGGGCACAGTATTAATCTCTATTTTGATCTTGGGCGCAAAAATGATCAGCGACCGCGCCCTAAGATTTTACCGCACTCCTTTTGATTTGCCGATATTTATCTTCATTATCGTATTGTTTTTATCCTCTATTTTTTCTGTAAACCGCTACGACTCATTAATAATGTTCATACCTCTTTTTCTTTCAGTTCTACTTTATTACATTATTACAAACCTCGTTCGGACCGAGTCTTCGGTCTTTTTCTTAACTTCCGCGTTCATTTTGGGCACGCTACTTTCTTCGATTCTTTCTTCACTCTCTCTGTTCAAAATCTATGTCTTACCCTTTAAATACACGTATTTCCCCAGTTTTAATTCTTTCGGTTCGCTTCTGGATCAAGCCATATACATAGGACTAGCATTGATAATTTCTATTTCTTTAGCCTTTTATTGCCGTCAAAAAAATGAAGAGGTTGATAAAAATGAAGCGATACAAAGAGTAATTATTTTTACGACCACATCTATATTATTAATAATAGGTCTTTCTATAACAATATATAAATTTCTAATCCTCCAAAAGATTCTTCTTCTACCGCTTACAACAGGCGTTCAAACCGCTTTTGCGGCGATTTCGCAAGACAGTCAAAGACTTTTCCAAAGCTTTTTTTTAGGATCCGGTTTTGGAACATACGGAACTGTTTTTGCGCGATTTAAACAACCGGCATTTAACCTCGATTCCACTCTCTGGAATTTAGGCTTCTTAAAATCGTCGAGTTTCGTACTCGAACTTTTAGCCACAGCCGGAGTTTTAGGAGTCGGCGCTTTTGTATATTTGATAATAAAAATTATAAAAGAAAGCGACGGAAAAAAGACAATAAAACAAAATTTTATCTTCCTGGCAGTAATAGTCGCGATCATTCTCTCTTTCCTTTTGCCTTTTACTTTTCCTGTTCAAACTGCTTTCTTTATGATTCTTGGTTTATTCGCGGCAAATCAGGGATTGAATTCTAAAAATCCCAAGTTTTACGAAATCGAGCTCCAATTTGTCGCGTTTAAAAAAGGGATTATTCCGTTTTTGAGTCTTCCGGTCGCGTCAACGCCTATCCCATCGAGGGCATCGACTAAAATATTACCTGTTACTTTTTTTATTCTGTGTCTTATTTTGGTCGGTTTTATGAGTATACTTATTGGACAATACACTATTGCTGATGCGCTTTTCCAAAAATCTTTTATCGCGGCATCTTCGAATAACGGACTTCAAACTTATAATAATCAAGTAAGCGCGATCAAAATATTCCCATATAAAGATTCTTATTTTAGGACTTATTCGCAAACTAATCTGGCGCTCGCCAACTCTCTTTTAGCAACGCAACCGAAAAACTCGAGTATAAGCGCCGAAACCCAACAAACGATTTATACTTTGATACAGCAGTCTATAAATTCGGCGCGAACAGCCGTGAATATTTCTCCGAGCACCGCGACTAACTGGGAAAACCTTTCGTCGATCTACCGAAGCCTTATCGGTTTTGGACAAAACGCAGAGAATTTTGCGATAATTTCCGAACAACAGGCAATAGCTTTAAGTCCGAACGACCCACAGGGATATCTATCTCTAGGCGGAATTTATTATCAACTCGGTCAATGGGAAAACGCCCAAAGGCAGTTCCAGATCGCGGTTAACTTAAAACCAGATTATTCTAATGGCTATTATAATTTGGGGCACGCGCTCGAGAGCAAAGGTGACCTAGAAGGGGCTCTAAAACAGTATGAAACAGTTAAAACGCTTGTCGCAACCGATAAAGAAGGTAGTAAAAAAATCACGGCTGAGATCGAAGAGCTTAAGAAAAAAATCGGTTCTGCGGCGCAAACCGGAATCTCTCAACAGCAATCAGGACAAACCGGAATCTCTGCTTCACAAAATCAGCAACCGCTTAATATAAGTGAACCACAAACTAAACTTCCTGAGCAACAGACACCGGTCGAAATTCCGGGTCCCGCTTCGCAGCGAGGCGAGCCCAAAGGAAAATCATCTCCCACCCCGACTCCGTCCTCAAAAACACCGAGCGTAACTCCGTCGTTATAAATTTATTGATTTATTAACTCGAAATTGATACTATTAGCCTTGAAGTCGGGCCTGTAGCACAGTTGGTAGTGCGCCGCATTCGCATTGCGGAGGTCAGCGGTTCGAATCCGCTCAGGTCCACAAAATAAAAAGAACTCTTGATGTGGGAAGTTAAATTTCTTTGAACTTGGATACTTGAATATTGATTTTTTGATCAAGAAGTCAAGATTTCAAGAAATCAAAATCAAGAAGGTCTAATTTCTAACTTCAAAAGTCTAAAATTGGGCCTGTAGCTTAGTTGGTAGAGCGTCGCTATGGCATAGCGAAGGTCGGGGGTTCGAATCCCCTCGGGTCCACCATACCTGCAAAGGTTACACCTTGACATATACGACAAATTATGAATAAATATCATTATGCCCGCAAAAAATATTGTAAAATCTTACATACAAAATGGTTATTGCCATATTTATAATCGGGGTGTAGAAAAGCGAATTATATTTCTCGACGAACAAGACTATAAAGTTTTTCTTAATTATTTAAAAATCTACCTCGAACCACCAACGATTCCCGAAAAAAGAACAGAGAATATTAATGACGCTACTTTTACCGCTCCGCGTAGACCGCTTAATAATTTCAATCAAGAGATAGAACTTCTCGCCTACTGTCTTATACCAAATCATTTTCATTTATTAGTTAAACAAAAATCGCCTAGAAGCATCAAGACTTTTATGCAATCTTTACTTACTAAATACTCTACATATTTTAATAAAAGATATAAACGGGTAGGTACCCTATTCCAAGGAACCTATAAAGCTATTCTTATAGAGGAAGAAAATTATTTATTACACTTATCTCGCTATATTCACCTTAATCCTGCCAAATATGTAAAGGATTCTCCTTTACATATTGCCCATTCGAGTTACGGAGACTATCTTAGTTTAAGAAAGACTAATTGGGTTGACACAAATTTAATTCTCTCGTTTTTTAAAAGCGCACAAAGGACCCATTTAAAAGATATGCTTTCCTATCAAAGTTTTGCTGAAGATTATTTAGAAGATTCTGAAAAAATTCTTGGTAAATTAATAATCGAAGACGACGATATGTAGGCATGTAAGGGTTACACCTTTACAGGTTATTGAAGAAAAGAAAGAGGGTTTTGTAAGACACCATTTCTCAGTATTTCAAAATGCAGATGCGGACCGGTTGTTCTTCCAGTCATACCGATCCAGCCTATAACTGTTTTACCTGCTACAACATCGTCCCCTACGCTAACATTTACTCCCGACATATGCGCGTAATGTGTCACATAACCATTTCCACTATCGATATAAAGATTATCTCCATACCCGCCGTCCCAAGTCCCAAGAATAATTTGTGAGATTCGTCCGCTGTTTGCGGCCACGATCGGCGTACCAACGGGAGAAGTTATATCAAGAGCCATATGATACCAGGACGCAAACTGGCTGATTCCTCCCCTTAATGGCCATGTAAACCCGGCCGAAGAAATCGTAATCGGTCCCTGCGCGATATAAACCTGTCGCCTTATATACGTCGGCTGTTCAGCCGGTTTTACGCCGTCCGGAACCATAAGCATTTGGCCTTCAACAAGCGCAAAAGTTTCAGGGTTGGCAAATTCATTAAATGGAAAGTCTACTATCTGTTGCGGGTTTGTGTCATACTTTTTAGCAATTGTATATACACTTTCACCTTTTGCTACTTTATGATATATTCCCGAGACCGGAAGAATTTGGAGTTCGTCTCCGATGGTCAAACTATCTCCGGTCAAATCATTGACCCATCTAATCGTATCCATCGAAATATCAAATTTTTTTGCAACTGTCGAAAGTGTGTCTCCTTTTTCGACCTTATATATAACAACCTTATCTCTTGGTTTCTGTGAAACTTCAGTTTGAAAAACATTATTATCGACATTTATCGACTGCTGGCTTTCGGAATTCGCCTGTAAATTATTGGAAGTTGCGGCGTTCGATGAAAAAATCGGATAAGTATCTGCTAAAAAAGGCGCTATCAGCGCCCCAAAACCTAAAAGCCCCATCGCTGCTAAATGTAAAAAAGGCCGATTATATCGGCCTCTTTTCATTAAAAAAAACTTTACTAAAATGTTCTTTTGCTTCTCAAAAAAAACCGACCATGAAATTACTTTTTTTTTGGAATAGGAAAAGAAAAACTCGCTAAAGCCGGCGAATGATCTTCCTAAATATTTTAAAAAACGCGTAACAGGAATAAAGTATCGTCTTTTCATTTTGTTAATAAGTGGGTTTAAAAACTCTAGCAGAATAAAAACTGACTGTCAACCCTAACTAGTCCCGAGCAAGCGCGGGAAGGAAAACTTTTGACAGACCCCGAATTTATATGAGCGAGGAATTTACTTTTTCACCGTGACGAACCAAAGGTAGCCTTTATTATAAAAATACGAACCTGCTAATGAGCAAAGAATAACGAATTTTAACAGATAAAGATCGGTCACAAGAAAAAGGAGATTCCGAGCGAAAAGATTACCCTTTTCCGAGCGAGTTGAGGAATTCTTCGTTAGTTTCGGTTTTCAATAGTCTTTCGATTAAAGTCGCTGTTCGCTCGTCTGGAGAAAGCATGTTTAGCATTCGCCTGACAGTTACTGCTTTTTTGTATTCTGTCTCGGAAAGAATTAATTCTTCCTGGCGCGTGCCGGATCTCTCTATATCTATACTTGGAAAAATCCTTTTATCGGCAAGTTTACGGTCTAAGTGAAGCTCTAAGTTTCCCGTTCCCTTGAACTCCTCATAAATCAAATCGTCCATCCTCGAACCCGTTTCGACCAAAGCGGTTCCGATAATCGTTAATGATCCGCCTTCCTGACAGTTTCTGGCCGCGCCGAAAAACCGTTTTGCCGGCCATAAAGCTGCGGGGTCAAATCCTCCGGTCAAGGTTCTACCGGACGGCTCGATACAAAGATTATAGGCTCTTGCTAAACGCGTAATTGAGTCTAAAAGAATGATGACATCCCTTCCGAGCTCGACTAACCTTTTTGCGCGATCAAGTGTGATTTCTGCAACCCGTGTTTGATTTTCGGGCGGTTCGTCAAAGTTTGATGCAACAACTTCGCCCTTAACTGACATAGTAATATCTGTTACCTCTTCCGGTCTTTCCCCTATTAAAGCCGCCATAAGATGAACTTTAGGAAAATTTTGGGTTATACCAGCTGCGATTTCTTTAAGGATCGTTGTCTTTCCGGCTTTCGGCGGTGAAACAATCATTCCTCTTTGTCCGAATCCGATCGGCGAAACAAGATCTATTATGCGTGTTGAAAGTGGTGTCTTTTTTGTTGTTAAGACGATCCGTTTTTTCGGATACATCGGGGTTAAATCGTCAAAGTGCGGTCTTTTCACAGAATCTTCTGCCGCGATTTCGTTGACTTTTTCTACCTTTAACAGGCCAAAATATCTTTCTGTGTCTTTTGGCGGTCTGGCGAGACCTGCGACCAAGTCTCCCGGGCGGAGCAAAAATCGCCTGATCTGGGACTGCGAGATATAAATATCGCGCATCGATGGAATAAACTTCGGCCTCAAAAATCCGTGTCCTTCCGGCTGAATATCTAAAATTCCCGAAACAGATTCAGTCGCAACAGCCATATCAGGCCGAAGGAGCATATTTCCGTTACTGTTATTGTACATATGAACGGGTGGAACGGGAGGCGTAAACGCCGGTTTTTCGACCGGAGCTTGAGCTGTCCCAATAAGATTATCAACAGATTTCTCTTCTTTGATTACCAAAGGTTTTTCTGTTTTTTGATCTTCTAAAGATTTAGATTTTAAAACTGAAGTTGTTTTTTTGTAAGGCATAAATTATAAGAATTTACACATTTCTACTTTCACTATTTTCGTGGGAAATTCTTTACGAAGCCGTAAGAGCATTGCTATTACAACATATAACATTCCGTTTGTCAAGTACCGATTAATGACTTTGGTGCAAAACTCATTTCTTCTTGATTTGACAATAAAAAAAGCAGTTGTCACACTGAATATATTGTGAATTTAGTCCATTCAGATAGGAGGTGACGACTGCTTTGATTAATATTGTACCTTC
>JAMDAA010000022.1 GCA_023484045.1 Patescibacteria group bacterium
TCTGGGACATGAGGAGACACGGGGAATTTTAGCATTTGCAAAAAATGTATATCTGTCCTTGATTTGTTATGCTCTCAAGCTCTTTGACATTGCTATATCAATCTAATGGGAGTATTGCACCAGACTCGATAAAGGAGTTAATTCTAAAGAAGAATAAATTAATAGTAAAGGTTCAACCTTAATTAGCTTTGTATTCATGCCCGGCAAAGAATAACAAAAATTTAAAGAATGTTCAACTATAAGATAATTTGGGGAGACGTAGGGGAATCGAACCCCCGCTAACAGGTCCACAACCTGTTGTGCTTGCCGCTACACCAACGCCTCCATAACTTTTTCATCTAGTTTTTTATCATGATGGATTAAGTTCAGAACCTAACGCTCTAACCAGCTGAACTACAGTCACCATGTGCCAAATTCAAAATTCAATCCTTCGACTACGCTCAGGACGAGAGATTAAAAGTACTTTAAGAGATACCGACAAAATTATATCATATATTTGTATTTTGGCTCAAATATTCCGACTTGACAATTAAAACTCATGTAGGTAAAATAATTAAATTATGACAGAAAGGGAAAGAAGATCGCCTAGAGAATTCCAAGCAATAAGACAAGGATTAGCAGAATATTATGGTACTGATACAGGACCTGTAATACAGGCAAAGTCTAAAGGTGTTGGAGACGAAGATGGCGCAGTATTTCAAGCTGGGCAAGGTCAGGCAGATCAACAGCGTACAACGATAGGGTCTATCTTAGAAGCAAAGGGATTTAAATTAGATGGTTTACCAGCTTCCGCCGCCACCCCCTCCTCCCCCGCCGCCCGAGAATCCACCGCTTGAAAATCCGCTCGCTGATGACGGTGCCACTGTCGCAAAGGTCGAATTCATCGTGCTAAACATATTTGTCGATGCGATATAAAAAGCCGTATTCCCGACGTACCAACTTGGTTTATAATCGGGTTTGATAATCTTTAATTGTTCCATAAATTTATCGATATAGCCAAGCGCGATCGCGTATGGAATCATGTCCTCAACTATTGCCAATTGCTCAGCCTGCCATTTATAATTTCGGTCCACGCTTTTTAAAAATAATTTTAAGCCGTCGATTTTCCAATCAATCTCGTCGCCTATTGCAGTTCTTCCGTTCAAGACTCTCGAAAACAACAATAAAATAAATCCGAGCATAAAATTAAACATCAAAAACGAAACTATACAGCCCGCGATCAAAAATCCTCTTTGGGTTTTTGGATTTTTCTTGTAATATCCCCGCTTGATAAGCGATAAAAATACGTGGTCATCCATACCGGAAAAAGTTTTATAAAAATTTTTAGATATAGAACTCAATTCAATTTCATTAGATTCAGAGAACAACTCGTCTAATAAATCCTTTTCGTAGAGTGTTAATTTGTCTTTATCGTAATTTTTTAATTTCGAAATTAAATAATCTTTTTTGTCTTTCGCAAATGCTTTTTTCTTTTCGATTTCTTTTATTTTTATGTATTTTCGTATCGCAAGATCAAAGATGGTTGCGACCACGTCATCTTTTTCAAGTTTCGCCGTGTCGATCGTCCCAGCTTCTGCAGGACGGATAATCTCGTTTATTTCGTCTTTCGGAATATCAAAATTTACAGTGACCGGACCGAAGCGATTTTTACGTTTATTTTTAAAATACCAAACGATTAAAACGATCGGTAAAGCTATGTAAAAGACAACGGAAAATATAATCAAAAAAATAAACAAAACATACATAAACACAGGATTTATAGTGCCGGGAGGATTTTTATCTATTTTGCTCAGCGGAAATGTTTTTACAGGAAATCCTGCGACGATCGTTAGCCCTTCGTTTGTTAAAAGAGGATCGGTTGTAAAAATATCAAAAAGAGTTTCAGAACTGCGGCATTTTTGTTCCTTGCCTCCAACAGGTCCGGTGTAGCACGCTGATTTAATAATCTGAGTATCGAAATCGGGCAAAATTTGCGCCTTTGCGGATTCGATCGGGACTTGCCAATCGTTTCCCGTAATATTCCAGTAAAGCTCGTCGTGATCGGAAAAATTTCCAATTCCGTTTCCGACTTTATAATAAATTATATAATCGTGTTCGCCGGATATAGTTTTGTTCGCATTTCCGATTTTTATATACGCCTTTCCCGCTTCGCCCGCGAAGCGAGGCGAGTCACCCGAATAATTCGTCGAATATTTCTCGTTTTCCCCGTCTAGTAGAACCCCTAAAAAAGATACTTTTAGCGTTCTGTAATAATTTCCAACCCTAGATGTGAGCGGAATGTAGCGGAAGATTCCGTGTCTGGAATTGGCTCCGAAATCGTATTGAATATTTTCTTCGACGTTAAAAGTTCCATCTTTATGAAGCGTAATTTTACTCCGAAACGATTTTATCGACTCGGAATCGGCCAAAATTTTCTGCGGAAAGAAAGCAAGAGATCCTAAAACAAAAAGAGTAAAGAGGAAAAATTTAAGTTTCATCCGAAACCAATTATATTACACTCTAGGGACCGGTGGCAATTTCTGTGATTTTCCAAACGTCTTTATTGTCTTTCTCAAGCGTTATCCATCTGATATTATCGCCGTCTGTCCATCCGTAATTTTCCGAAACTCCGGGTTTTAATTTAATATCGAATATAATTTTATATTGCTCAAAATTATCTGTCCACGCGGCTTTTTCAAAATCATCGACCCTTGCAAGCGAAATGTTTAAAATCGATTTAAAATTTGTTTCCCATTGTTGTTTTGATTTCTCATCTTTTGTTGCCTTTACGCTTAAAAGAGCTACGGCATCAGAAATTTTGTCATTTTTTATGAACCCGACGAATTTTTTTAATGTGTCTTCTGCGGTTAAAAGTTTTTCAGGAGTTGATAAAGTTTTGGTCGCGGTAGGTGACGGAGCAGTATTTTTTATTTTATTTTGTTTTAAAAAGATTCTCGAAAGAAAAAGCGAGATGATCAGAAAAAATACGATCGCCGGAATAATAATTTTCATAACTTGTTTTATCTTATTATAGTCGTCTTGTCAAGGAAACAGATTTATTGTATAAATGGTTTTAATGAAAACGATCGTGCTTGCGTCAAAATCTCCGAGAAGAAAAGCGTTGTTAGAACAGATCGGGCTGAAATTTATCGTCGATGTGAGCGAATTTAAGGAAAACCTTCCGGAAAATTTGAGTCCGAAAAGCATGGTGAAAAAATTTTCTCTTGAAAAAGCAAAAACTGTTTCAAAAAGACATAAAAATTCGATTATTATCGCGGCCGATACGGTTGTTGTTCTAAACAATGAAATTATCGGAAAACCAAAAACAGCCGTTAATGCCGTTAAAATCCTCAAAAAACTCAGCGGAAAAATGCACAAAGTTATAACAGGATTTGCAATAATCGACTCAGCTTCTGGAAAAAAAATTACAAAAACTGTCGAGACGAAAGTGTATTTTAAGAAAATGACAAAAAAAGAAATCGATTGGTACGTTTTGACAGGCGAACCATTAGATAAAGCCGGCGCCTATGGCGTTCAGGAAAAGGGTGCTTTGTTTATCGAAAAAATCGAGGGGGATTATTTTAACGTGGTTGGGCTTCCGATTTTTTCTCTGGTGGAATGCCTCAAAAGACTAAACGTCCTTTAGCCTCGCAAGGCGACGCCTTGCATGTATTTGTATCCTTGTTTAATTACCTTGTTCAATTCTTCTTTCTAAAATCAATTTCTTTTTAGGAGTAAGAGTTTGGTGTTCAGGATCTACATGGTTTATACCGTTAAATACTATGCCTATAGGATTTGTTGAAAATGGAGGTTTATAATCGATGGTATTTGAAATTTCCGAAAGTACCTTGTTGTCTAATTCAATTGGCATTCCCGATACTTCTTTTTCTGCAACTAACGATCTAGTTATAGCAGTAAATGATTTTCTGATTCCTCTGATCGGATCTTGAAAGTCCAGAACTATTTTTACAGAAGACCTAACTCCGTTACCTGTTGGAGCGTTCTTTTCGTCTCGAGGAAATTTTCCAACGACAATCTGTCCATATGGAACTTGAATTGTTCTCCCATTATTTATGCAATCAATATTTCTGACCCCGGCAATGATTTCGGTAATTAAATCTCCTCCTGCTTTCTGAATTAAACTCAGTAGTTCCGGTCCAACAGCTACCCGAGGAATTTGAGAAACGTTTACCTCAATTGAACTGGTTCTAGAGATCAATCTTTCCCGTTTTTGGCCAGTTGTTTCTTCGGCAAATCTTAAAACAGCGTCTGTTAATTTGCTTGTTTTTTCCTTGGATCTTTCTCTGCTATCATAGGCAGGTATTATATTAAATTAGAAGTAATAAAACAATAGTTATTTGGAACTGAATATGGCGAATTGAATAAAAATAAATGTAAAGAAGACAATAAATACTATTGGTGCTGCCATCGATAAATAATTTCTTTTATTCGGGCGGTAATATTTAAGGAGAAGAGAATTACTCACAACCGAAATTGAGCTTAGGGCCATCGCAAGTCCGGCGAGTTCGGGTTTTAAAATAAGTCCGGCAAAGGCAAAAATTCTGGCCGCGATCGGTATTCCCATCACGTTATAAAAAAGCGCAAAAAACATATTTTGTTTTATTTTGCCCATCGTTTCCTTCGAAAGTTTTATTGCCTGCGTGACATCTCTGAGGTCATTTTTTATGATTACAATTCCGCCTGTTTCCATCGCGACATCCGTCCCCGAACCCATCGCAATCCCTAAATTAGCCTGCGCTAATGCTGGTGCATCATTAATTCCGTCCCCGACCATAGCGACCTTAAAGCCTTCGGCCTGAAGTTTTTTAACCTCACTCGCCTTATCTTCGGGTAAAACTTCTGCCAAAACATTATCGATTCCGACTTGTTTCGCGATTGCATCGGCGGTAAGGCTATTATCTCCTGTTATCATGTAAATTTTAATTTTCATTTTTTTAAGCTTGTCTACGGCTTCTTTAGACGATTCTTTAACCGTATCGGCAACACCAATAAGTCCTAACAATTCAGCTTGTTTACCCTGAGCTTGCCGAAGGGCTAGAATCATAACTGTCTTACCCTGCTCTTCGAGTCGCGATAATTTTCGGTCGACCCGGTCAATAGAAAACCCTACAATATTATTTATTAATTTCCGGTTGCCAAAATAATATTTTCTGCCGTCGATTTTGCCTTCGATTCCGTGTCCCGGGATCGCTTTAAAGTTATCAATATTTGTGAGTTTTAGAGATTCTTTTTCCGCTTCGTTTAGTATCGCTTCTGCGAGTGAATGTTCGGACTGCTTTTCTAAAGAAGCGGCAATTCCCAAAACTTCGTTTTCGTCAAAGCCATCGAACGTTTCGATGTCGGTTACGACTGGTTTACCGTTTGTCAAAGTTCCTGTTTTATCAAACACAATCGCATTTACCTTGCATGCGGTTTCTAGAGGCTCTCCGCCTTTAATAAGAACTCCTTGTTCTGCACCTTTACCTGTGCCGACCATTATCGCCGTTGGTGTCGCAAGACCCAAAGCGCACGGACACGCGATAACGATTACCGAAGTTAAAGCCATCAGTGCAAAAGAAAGCGGTGCGTGCAAAATAAAAAACCAGATTATAAATGTAAGAATCGAAATCAGAAGCACCGCCGGAACAAACCAGGACGAAATCCGGTCGGCAAAATCCTGAATCGGCGCTTTAGACCCTTGGGCTTCTTCGACAAGCCGAATTATTCCGGCCAAAGTTGTTTCTTCACCGACGTGCGTCACGACAAATTCGAAACTGCCGGTTTTATTTATGGTGCCGCCGATAACGTTGTCACCGATTTTTTTCTCAACCGGAATACTTTCGCCTGTAATCATCGATTCATCGACAGCGGATCCTCCTTTAGATATTTTTCCGTCCGTCGGAATTTTTTCACCGGGCCTAACTAAAATAGTATCGCCTTTTACAACCTCGTCGATTGGAATATCTCTTGTAACTCCCGCTTCGACCGCGAAGCGAGGCGAGCCGTCCGATATCACGCGTGCTGTTTTTGGCTTTAAACCCATTAATTTTTTAATCGCGTCGGATGTTTTTCCTTTTGCTTTTACTTCTAGCCATTTTCCCAAAGACACAAACGTTATAAGAAACGCCGCAGTTTCAAAATAGAGTTCCGGGATTTTCATACCCGATAAGCCGATTAATGATCTGCTATTGTAAACATAAAGCTCAAAATTTATAAGGCTGTAGAAATATGCGACACTCGTTCCGATCGCGATAAGGCTATCCATATTAAACGTTTTCATTTTCAGTGCCGACCACGTCCCTTTGTAAAAACCTTTTCCGACATAAAATTGGATAGGAGTAGTTAAGATTAAAGAGATAAGTCCTATATACGGCATTAAAATTGTCCTGAGGGGTAGCCACGCAAAAAAATCGAGGAACATAAAGTAAACCATCGGGATGCTTAAAATAAAACTTGTGATAAAATTCTTGCGGTAATACGCGATTTCGGATGCCTTTTTCTTTATTTCGAATTCGGTATCCGAAGGGTTAGCCACAGTTGCGCTATAGCCCGCTTTTTTTACTGCCTCGATAAGGTTTTCGGTTTTAGAAATTGACTCGTCGTAAGTAATAGACGCTTTTTCTGCCGCAAAATTTACGTGAGCTTCTTTTACGCCCGGAGTTTTATTCAAAGACTTTTCGATTAATAATGCGCAGGAAGCGCAATGCATTCCGGAGAGAGAAAGATTAACTCTCGCGGCATTAAACGAGTGTTGAACTGATGCATGATCAATAATATTTTCTGAAGCAAAGGCTTTGTGATTTTTATTGTCTCCGTTTGTATTTTCAGAAATGATCGAAGCTTTGTATCCGGCGTCTTCGATCGCAGTAATTATTTTATCGTCCATAAGTTTATAGTTTGAGGCGACTAAAGAACCCAATCCGGATTTATGATCGATGTTAATATCTTGTACGCCGGTAAGCGAAGATAATTCTTCTTTAATAAGCGTTTCGCACGAACCACAATGCATTCCGCTTACTTTAAAGTCGATTTTCCTTTTCATAAATTTTCTATTTTATAGGCAGTTCCTTCCAGTGCTTTTTTTAATTCATCGAGGTTAATTTCTCTTTTGGCGGTTACGGTTGTTTTTCCTGATCCTAAATCTACCTTTACTGATTCAACACCAGAAATACTTGATATCCTCTTTTCGGATAGTTTTTTACAGGCGTCACAACTTAACCCTAAAATTTTAAAAGATAAATTTTTCATTATTAAATATTAGCCCTTAGTTAACCTCAATTTGACCCCGTACTCCCATCGCGCATGTTATGTTGAATATTCCTGGTTTGCTGGGAGTAAAATCAAATGTTATTGTCTGTCCTTTAGAAAAAACTTCAATTTTGTTTGTCAGACCGGGAACCGTAACGCTTCCCATGCAGCCGTTACCGTCGTCTTTTGCTTCTATTTCAAATTTTACCGGTTTATTAGCTTTAACAATAAATTTATTCGGAACAATATCATTATCTGCGCTGTATGTAGCCTTAATCAGTTGGACTTCGCCTTGAGCAGTTACTTCTCCGTTTTTTACAGTATTAGCATTTCCCGCAGTATTTTTTTTAGCTCCGCAGCCGCATCCACTACCTCCACTACCGCAGGATTGTCCGGCCGGAGGGTTTGCGGCAGTAGTGTTTTGAACATTTTGAGTTGCGACCGACGTTGAAGTGTTGGATTCCGCGGAAGTATTATCAATAACAGTAAACGATCCGGTGAACATGCCCATGGCACAAGAAAAACGGATCGTTCCGGCTTCATCGGGATTGAATTCGATAATATTCTCTCCTGCCTTGAGAGTTTGTTTAATTCCAAGCTTTTGAGAAACGATACTCGCAGTACAGCTGTTGCTGTCTTCAGAAGTAATAATCCACTTAACAGGAACCCCTTTTTTAATCGTGAAATTATTCGGAATATAACCGGAATTATTCTGTACCATTCGAACTTCCTGGACTCCGTTAACCAATTTTACATTCTCGTCTTGAGAAGATGCTTCCGTGCTATTCGATTTTCCAAAAACCTGAGAAACATCAGGGTTGATTCCCAAGAGATTGAAGCCGTTCGAAATATTAAATAGCGCGAGAAATATAACAATGATCCCGACTGTTCTAAAAAAGAACTTTGCGGATTGACCTTTAACGACAGATGTTATTCCGCCAACGGTTAACAACCCCGGTGCGGTTCCGATCGCAAATACACCCATAGTTAAAGCGCCTGCGAGCGGGCTTCCCGTGCTCATCGCGTATAATTGCATCGCCTGCGTAAAGCCGCATGGTAAAAAAAATGTCGAGGCACCCATTATCGATGCGTTTTTGTTGGTGTACTCAAGTTCGGAGCGGTCTTTTATGCCGAGCATCCTGCTTAGACCTTTTGGCATAGTAAAAGATATTTTTTTTAGGATCGGAAAAATATCGATAAGCTGGCTGCCCAATAAAAACATAACTAACCCTACAACAACGATCATAATTCCTAAAAATGACGTTGATAGTTGAAAAAACGATCCTGTATAACCGATTACGCCCCCAAGTATAAAATACGAAATAATTCGTCCGATGTTAAAAAATAAATGGGGTTTAAATTTCTCCATTCCCGAAGCGTTTGGATATTTTTTTGAAAAATGCGCGGACGCCCCTAAAACTAACCCACCGACAAGCGCCATACAACTCGAGACGCCGGCTGTTAGACCGATAAGAAGTACGACGGGAAGACTGGAATAATTTCCCGAGATCGAGCTCGTAAGACTAAAAACATCGAGCGTTTTTAATGTTAAAAAAAGAAATAAGACGATCAAAAAAGCTATGCTTAGCTCGATATAATCATAGTAGTTCCTCGAAAATAATGGAGATTTTTCTTTGCCTAAGGCGTAACCCGCGTTTTCGATAGCAGTTACAACGGCATTCCGATTAAGTTGTCCTTCATAATATATTTCTGCGGTTCCGGCCCTGTGGTTCAAAACGGCTTTTTTAATCCCTTGAATTTTTGTGAGTTCGTCTTCGATCAAAATCTCGCAGGAACGGCAATACATGCCTTTAATATTTATTCTGCATTTTTCCATAGCTTAAAGGATATCAGATGAAATATTAAGAAATTGTGAGAATTTCCGAGAAAAATCTTGTAATTTCAAAATTGCCTTCTAATACACCACACACATCCACTATTGTTAGTGGTGAATTTGATAAGCTCCCTCTTATCAATAATGTTTATTTAGCAAATAATCTGTAAACTTTTGCAAAAATATAGCCGACTATCCAAGCCGTTATGGTTGATGATATTAATCCTGAAAAAAATGACGCTAGTGTTAAATTCCAAGTACTCGCGTTACTAAGTTCAATACCATGGAACCATGATTGAGCAACTGCAAAAGACGCATCAGGAAACAAGCCCACCAATACGCGGCATATCACAAAAACAACAGCCGTTGTAAGAGCTAGGGCATTAGGAATAGCATAGGATTGCGCTTTCATTCAAGTCACCTCCTTTCGTTTAGTTTAATACTCAAAAGATATTCGTAGATTGGTCCGAGTAACCCACCGGCTCCTATTGCCCATAAAATTTCTTCAACAGGAACACCCAGAAGAATTATCCCCGAAAGATTAGATAAATTCCAGTGTTTGATAAAACTAGGAGTAAAAAAAGAGAGTATTGAGAAGAAGAGAAAGTATAGTAGTCCAAAAAGTAAACCTGAATAAAGGACTTTTTTCAATAGGTCTGGCCTAGTAATAACAATAAGGACAACATCAACCACGATCCCGATATAGACCGCATACATGAAGTTTATTTTAAATAAAGCATAAGTAAGAAAAATAACAATAATACCTATTCCCAATATCAATCCGTGAAAAAACTCGCCATTATAACAGTTGCAAAGTCTTTGATGTTTGACTTTACCTTTCATAAATAATTCATAAATAACAGCAATAATTCCACCTATAGCAAAACTAAAAATAAAATCTTCGATGGAAAGTTTAGGATTTCTGATAGTATCAGGAAGCCAATAGCCGGGAACAAAAAATACTTCTGATAAACCAGCAGGGGTAATAATTAGACTTGCGATAAGCATTTCTTTTCTTAATTTCTTTTGGGAAATAAAAATTAGAAACCATATAGCAAGCAAGAATAATGAACCGAGCAGGTAGTGCATAGATTTATCTTGACAGATACCCCCCCAGGGTGTATATTATTAGCGTACATGAAACAAGATAAGAATGTCAAGGACGAGGTCCAAAATCGAATTAATATTATCAAAGGCCAGCTTGACGGTTTGCTTAAAATGATTGAGGAAGATAAATATTGCATAGATTTACTCAACCAAAGCTTGGCTATTCAAAATTCCATTAAAAGCCTTGATGCTCTTATATTTGAAAAACATTTAAAAACACATGTAGTTAGTCAGTTCCAAAATCAAAGAGACAAAGCAGTTGAAGAACTGCTAAGATTATTTAAGAGAGTCCATCAATAAACGTATAAATAATCTATGAAAATGTATGTGTGTCCAATGCCCCAGAACCATTCGGTTCGGGGCTACCGGGCACCGAATGGTGACCCGGTGCATCCTTACGAGTTGATATGAATAAAAATTCTGTTATTTACATCTGTCCTATGCACAGCGAGGTCAGATCTGGCAGGCCCGGAAAATGTCCTAAATGTGGGATGACTTTAATCGAGAAGGATGAACAATCACATCACGGAATGGAATCCGTGCAACATACTTCCCGTACCCCAAAAGAAAATACGGATCAAGGCCAAGGGATTTTTTACACATGTCCCATGGATCCCGATGTTATACAAGACACTCCAGGTAATTGTCCAAAGTGCGGAATGAAGCTTGTGCCAATGAATTCAGAGCATGAAGGACATGAGGATCACGCCTCAATGGAGAAAGATTTTAGAAAGCGTTTCTTTATTACTTTACCTTTTGTTGTCACTACTATGCTTCTTTCGCCAAATATTCAGAAATGGCTTCGTTTCAATATAAATTTTTCGGGCAGTGAATTACTACTTTTTGCCTTAGGGACATTTATTTTTTTCTTTGGCGGATTACCTTTCTTCAAAGCAGCAAAAGGTGAGTTATCCCGTAAAAACCCCGGGATGATGACCTTAGTGGCTTTTGCCATAACAGTTGGTTATATTTTTTCGGTTGCCGCAACATTCTTTTTTCCGGGAGAATCCTTATATTGGGAAATATCCACTCTTACCTCAGTTTTTCTGTTAGGTCATTGGTTGGAGATGAGAGCTGTTAGAGGAGCAACAGGTGCTCTAGCAGAATTGGCTAAACTCATTCCCCCATCCGCTCACCTTATTAAAAATGGAAACATCACAGATGTTAAAACAAGCCAGTTAATAATAGGCGACAGGGTTTTGGTTAGGCCCGGTGAAAAAATTCCAGTAGATGGACTAGTAATAGATGGAGAAAGTTCTGTTAACGAATCGATGGTAACCGGAGAATCAAGACCAATCAATAAGAAAAAAGGTGATAAGGTAATCGGTGGCACTATCAATCAAGATGGATCTTTAACAATCGAAGTTGCCAAAACAGGAGTGGATACAGCCATCTCTCAAATTATGAAACTGATACGGGAAGCCCAAACCTCAAAACCAAATGTTCAACACTTGGCTGACAGAGCGGCGAGTGTCTTGTTTTATGTAGCTATTATTGCCGGGGCCGCTTCATTTATTACTTGGGTATTTATTTTACCTCACGGAGTTGTTTTTGCTGCGACTGTGGCCGTCGCGGCGATTGTTGTTGCTTGCCCTCACGCTTTGGGTTTGGCTATTCCTACAGTTACTACAATTACATCTACCCTAGGTGCTAAAAATGGAATTTTAATAAAAGACATGAAGGGTTTAGAGATTGCTCGAAAAATCAGTTATGTAGTATTTGATAAAACAGGAACGCTGACAAAAGGAGAATTCGGAATAACCAATATTATTTTAAGCCAAAAATCAGGCATCAAAGACTCGCCTCGCTTCGCGGGCGAAGCGGGCCAGGATGAATTATTGAAATTTGCCGCAGCTGTAGAAGTTCAATCACAACATTCTATCGCTCAAGGAATTGTTAATGATGCTAAAAATAAAAAATTAGAAATACCAAATGTCAAAGAATTTAAGTCTTTCCCTGGTAAAGGAGCAGTTGGAAAAATTGATAATAAGAAAATTGCTGTTGGCAACAAAACACTAATGGAAGAAATGAAAGTCGGAACAGAAGATGGTAGCTGGAAGACAGAAAAGAAGGGTAATACACCAGTTTTTGTTGCTATAGATGACAAATTAGCTGGCGTGATACTTCTTGCAGATATTATTAGGGAGGAATCTAAAGAAGCGGTTAAAAGACTGCATGAGATGGGAATAAAAACAGCCATGCTGACAGGTGATACTCAAGATGTAGCTTCGGAAGTAGGAAAACAATTGGACATGGATACTGTTTTCGCCCAGGTACTACCGGAAGATAAGGTCGATAAAGTAAAAGAATTACAAAACAAAGGTAATGTTGTAGCCATGGTAGGTGATGGGGTCAACGATGCTCCATCCCTGACTCAGTCTCACGTCGGTATTGCTATAGGTGCAGGAACCGATGTTGCAGTCGAATCAGCAGGTATTGTGCTTATGAAAAACGACCCCATGGACGTAGTCAAAGCAATATCTTTAAGTCGTAAAACTAATACAAAAATGGTGCAAAACCTTGTTTGGGCGACCGGATACAACGTCTTTGCTATTCCGACGGCAGCAGGAATATTTTACCCGTCATTTGGAATCCTACTTCGACCCGAATGGGCAGCATTACTCATGAGTGCATCCTCTATCATTGTTGTCTTTAACGCTTTGCTTTTAAGAAGAGCAAAGCTTGATTAAAAATATGAACTTTAAAAACACTGTTTTAAAAGTAATCGTTTTTTCGATAGCTTTTGCTTTTATAGAATCATCGGTTGTGATTTATTTAAGACATCTTTTAGGTGCAAGTCAACCTGTATTAAATAAAGATGAGGTACTGTTGTTACTTCCAGGAATTGCGTTTTTGGAACCTAAGACTGCTCTTAATATTATTTCCAACAGTCAGCTTTTGAATATTGAGATGATTAGAGAAGCATCTACCTTAATAATGTTAGCCTCTGTTGCTCTACTTGCAGCAAAGAAGTTTAAAGAAGCCTTTGCTTTTTTCTTTTTAGCATTTGGGATTTGGGATATTTTTTATTATGTGTTTTTGAAACTCATTATAGATTGGCCTAAGTCTCTTTTTGATTTGGATACCTTCTTTCTATTGCCTGTTCCCTGGATCGGACCGGTGTTTGTTCCGATCTTAATATCCTCGATCATAGTTTTTTTATCGCTTGTTTACCTTTTAATTTACGAAAAGAAACCCTCCTTCGCTAAAGCTTCGGAGGGCGACCCGCCTGCATGCGCCTCGAGCGCAAGCGATTGGCGGGCAGAAGGGAGGTGATTTTATGTTTGGATTTTCTAAAAAAGTTACGGACCCTGTTTGTAAAATGAAGGTGGATAAAAATAAAACTAAGTACTCTTCAGAATATAAAGGCGAGAAATATTATTTTTGCTCTGAAGATTGCCTAAAAAAATTTGACACAGAACCGAAAAAATATCTTGTTCAGGATGAGAATATTTCTACGCAAAACTGTTGCCATCAAAACAGTAAATCCTGCTGTTAACCCTAACTTTTAGCGATTTGCTTCTATGTATAGGGATTTTTATCAAACTCGGCTTTACAGCTTATTGATTTCCGTACTTAATTCCTGATTCCTTACAGCCATTTGAATATCATCTCTGGCAAATTTAACAATCCCCTCTTTATCGATCACAACGTAACTGTGTCCGGGAAACTGCCCTTTATGCATCGAGGAAGGAAGTGTTAAAACTCCATACTTTTGCGAAACTTGCCTATTACCATCAAAAAGCACATTAGCAGAAGCAAGTTCCGGCATTTTATCGATGGCTTGCTTCCACTCATTTTTAGGATCAGCTGTAATATTTAATATCACCGCTTTACTCCCCAGTTCTGTGTCTTTTCCAAAAGCTGCAATCTGGTTCCAGCAAGCAGGATAACACATTAATCCTTCGTTAAAGAAAAGAATTACGTTTTTGCCTTTTAACTCACTTAGGATAATCTTTTTTCCATCATAGTTTTCTAGAGTAAAATCAGGAGCACTTTTACCGACCAGGCCATTAAAAATGGTTGCGTCAACAGGAGTAGATCCTCCGTGGTGACTTGCCATGGAGTCAGTTTGTGATCCTTGGACCGACTGACCAGTCTCTTTATCTGTAGAAACCTGGTCTCCCTTGCTATTTATGTTTACCTCGATATTAAAATTGCTAACAACTAATATCAAAGCTATAACTATCCCGGTACCTAAAATTGCGATAAGTCCAGTTTTATTCAAAATTATCACCTCTTTTCTTCAAAGAGATAAATTGCTTAATAGCAAAATAAGCAATAAACAAAGCGATTCCTGTGAAAATAAGGGCCCAAGCAGCTTCTGGGATAACTCTAGTAAACTGGTTTATAAATTTTATAAATTTAGTCAGATAAATATTTAGTGCAACTTGGTACGAAGAATGGGAAGTTAACTGGCTGGTTTTTGCAAGGTAGATAATAACTATTCCTAAAACTAAAAACATCAACCCGGAAAAAAAGTTGGCAAAGGTTAAATGGATCTTTTGACCGAGTAATTTATAAGACAAGTTTTTTCTGAAGGCAAAAAACTTTTTAGTAAAATCGACTTTATCAAGGAAAAAGGCGATAATAAAAAGAGGCAGAACAATCCCCAGTACATAAGCAAGAGTATAAATCCCTCCTAAGATAAACGATCCAGGAAGCGCCGATAAGGTTAAAACTCCTGCCAGAACCGGAGCGCAACAAGTCGTTGCAATCGCAGAAAATATACCTAAAATATAAACAGAAGCAAAATCCTGTCCTCTAAGTTTCGGGTGAACGCTAAAGGGCAGAGAAAATTGTCGTCCAAGTAGTAAACTTAACCCTAAAAATATTAAAAATATTCCTCCAACGAAGAAGATCGTGTCATGGTATCGACTGAAAATTTGAGTGAGAAATGAAACTCCAAGGCCAATAGGAAGAAAGATAGATAATATACCGAGGAAATAGACAAAAGTCATTAAAAATACTGGAGCTTTTTGCTTAAAAATTGAGGCAAAATAGGTTGGCAGAAGAACCGTGATACAACAGGGCGCAAAAAGCGCAGCGATCCCTGCAAAAAAAGAGGCTATAAAAGATGCGCTGATTAAAAGATCCATATATTAAATACATTCGATCCATTCGACTACAGCTCAGGATCGTACTGAGTGAAATCGAATGTACGACTTTGCTCAGTATTTAATCTCTTCGAGCCTGAGCGATCGAGGCCCTCAGAGCCGAAGGCCTGAGTTCATCGAAGGATTAAAATTTGTCAATTTCTGTCAACAACTGCTGATTTCTTATTGCCATTTGGGGATCGTCTAAAACATACCGCACAATTCCCCTTTTATCAAGAACTACATAAGTGTGTCCGGGAAGTTGTCCTTTATGCATTGAAGAAGGAAGAGAAAGCATGTTATAAGAAGCGGAAACTTTTTTATCAGTGTCAAAAAGAACAGCGGCGGAAGCGAGTTCCGGCATTTTTTCGATCGCCCCTTTCCAGTCATTTTTGGAGTCATTTACAATAGTTAATACTACTGTCTCTTTGCTTGGGAATTGGTTATCCTTTCCAAAAGCAGCGATCTGATCCCAACAAGCCGGATAACACATTAATCCTTCGCTAAAAAAGAGGATCACATTTTTACCTTTAAGACTGCTTAAGGTAATCTTTTTCCCATCATAGCTTTCTAAAGTAAAATCAGGCGCAGGTTTACCAACTAAACTATTAAGAACCGCTGGAGCAGTAGACTGATTGGCAGAGGAGCCTTGCCCGCCTAGCTGCGAGGCCGGTCCACTATTACCAGTTAGTAAAAAGGCTACGGCAACAACAATTACAGCTAAAACTACAAACCCTACTGTAATAATTAATCCTTCTTTATTTCTCATATAATTCAAACAATCCGTTCCTTTATATTAATGACAAGATTTACCGTTTCCTTTGGTATTATCCTTTTTTTTATGATCACCGTGACCCTTCATCATGAATAGATGCATCAACGGACAGGCTAAAAGAACAGCAAAGAAGAAGAGATTCCCTATAGATACTTTAAAAACTGTGATTGCAACGACTGTTATCGCAAAAACAGCAATACAAATCATTAGTAGCTTGCCTTTAATAAATTTTAAAGATTCCATTTAAAACTCCTTTCGGAAACCCCGCCGACATTTTTTATTTTTAGCTCTAAAGACTTAGGTCTTGGCGAAATAGGGTTAAATTTTAAAATTCCTTTGCGATGATGACCTCCTGAATTATCGCCTTCCCAAGCCAACGGTTTGTATACATGATTTTGATTATCGATAAGTACAGATACGGTAACCAAATCTGCGGTCAGCTCTTCCGTGTGCGTATTTAATACTACCTGAAAATCCCAACCGGACAATCCGTTATTTAAATCATTTGGAGTAACAATAACGGAGACCGGCCCTTCGTTGTTTTCCTTTGTTTCCAAATTGCTACTGCCAGGATTACTTGCACTCTTTGGATTTAAGTTTACAGAAAAACTGTTTTTGAGTGTAAAAGCTAAGATTATAAGCAATAAAACAATAAAAATAATTACAATTTTTTTCATAATTGGCCGGAAAATTTTACTATTCGATTCCCGATATAGAGTATTCCTAAAAGATTGAAGAACAAGCCGATCCAGAAGAATTTAACTTGGTATTGACCAATAAAAGTAATTATTCCTGTTACTCCAAGAATCGGTAAGATATTTGTTAGATAATGAGCACAGCAGGAAACCATCGCAGCAGTAGAAGTCGTCCCTGAAACGCCTAAAACCCGTCCGGTTGAAGCCCGTTGTTTAACAATCCCTTTAAGGTAGTTGTATAGACTAAATTGGATTCCGAATCCCAGAGCGAGTAGGAGAATATAGTACCAAAATTCTGTAAATTGTTCCCAAGTAAAGTTCCACCCGGAAACAAGAGTCAAGATCAAAAAATATACAGATAAAAGGGTGAGGAATGCTAAGATTCCCTTAAACACTGATTTTTTCAAAACTCCTAAATTTACGATTAAATTACTCATCTTAAGAACCAATAATTTAGTTTAGCATAAAAGATACTACAATGTGTAGTACTAATTTAGAGATGCGTTAAAATTGATTTTAAAAATTTGATCGACGGTAAAAAGGCAGGGGTATTTTTAAGGTAATGCCGATATTGAGGATATTTTTGTAAGACATCTTTTTCTTCCTTTCGGGCAAGCCTTATATACATGAAAGTTAAGATTGGTGCCATGATTAAGGTCGGAAGAGTTGGCCATTGCATTAAAAATCCGAGAATAATAATTATAAAACCGACATATTGTGGATGCCTTATGTATTTATAGGGCCCAGTCCTGGCGATAGTTTGGTTTTTTGTAGCCTGATAAAGTATGTTCCAGGACGCGCTGATTAAAATTAGTCCTCCAATAATTAACGCATAGCTTAAAATATGTAGGATGCTAAAATGTGGATCACCTGTATTACCTAATAGATCTTCCCACAAATGCCCGGAATTATGGGAAAAATTTATCTGCGGAAACCTGTTCCCTGACAACGAAGAAAGTAGGTAGATAGTGAGCGGAAAACCATACATCTCAGTAAACAAAGCAATAATAAAAGCAGAGAAGGCTCCAAATGACCGCCAATCAACACCTGTTTTAGGTTTAAAAGCACCATAAGCAAACCAGAGAAATAATCCACTTAGTGCTATTGCTATAAACCAATTTCCGTATGCATATTCCATAAGTTGATTTTCATCCTAAAAGGACAGATTTTATTATAACAAATACTTACTACAATATGTAGTAATCAAAGCCTTGTAAATTATGCGGGATTCTTTAAAGTTGGTAGTGTTACAATAACCGTAGTTCCTTTACCCATCTTACTATTTACATTTACTATTCCATTATGAGCTTTTATGATTCCTTGAGTTATCGCTAATCCTAATCCTGACCCTTTATTTGTATATAACGTTACTCCCCTATAAAATGGTTCAAAAATATACGGTAAATCTTCTCGAGTAATACCGATACCATTGTCTTGTACTTTTACAATAACATTATTTTTATTATGTAGAGTTATACGTATATAACCATGTTTAGGCGTAAATTTAATAGCATTATCGATAATGTTCAAAATAGCCCTGGCGAGCTTGTCTTTTTCTCCAAAAAGTTTAACTCCGCCGGTTATATCTCCGCTGATTGTAATATCCTTTGAAAGGGACATTTTTTTCGCTACATCCTGCAACTCCGCAATAAACTCGGAAAAGTCAAAGACCCTGCCTTGGACTTTAACATTTTCTGCTTTTGACCATGCCAGTTCGAGTATTTTATTGAACATTATTGAAGCTTTTTTTATGTCAATGAGCATTTCAGAAAATACTTTTTTATATTCTTTGGCCGATCTCTTCTTAGATAAAATTAGTTCGACACTACTTTGAAGAATTGCCAAAGGTGTTTTTAATTCATGAGTCACGTTAACAATAAATTGGTGTTCTCTTTTAAGCGCTTCTCTTAAGCGGTCGAGAAGTTCATTAAAAGTCTTTGTCAACTCTTCGATTTCATCTCCAGTGTGGGAATTTATAATTTGTTCTTCCAAATTCTCCATCTCAATTTTTTTCAATTTATTGGATAAAGCAGCCACTGGTTGCATACCAATATTGGCGAGGAAATATCCACCTAAAATAGTTAAAATGGACAAACCAAGGAATACGGCTCCCATAATAGTTAACAACCTATTTAAAGACATTTGAATAATATCTATCGGATGTGCGATGAGCACTACTCCATTAAATTTGTCATTTTTCTCGATGGGAGAAACTAAGAAGCGCATAGTCGAGCCATTTATATCCTGATCATTGAAAAATGGCTTTTTTGTATCCAAAGCAAGATTGAAAAGCTTTTTGAATAATTTGTTTTTAGGGTCGATCCCCACTGTGCCACTAATCGTTTGTCCCGAACTATCCATAATTACTACAAGCATACCGGGGATCGCGCTAAATTCTTGCAAAAATCCCTGATCGGCAAGATATTGATGCATGCCAATATTTTGCTTTTTTACAATCTCGACGACTTTACTTGCGTGAGAAGAAAGAATATTATCAGTGTAATTAAAAAGTGTCTGCTTTGTAATAATATAAAAACTACTAAAAATTATCGCCATGGATAAGTAAAGGGCGGATGTATACCAGAGGGTCATGCGGAATCTTAAACTTTTCCTATTCATGTGCTTTTGCAAGTATATATAACAAAGATTAAAATGTTATTAAGATTTTTATTGCATATTTTTATTAGCATTGTTCGCTGACCTTACAAATATAATCTGTCAATTGCTGCTTATCTAAGAAGCCGTAAGCCGGAGGTTTTTCTACCCCTTTTGCGGTAAAAATAAATGTAGGGACACCGGAGATCTGATACTTCTTTGCGTCTTCAACGCAAGATTCCAACTCATACCACTCTCCATAAAAAAGATCCCCGTACTCCGGTAAAATCTGATCCAAAACTTTATTTTGGGTAACACAGTAGGGACACGTTTCGGATTCAAACAACTTAAACTTTAAGGAGGCGTCAGGGTTGCCGGCCTTTATATTAGGGCAGCTTTTTTCTCCGAGCACAATTTTCTTACTAAATTGCGCATTAACTACTCGGAGAGGCTTATCTGCCGCTTTCTCGATTTGAGTAATATCTTGATTAGCCTTTTTAATGCCTAGATTAACAAAAACATTGAAACCAATAAATAATGTTACTAACACCACTAAAAATAACGGGGTCCTTTTAAAAATTTGTTGGTCAGTCCAAATAATTTTTGGTAAGCTCATATCGAAATTACCTGTAGCGCTAAATAGATTAAATAAATGCCAGCCAAAAGAATTAACACTCCAGCGCTTTTTTGAATTTTCACCATATACTTTGCTAAAAAGTTGCGCATTGCGCTCTTCGATAAAGAAGATATAAGAGAAAATACGATCATAAGGCTCGACATCGCCAAAGCATAAACGGCAAAATTGATTATTCCTCCAAATATTCCTTCTTGAGCAAACGACTGGAAAATTACAAGCAGAAAAATTGGTAAAGTACATCCTAATGCCCCAAAGGCATAGGCTACACCGAAGAGGTAAAATCGTTTTCCTCCATTTGATTTGGTTTGGATACAAAGCGGTGGTTTGATGGCAAATTCATAACCGAGCAATGTTGACGACCCCATAAATACAAGTAATCCACCAGTAAAAAGTTCGATCCAGGGAAATACTGGAGTAATAAGACGGCCGAAAATGGTAACAATGATTCCGAAGGCAATATAAGCAGTTATTAGTCCCAGACTTGCCAGGCTGCCTGCTTTAAGCCCAAAAAGAAGTTGCTGTATCCGATTGCTACCTCCTGTTTCGTGTTTAACACAGTAACCGACATACGCCGGGATTAAGGCAACACTGCACGGTGCAAAGAAAGCTTGCAGGCCCGCCAGAAATGAGAAGGAAACTAAAATTGGATTCATCTTCTTTATTTGCCATTCTTTTTTGTAATATTTATACTTATGGAAAAAGGTTTATTCAAAGTGCCAGACGAGCTCATTTTCCACATCAGGAATTGATTGAATAAAAACCCTCCGATGATTATTGCTAGAAGGATCGCAGAAATGGATATTTTGGGATAGGAAATTTTAGCAGTTGGAACTTGCTTTGAAACCTTAAGTTTAGATATCTCCTCGTCTGAGATAAAAATTTTCTTAAAATTTCGAAAGAAAAAGAGGTAAATTATTCCTCCGAGTATTAAGGTCACACCTAAAAATAGGAAGAAATCGCTGTAATCGCTAATCATTTTTTTAATCCGTGCATGCCATCTGAACCCGCCCCGCCGTGTGACTCGTGAGGTAATGCGCTTCCATTTCCGGTGGCTAACAGATAATCTTCAAGCATTCCTTTTGGATACCAAAGAGCATACCAGCGATGAGATTCACCAACAAGTTGCTCATCTGAATATTTGTCACCATAATTTAAAATCATATAGCGGTAAAAGCCACGGACTGCCTTTGCGTGGGCGCAACCACAATTTTTATTCATTGTTACGTTGTTAGGTCCACCGCAGCAGTAGCTACAAGTCATCAGAAAAGTAATAAGTTTTTGGAACCTCGTCTCTTGTTCAGTTGGGAGCCTTATTGACGCTTCAAATGCTCCCCATTTTTTTTGGGCGTTTACCGGATCGTCGAAAGAAATATCCTCGGGGGCATAGAACGGTTTACCCGTTGCCATCATCACTACCTTGGCATCAGAAAGCGCATTTCCGCTATGGGGGTTAGCCATAACATCGGTAATTGTTGGCCATTCAACAAGTGAAGTAGTTTTTCCATCAGGGTTTACTTTTGGGGCAATAATTGTCTTAAAAGTATCGGTTTTCATACCTAAAAACGAAGCAATAAATCCTCCCGACGAAACCATCCCCATTGCCATTGCTACTCGAGTAATCATTAACTGATTAAATAGAAAAAGAATTATTAAAAGCGGGATCAAAATTTCTTGAAGAGGTAAAATAATAACTGTTCTTGGCGTTTTAGTCACGGCCGTACGGCGGTTGATCGCTGGAATCATTTTTAACCTGTTTAATATATTTTTCATATTTTTATATCTTCACTTTGTTGGATTAGGACTCGGCTTTGCAGGCCGAATTATTTGGTTATTAGTTAAATCTTTGTAAGTAATGTTTCCGAGCTGATTAAACCCTGTAAAAATATACCAACCGTCTGATCCAACTGTTCCTACACTTTTCCAGACATTTTTGAGATTTGTATACTGATCGGCTTCAGGAGATATTAAAATAGTCGGAACTTTGGTAATGCCATATTGCGCCAGCAAACTTTTTCCCTCCGTAGACGATATGTCTACCAAACGCTCTGAACGTAAAGCAACTCCGTACCCCTGGGTCAGAATTGGTTTTTGAATATCTTGTACCTTATAACAATCAGTACAACTTGAATCGGTAAGATAGATTAGATCAACAAGACCTACGATTTGTCCTTTTATTAAGTCTCGATACGGCAACGGAAGATTTCTAGCAATATAAGTCTTATCCTTTTCAACTGTACCAAAGTTTGGCCAATTACTTTTTAGGCTATCGTATAGATCAAATTCGGGTGAAAAGATAAAGGTCGGGATTTTAGTTATTTTATATTGGTTAATTGCACTTTGACCATCTAAAGAGTTCCAGGCAAGCTCCTTTGTTTCCTTTACTTTAACACCCGCCTTTTTGAAATTTTCGATTATTGTTTTTAGGTCTACGCATTGGGAACAAAATGAATCCGTGATCAGAGTAACTGTAACCTTTCCCATTTCTTGTCCGGTCCCCGTGTCGATAAATATAGGCGCTAATTTTGTAAATATAAAAGTATTGTTTTTAACCTCCCCGTTACTTTTAACAAAACCTTCTAAATTATTTTTAGTTACTTCACCCGTAATAAGATATGTCGGAACCTTTTTAATAGCAAACTGTTTAATAAAAGCTCTGGCTTCGGGTGAATCAAATACCTGGGTTTTCTCCCCTTCTACTTTAACGTTTAACTTCTTAAAACCGAAAACAGCATCGTCGACATTAAAACAATTCTTACAGTTAGGAGTGGTAATTTTAATAATTTTAATATTAGCAGGCCTTGCGGCTTCCTTTGCAGCAGCAATATTTTTATTAATGACAGCGAGTGTCTTTGTAGAAACAAGCGCGCCGGCAATAGTTACTAAAAGAGTTATATATAAAATTATCTTCGGCCATGAAATATTAAGCCTCTTCCTATTAGGAACAACATCCGACCTTATACTAGACACAACATCTTTTTTGTTCATAACATATAGACAGTCCGCTTTAACTTTAACAACCTCCAACCATTGATTGCGGTACATTGGCATTGCTTCCCGTACCAGTTCCACTATTTGTGGTTGTAGCAGCTGGAACAGTATTTACCGAAGCCGAGCTGGCTTTGGAACTTATACGCACCAATTGGACGGTTTGAAAAATAGTAATTACGGCTATAAGTCCCAATACTACAATTTGTAGGTTAGGTTTTGGGACGCGCAATACTACATTATTTTCTTGACTTGGGTTTTGATGTACTGCGTTTGTTTTTAATCGTTGATTTTCTGTCATAAGCACCCCCTTTCATTAGAAATAGTTTACGATTCGGCTTTGCCGGAGAGTAATTACTATTTCTTATGCCCTCCGAATAAACGCTCCTTGAGCCGCAGTAGAAATCTACTAAGGCAAAAGGTAAGTTATGGAGGGCTTTCTCATCTCTACTACTTAGTGTAGTAGACTGCTTGTAATTTTGTCAATACCTTTAGTAAACTCAGTATTGTTTTTGACGTGAGGAATTGACCGGTTAGCGGTTAAGAAGTGGTGTTTGATATTTAAAAGCTTGTGTAGTAAGTAAGGGGCGGCTTACATTTTTGGGATCGTCGTCACACTTCTTTTCCGGTAAAAACAAATGGGCTGGGATGTAATTTGTTGACTGCTCAAAATAAGGATGACATTGTTTGGAACAAGATTGATTATCTGAACACAGAAAATAAGTAGAGTCTGACTTTGAATCCATATGAAAGGCACTAACTGGTGTTTGTAACAAAAACCAACTAAAAAAAATGAATAAAAAAGTCGTTATAAAGCTTACTGATGAGAGTCTTAATCTATGTTTTGTTCCCGGATTTACTAAACGATTGATTCTGATTTCAAAATAATCAGGACCGGAAGCGTTAGAAACGGTAGAGAAATTGAGCTGGGGCGAGGCTAAGATCTTTTTAAGCGCACCGCGCAGGAAGGTAGAGTTTTGCTGGCGACTTATCGTCCATTGATCTGCTAATAATTCATTGACGGCCTCTATATTTTTATGGAGGTCGGCAAAGATCGGTAAAAAGAAAAACATCGAAGAAAACGTTTTTCCGATAAGTACCTTAACAGGATCTCGACTTAGCAGATGAGATTGTTCGTGAAGTAAAACTGCTTCTAATTCTTTATCCGTTAAGGATTGAACTAGACCTGTGGTAACCACAATATGTGGTGAAAAAATACCGCAACAAAAAGAAAATAAATTATTATCGTTAACCAAAATCACTTTATTTGTAAGACCTAATTTGTCTAAAACTTTTGCTAAGTATAAAGTTGTATTAACCCTATTCATAAGTAATTTTCTTATGAAGATTTTCGTTTTAATAAGTTGCAATATGAAAGACAAAAGGCCTGTTCCCAAAACAACTCCGATTGCTAAAATAAACACATTAGGGAGCGAACGGGGAACTTCAAGCATAACATTAGAAATAAATTTCTGGCAGAGAAAGAGATTTTTTGAGGTAAATAAAGGAGACGCCTTATTTAAAAGAGCGATTGCAACCGAGCTGACGGTTAGCGCAGAGAAGATTAAAATATAAAAGCTATAGTTAATTCTTTTCATATTCAAGCAAAACGGCAAATTTTGGTTTAATCCTCATCTAATATCTTTAACAACTGCTGCCGTTTCTTCGGACTAATTTTTTGAATTTCTTTTACGAAATGAGTTAATACCTCTTCGCCCAGAGTAGAAACGGCGGACGAGAAAATACCATGAACAGCTTTGGCCATAAATTGGTCTTTAGTTCCTTTGGGTTTATATAAATAGCTTTGTCCACTAAGATACCTAACTAAAATACCTTTATTTGCAAGTCTTACCATTATAGTCATTACAGTTGTGTAAGCAATTCGTCGCCTTTTCTCTAAAATTTCAGTCACATCTTTAACAGAAACTGCTTTTTTTTGACTCCAGATAATTTCCATTATCTTAGATTCTAGCTCTCCCAGGACTTTACCAGTAACCCCAGTTTTTTTGTTCATATTACTAACTATTGTAGTACTCGATTCCTAGTTAGTCAAATGGGTTGACGAGGGGTAAAGAAATTATAACGGAAGTACCTTTTCCGACTTTACTAACTATTTTAATCAGTCCTTTATGTGCCTGAATTATTCCCTGGGCGATTGCCAGGCCTAAGCCAGATCCTAATGTTTTAGTTGTTTTTGAGCCTCTGTAAAAACGTTCAAAAACATGAGGAAGTTCTTTTTCCGAAATACCTGCTCCCGTATCTTTGATCTCGAGAATCGCGCGTTTATTTCTTTTATAAAGCGCAATCGAGACCAAGCCCTTATTTGGAGTATATTTTATTGCGTTATCGACAATATTTAAAATAGCGCGGGAAATTTTGTCTTCATCTCCTGTAATTTCCAAATTTGCTTCTATTTTTTCCTGCAATTTTATTTGTTTTTGCGATCCCAGTTTTAAAGCGATTTCCCTGATTTCATTGACGACATTAGACAAGTTGAAATACCGTTCTCCCAATTGCGCGTTTTCCGCCTCGAGCCAAGCTAAATCAAGTATGTTTTTAATTATCGTCGAAAGCCGGTTTGCGTCTACTAAAGTTTCTTCTAAAGCCCGTTTGTATTCATGCTCTGTTCTTTTTTTGGAAAGAACAAGCTCGATTTCGCTTCTTAGTGTTGCGACCGGAGTTTTAAGCTCGTGGGCAACATCGCCTATAAATTGCCTTTCCCTGTGAAACGCTTCTTGCATGCGACCCAAAAGATTATTAAAAGTGGTGGTTAGTTTCTCGATTTCATCCTCTGTTTTTGGATTATCGATTCTTTCGTCTAAATGTTCTGATGATATTTTTTCCATTCTGTTGCTGATATTGGATATCGGACGCATTATTTTACCGGCCAACAGTCTTCCTCCTAAAATAGTCGGTAAAATAAGGAGCAAAAAAACAATGCCAAGGGTATTTAGCAACGAATTTAACGACTTTTGAATTGCGTCGATCGGATGGGCAACAAGAATTACTCCGGCAAGAGAATTGTTATATCGAACAGCTTGAGCGGTAAAACGCATCGGAGAATTTTTAATATCCTCGTTTGAGTAAACAGCTTGATTCGTGTGTTTTGCGCTCTCAAAAAGAGATTTGTAGAAATCATGCGGGTTTTCGGTAGTTAAGGAACTATTCACCGCATTGCCGTCTTTGTCCAGAAGCACCACAACCATTCCCGGAATTTGGCTAAATTCGGAGTACAGTTGTTGTTTTAGCATCGCTTCGTGCATATTAACTCCTTGACGGGTTACTATTTCCGTAAGTTTCACTGCGTGTGTAGAAAGCTCTTTGTCGACCTGACTAAAAATAATTTGCCGTGTGACAAAATAAAAGCTCGAAAATATAAACGCGGTTGCTAAAAAAAGAGTTAAAGTATACCACAATAAAATTCTGAATCTGATGCTTTTCGTATTTATAATCATTCGTTTATTCTGTATCCGACTCCGTGAATTGTTTGAATAAGTTTTACTTTAGTGCCTGAATCGATTTTTTTTCTAAGGGATGCGACGAAAACATCAACGACATTACTCATCCCGTCAAAGTTGTAATCCCATACGTGTTCGATAATCATGGTTCTTGTAATAACTTCTCCTTTGTGGCGCAGTAAAAATTCCAAAATCGAAAACTCTTTTGGAGTTAGATTAATAATTTTTGTTCCGCGCTTTATGATATGTTTTAAAGGATCTGCTTCCAAATCTCTGGCTTTTAGTATGGGAGATGAATCTTTGTGGCTTCTTCTGATTAATGCGTGAATACGCGAACGAAACTCCAAAAAAGAAAATGGTTTAGTTATATAATCGTCGGCGCCGCTGTCCAGTCCCGCGACCTTATCTTCTGTTGTCGATTTTGCGGTTAGCATAAGAATCGGAATTTTTACGTTTTTATTCCTTAATTCCCTGCACACTTTAAGACCGTCAATTTTAGGAAGCATAATATCCAGAACAATCAAGTCGTATTGTTCCGACTCTCCTAAATATAACCCTTCTTCTCCGTCGAATGCCTGATCAATGGCAAAACCGTCTTCTAGGAGCCCCTTTTTTATTATGTTTGACAGACGTCTTTCATCCTCGATCACTAAAATTCTCATAAATATAATGATAATTATATCACAAAAAGTTAAAAAATTATGAAGATTTAATTAAAACGAAATTTAAAACACCGCACCCGCCGCCTGTTTTTGGAGGTTGTTCGATAATTTCTGTATTTTATTTTTCATTATCTCCTTTGTATTTTAATAATTTGTAAAAAATAAACAGAATTACGGCAAAAACCGTTAAATCGATAATCGGATTTTGAAAATATTTGGCGATTCCAAAAACTGTCAGACGAATTGTCTGACTGTATGATTCCATCTGATTCATTTGAATCTTCCCCTGATAATTAAAAACTGCGATTAATACTCCTGTTATAAAAAAGATAACGGCTCCCAAAAACTTTAAGACTTTATATATTTTTTGTCTGTTTTTTCCTGCAATCTTTGCCGTTGCCTTTTGATAAAACATCGACATAATAAACAAAGGCATAACAATACCGGTTACATACGATAGCGAAACTATAAGCGCCTGGAAAAGTGTTGGAGAAAGAGAAGTTAGTGTTACAGCCGCAAACAAAACGGGCGCACAGCAGGCAGACGTCAGTCCCGACATTAATCCTAAGCCGAATACACTCACAGTACTAATTTTTTTGTTATCAGGAGCGGATACGTGAAAAAACTGGGGGAGGTGAAAAACCGGCTTTAGAGTCATTGTCCCCATTAGAATCATTACAAAAGCTCCGATGTAATAGACTTGCAAATGATAGGTGTCGAGGAAAAAAATCGCTGATCTTATGCCTAAAGCGATCGGTACAAGCACAAAAGCGAGTCCCAAGGCAAATATAAGCGTATAGTACATAACCCTGTTCTTTTCTTTGAAAATGGTTCCTAAATACGACGGGAAAAGAAAAGTAATGCAGCAAGGAGCAAACAGGGCTAAAACCCCGGCTAAAAATGACGCGGTTAAAGAAATTCCGAATAAAAAATTTGAATCCATATTTATTTGACGTTTGCTTTGATGCTAAAAACAAGTTTTTGATTTAGCGGATCATTAGTCGTTACATAAACTTCGCGTTCAACAAATCCATACACAGGCATTGTAGCCGGTCTATAAATCAATCTAATAGTAGCTGTGTCACCAGGAACAATTTCTGTGACATACCCACTTTGTGAGTGCATGCCGTATTCTTTACTCGTAAAATCTTTATAGATAATTTGTCCGGCGGTACAACCGCAACTGGAATTAATATTAAGAATTTGCAAAGGTTTGCTTCCGGTATTTTTTAAAAAAAAATCTTTTTGTTTGATGTCAGAAACCTTAATATTGCCAAAATCGAAAAAATTTACTGCAGTTTCTGCTTTCGGGCGATTATTTTCTTTAATAGAATATGTTGTTGTATTAGGTACTGGTTTTTGCCCCGATATCATGAGAAACGACAATGCGACAACAAGAACAATAAAACCGATCAAACCAAAAATAATTGTTTTTACAGACATTTTATTGAAATATTACACGGGAGTGGATTAAGATTTTGTGAAGAAGATGAAATTAGGGTATGTTTTATTGTATAATACTCCTCGTGAAAAAAAAGCGCAAAAAAAAGTATAATAAATTCATGCTCAAGTTAAGGATTGGATCGGTTCTATTTTTTGTCTTGTTTATTATTCTTGTTTTGGAAAATTTTTATATATATTCGCCCAAAAAAATCACACGTAAAAACAGCGTGCGTCGCGTTGTTGCGTCTGCAAATATTATTCCAACCCCGACTGTTACCCCGACCGTAATCAAAAAGGCAGAAGTTACTCCAACTCCGGCGTATTACGGTTTTTGTTTGCGGGTTCCTGTTTTAATGTATCACCACGTTGAACCGATGGCGGTCGCTAAAGAGAAAGGTGACACATTATTTGCCGTTGACAGTGGAATTTTTGAGGGGCAAATGGCATATCTTAATTCGGCAGGATACACGACGATTCCGGCGAAACAATTAATCGAAGCGCTTCGAAATCATTCAGGGCTTCCAGGTAAAAGTGTTGTTGTGACTCTCGACGATGGGTACAGTGATGCTTATCAATACGCGTACCCGATCGCACAGAGATACCGTATTATTTTGAATTTAGCAATTCCGACCGGTCTTATTAGCGGGGAAAGATACATGAATTGGGGCCAAATCGAGGAGATGTCGCGAAGCGGAATCGTAAATTTTATCGATCACACGTGGTCGCATTATTCTGTTAATCGCGGACCGCTCGAAAAAATTAAATACGAAATCGAGACGGCTAAAACCCAGCTCGAGCAGCACACTGGCCAAAAAATTGATGTTTTTGTGTATC
Organism: Patescibacteria group bacterium; assembly: GCA_023484045.1. GTDB lineage: Bacteria > Patescibacteriota > Microgenomatia > Levybacterales > UBA12049 > JAMCZG01. The sequence continues at coordinate 29,349 of JAMDAA010000022.1, forward strand.
CGTATGGTTCATCTAGCCCGACATCGATTAATGTTTTAGAACAAGACGGTTTTATCGGTGCATTTTCGACTATTCCCGGAACTTACCAATGTGATTCATTTATTTTAAATCTTCACCGGACAAGAGTCGGCAACGCTCCCCTTTCGGCCTACGGGTTGTAAATTGATATAGTAATCACCAAGAGTAATCATCAAGGAGAGTTCTTGCATTAAGCTAACAAGGTCTCTCCTCTCTTCTTCTTGCTCTTCTTGCTCTTCTTGTTAACCATTTACTTCTTCCAAAGTAAGTTCTTTTAGTGCATATTCGGGGTTTTCTTTAAAATCTTCGACAAAGTTTTGATACGAAAAAATATCTGACTTTGCTGTATTTTTTGATTTTTTAAAATAAGATGAAATTTCATCGATTTTTATCCAATCGGCGGTTTTACTTTTAAGATAATAGGGGTAACTCGAAAATTGGACATAGTCAAATTTTGAACTCTTTAATTTCATTGGGTTTCTATGAATATAGGAAGATAAATATAGATTTTGTTCTTCGGTTTCTATAAGAGCTGCTTTATAAACACTTTCGAACAGTGTTCCAATTCTTTTGTATTTATTATTGTAATACCGAACAAAACATGTCAAAACTCTTCTCGTTAATTTTTGTATAGCCTCTTTTGTATATTGTTTAACTTGTAAATGAAAGTGATTTGGCATTAATGTGAAAGACAAAAGATCAATCTCGCGATTCAAATTTAAATTATTTATTTTATAAAGAAGTTTGGGCGACAAGGGTTTATCCTTAAGAAGATTTTGTGGCGTATCTAAATAGAGCTTTAGATAATGGAGGAAAACCGTGCAGTCTTTTTCATCTATGAAAATTTCTTTCTTATCGATTCCCCTGTTATAAATATGATAATAACCATTTTCGACATACGTTTTAAGTGTGTTTTTACCCGGCATAGTTTATAAATATAATTTTAATATAGTTTTATTTTTGCATATCAGAGCAGTCTTTTGCAAGGACTCTCCTTGTAATGAAGAAGTTTGATATCTTTTATTCTGTTGTAATTTGATTTATCTTCGTGTATTTTTTAAGTATGCCCAATTCTTCTTATAAGACAATTCTTCACATCGACTTCGATTCATCCTTTGCCAGTTGTGGACAACAATATAATCCCAAGCTTCAAAAGAAACCAATCGGAGTCACTGCGGTAAACGGTAGAACTTGTATTATCGCTTCAAGCCGCGAGGCAAAAATTTTAGGGATAAAAACGGGAATGCGAACTTTTGAAGCTAAGAAAATCTGTCCGTCGGTAACATTCGTGCCGGCAAATTTTGTCAGATATTGGGAAGTTAGTAAAAAGTTCATAAACATCTGCAAAGATTATTCGCCGCTGGTCGAAGTTTTCTCGATCGACGAATTATTTATCGACGCAACCTCAACCCTTCATCTTTTCGGTGGCGTATATGGAATTATTTCAAAAATTAAAAAACGGATTAAAGCAGAAATCGGTGGATATATCACGGCCAAAATTCGCATCGGGACTCGATAAGCCAAACGGAATCGTCGAAATTGAAAAAAAGACGTCAGGATAGATTCTTTAATCTCAGAAGATTTTTACTTAAACACAAATTATATACGGCAAATTCATATTTATGTTTCAAATCTTGAAGACAAGAATAATTTAATGACTTCTCTTTTCGATTCTGATCAAAAGAAAGACAGGGTTACAAAAGTAGTCGATAAAATTAACGAAAAATTCGGAGATCACACGATAAGAAACGGATTTCTACTCTATAGTGAAAAATTGACTACGACCCAGAACGGTTTTGGGTCTGATAAATACGAAAGAGTTAAGCTTACAGGCTCGGCTACTCGCGTTTGAGATCGGAGACAGATTTTGCCTCGGAAATAATTTGTTGAATTTTATTTTCGGAAAGATCAAGAATTCCAAGTTTAGTAGAATCGCTAACGATATCTTTACATAAAACTATGTGGTTTTTTAATAATTCTTGCTTTTGATTACCGGAAAGTGAAGAAAGAACAGTGATCGGGATGAGATCAAATTTTTCGACTAAATCTCTTAAACTTTCGCCGTTCGGATAGCTCCAGCTTATAATTTTCATCCCGACGCACGACCCGTAAGTTATCGAATCCCCTGTTACTTTGGTGTTCGTAATTAAAAAAACATTCGAAAGCTTATTTTTTTCTTTTACATCGTCAAATCTTGCTTTGGTATACATCGCGACGTGTATGTCTGACCGGGTTCCCGGTAAATTATGGTATTTTACCTCGACCATAATTTTTTCGTTCGTTTTTTCGGCTAAAACATCGATTTCGTGACTTATACACTTCCCCTGCAATATTTTTCTGACGATTGTTTGGAATCCTTGGGCTTCGAGAATTTTTGAGATAAAGTCTTCAAAAGGGAAACCTGTCGGTCCTAAACTCATAATAGCCTGTTTTAAGCCGTATTTTGCGCTCGCGTATGGGATTTGCGATTTTTCCAAAAATCCGACGATCTGAGAATAAATTTCCGAAGTCGAAATGTTATTGCGGAGCTTTTTTTTAATATTCCCGATAACCTGATCTCGCAAATTTTCCGGAATTCCGGCGCGTGCGATCGAGCTCCTTACTTTTTGTTCACTGAAGGGCTCTTTTTCCCCATTTGCTTTAATTACGTAAATCACACTTTAATCGTAGCAGATTAATTTATTTTTTTAAATGCGATAAAATCGTCAATTTCTTTTATTACGATGTATCGAGGATTACTTTTTAATTTTGTCACCATTTCTTTTTGGGCTTTTAGCGATGGCTGGGCGAATTGGTCGTTGAGTAAAAATATAACGATATTTGCCTTGTCGACTCCGATCGGAATCGTGTAGATATTTTTGCGGTGAGAAAGGTGCGCACCTAAATTATTGGTCGCGGCGATACTGTATCGTTTTGAAATGTGCGCGAGAAAATCGACGACTTCATTTTTATGGATGTAAGGTTTCACAAACATATCAATATTCGGCGTTTTAGAGCCCGGAAGCGGGCCGAAAGAATAGGCCGAATATAAAGTTGCAATGGTTAAATATAAAACAAAGGCAAAAATTGGAATTTTCGGGAAAATCTTTTTTATTTGTTTTATCCCGTAGATCGCAGAGATAAATATAAACGGTGTTATGGTCGCACTATACTGAAAATATATTTGATGAAGCTGAAGGTTGTTGCTTAAAAGATTAATTAATAGATCGGGAAGTAAGAATATTAAATACAACGGAGAAAAAAGCGATAAATATCCAAGTGGCAAAAATAACTGGTTTAAATAATGGAGTTTTGCCGGTTGAACAATCGCGAGTATTGTTTTTTGCGGATGAATAATTAAATTTCCTATAATCGATCCAGGTGACGACCCAAAATCCGAATAGTAACTAATCGCAAAATGATTTCCACCGCGCGCAGATGGAATCGCGATAGAAATTAAATAATAAAAAACTCCGATTGAAAAAAGAAATAATATTAATCCCAAAACGTATTCTAAGCTTCTGTTTTTATTCGAGTTCACTCTTTTAATATCTAAATAAATATTAGATACGATTAAATATAATCCGAAGAGAGATATAATTGCCCACACCTGCTCTTTAGTAACCGCAGATAATACCGAAAAAATAATAAACAGGATATATTTTTTTTTAATCATGTAATAAAACGCGGCGAGCAAAAAAGTCGTCGCAAGCGACACGGCGTGAAAATCGTATAAATTAGTATATTGAATCGCGGGGCTTAAAAGGTAGACGGATGAAAAAACAAGGGCAAGATTTTTGTTTTTTAAAACATGTTTTGCGAGAAGGTAAGCAAAAATCGCGCCGATACCTAAAACGACAGTTTGAATTAAAAGAAGCATTCTCGGATCGTTCCAGACGTAATAAAACGGGGTAATAAGGATTAAAATAAAATCTGCGTGGAACGCGAGTCTTGAAATATTATTAGTGCCGTCGGGGTCAGTTAATTGAAAAGTTCTGCCGTGCAGTGTATTCCAAACGGTTTGGTCCATGTTGCCCAAATCAAAGCGCCCGGCATAAAAATTGTCGTATCTAAAAAAACTCGCGGTCGTAAAGTAAATAATGTAGATTAGGATAAATAGCGATAAAAAAATTGCTTGTTTATGTTCGCCGATAAAATTTTCCAAAAACAATACAACTCTGTTTTTTGAGTGGTACCAAACAAACGCAAAAACTAAAAAAATGATTTCAGAAAGAATTAGAATGACTCTCGCAAATATTGAACCGAGTCCAGCAAGACTTAAAGGGATAAACTTTGCTAAACCGATCGTCATTATTCCTTCGCGTACGCCCAAACCCATCGGAGTAATAAACGATAAGTAGCCGATCATAAGAGAAAAAACAAAAAAACCGATAAATGTTAGAAGGTAATACGGCTCTAAAAAGACGATCGAGGATATCGTAAAATATGTTCCGATTCCGAAAAAGAAAAGGCAAAGTATAGAAATCATGAGTAAAAAAACGAGCGACCAGATCGAAAACCCCTTTAATACACTAAGAAGCTGGGAGTAAAATTTATAGATCGAAACGGAGATTACTATAAATAAAAATAGTGCAACAAAAATCATCCAAAGTCCGACGTGAACAACGGGTGTTAAAATAAAAAAAATAAACGGAAGCGAAAAAAACGAAAAAATTGCACACGCGACAACGAGTAATACTCCCTCGGCGAGAAACGACACCGCGATATCTTTTTTACTTACTCCCCTTTTTGAAAAAATAACAGTCATCCCTAAAAACGACCAGATGTTTCCCGGGACAAATCGTTTGATTTGAGAAATTTCCCACAAAAAAGACAATTCTTTTAACGGAATTTCGTAACCTTTTTGTTTTAGTATCTGTTTCCAAAGGATAGCGCGTGTAAAAAAATAAGAAAAAAAACACAGAACCCCGAGCACTAGAAGTGCAAAATTTGTGTGCTCTAGGCTTACTAGAATTTGCGAACCGTTGGAATATACGACTTTAAATATAAAAAAAAGGGCGAGGATCGCGATTGGCCAGCCTAAGAGAAATTTAGAGATGTTTAATAATTTTTTCATGGGATTAAAACGGAGATGTGAGCTGCCGGGGACTCGAACCCCAAACCTACTCCTTAAGAGGGAGTTGCTCTACCAGTTGAGCTAGCAGCCCTTCGTAACTTCGTTACTCAGGATCTTCGACCCGCTTTATATTTTAGCTGTGATTTAGTATACTATAAACGTGTTATTTAGGGCAATAAGCTTCGTCTAAACGTTAAGGAAAAGCGCCTGTAGCTCAGTGGATTTAGAGCATCTCGCTTCGGACGAGAGGGTCGGGGGTTCGAATCCCTCCAGGCGCGCAGAAGAGAACATTTAGCGATTTACTTTTTTGCAGTAGTCGGTTTCTATTTTAGTTTGCTCCGCGAGTATCTTTTCTTTGCCGGGCATTTTATCGTTTCCGAAGAAGTGAGTAATAATATCATCGGTAATTAACTCTTTCGGAACAACACAATCAACCTCGCTTATCAACGGTGCACCATTTTGGTCGACAACTTTACTTGAGTAGTGACATTTCCCATTTTCTAGACCAAATACGGTAATTATGTAAGTACTATTGCCACCGCCACCAAACGGCATCGTAAGCTTGCTCGCCTTACACTGCAGAAAATTTGAGGCAAGGCATTGTGGATCGCTGCAGCTAACGGGGCCAGTCGGCTTTAGACTTGCGGTCGGAGATGAAATCGGAGTTGATGTAGGGACGCGTGAAGTAGGCATCAGTGTTGGAGTAGCCGTCACAACGGGACTTGTTGCTTTTCCTTTAAATAATAAAAAGTAGCTGATTATTCCGGCGACGACTAAAAGTAGAAAAATAAATAAAACAAGACCAGCTGGATTACGTTTATTAGTAGGACTAGAGTTTCCCGATACTACTACAGTAGGTTGAATATCTTGTGTATTTTGCTGGAGCGTGTTTTCATCGCTCATATTATGAGTATTTCACTATTAAATGTGAGATGTCAAGAAGCTCACTTATTTCTGACTCGGGGTTTTGAGTTCGGAAAAGATTATAAAAAGGACCGATAGAAAAGGAACGGACAGAAGTGCACCCAATATTCCCATTAATTTTGTTCCGATTACAACTCCGATTATTATAATAATCGGGTTTAAGCCTACTACCTGATGCATAATTCTCGGCACTAAAACATTATTTTCCAATTGGTGGATAACAAGATACGCGATTATCACAAATATCGCAAGGTTCGGAGAAATCGTAAGCGCCAAAAGAACTGCCGGAATCGCGGAAATTATCGGTCCGATGGTTGGAATTATCTCTAAAAGTCCGGCGAGCATTGCGAGCGGCAACGCGTATTCAATTTTTAAAATTATAAGCGCGATATATGTTAAGATCCCGATCGAAAGCGACAAAAGAATTTGACCCCGCATCCACGCACCGAGTTTTTGATCGATCTGAGAAATAATCGAAGCTACTCTTTTTTGGGAGTGCTCTGAAAAAAGTTTTGCGATATTCTCCTGAATCTTTTCATAATCGAGTAATAAATAAAAACTCACGACGATTACCGTGATCATGGAAAATATGCTCCCGAACACGGTTCCGGTTACGTCGATAACGTTTTTTCCGATATTACCGAAGCTGTTCATATCGGGCGATATAAATGTCCCGACTTGGGATAAATCGAGCTTTAATCCGAAGAAGTCGACTGTCTTATTCAGGTAATCAGGAAGATTCGAAAAGAAAAGCTGAATCTGGGAGACTAAAAAAGGAATAAGCGGAACAATAAATAAAAACAAAAGCGCGAGAAAGATAAGATAAGCAAGTACAACCGATATGGCTTTAGGTATTTTTAGCTTTCTGATAAGCGCCGACAGCGGGAAAATACTGACCGCGATTATATAAGCAATAAAAAGATCGACCAATATATTTCGGATCGAAAACACAAACCATCCGAGCGCGATCAGAAAAACCGCAAATATAACCTGACTTTTCATTAAATATCTAAAAAATCCGCTGAGCATGGTTATATTATAACGAATCGGCCAGTAAACATCAAAAAGTAAATCTCGTAAGATTAAAGGATTTTCGGTGGATTTTAGACAAGCCGTATTTTTTAATCGCATTTTGGTGTTCTTTTGTCCCGTAACCCTTGTTTTTTGAGAAATGATAATTCGGATATTTTTTATGGAGTAGCTTCATCAAGGAATCGCGGTGAACCTTTGCGATTATCGAAGACGCGGCGATCGAGACACATTTTTGGTCTCCTTTTATAATCGCTTTTTGATTTTTGAGTCCGATCTCTTTAATATATTTAATGTGAAAACCGTCGACCAAAACAAAACAATTTTGTTTTGGAATTTCCAATTTCCAATTTCCAATTTCCAATTCACCAGAAGTTTGTTTTATTTTTTTATTTCTTGATATTTGAAAGATGATACTTTTAACTGCCTTTCTAAATCCGATCGCCGTCGCTTTTCCGATCCCGTATTTGTTGATTATTGATACGGGAGTTGTCGCGATCGAGTAAATAAATTCTTTTTTTATCTCTTTTGCGAGCACTTTTCTTTTATTCGGCCTTATTTTTTTTGAATCATTTATTTCTGTAAGTAGTATCCTTTTAGCCTCGCAAGGCGTCGCCTTGCAAAAAGACTCCTTGTCGAGTGCAACCGCACCGACGACGACCGGTCCAGCAAACGCTCCCCTTCCGACTTCATCTAATCCGATTATCAGGTTGTAGCCTTTTTTAAAAGCGTTTTTTTCTTCGTTTAGATTGGGGTATTTCACGTCCAAATTATAGCATTTACAATACAATTTTAAATTGACATCGGGATTTTTATTTGTTAGCATTTATCCAATGCTGGATAAATGCTAATATGAAATCTTTGATTCGAAACACGATCGTAAATTCGCTTTCCCTTTTGGCCTTGACCCAGCTTTTGGCCGGTGTAAAAATCGAAGGAGGAACACTAACGTATTTGATCGGCGGCATCGCGCTTTCGTTAATGATCTTTTTACTTAAGCCTTTGTTAAATCTCTTAGCGTTACCTTTAAATTTTATAACGTTTGGCACGTTTTCTTTTTTTATAAACGTGATTATTCTTTATCTATTGACAGTCGCGATCCCTCAAATTACAATTTCGGCATTTACATTTAAGGGTGAATCTTTTATGGGTTTTGTTATCCCAAAAATTTCAGTTAACGCGTTTTTTGCGTACATCATTTCATCGGCTGTTTTATCATTCGTAGCATCACTCGTAAATTGGCTTATCAAAAAATAAAATATGAAAACTAACAAAAAGATTGTGTGTCTAGGCGGTGGCATCGGTACAGTAAATTTAATAAAGGGACTAAAAGAATATACAGATAATATAACCGTAGTTGTTTCGATGGCCGATGATGGAGGATCGGCCGGGAGACTGCGTAGGTTTTTCGGTGTTCCACCACCCGGAGATTTAGTAAGCTGTATCGCGGCGATGTCAGAAGCAGACAAAGAAATGAAAAGCCTTTTGACGTATCGATTTAACGGAAATCGGTACGGGTCGGATCACACGCTTGCGGGTCACAAACTCGGAAATCTCATTTTGGTCGCGCTGACCTCGATCACAGGAAGTTTTAATAAAGCGGTTTCTGAAATGCAACGGATTTTTAACGCACAGGGTAAAATTCTCCCGTCGACAGACGAAAATATTTCGATATGGGCTAAAACATCGGTCGGAGAAAAGGTTTACCGCGAAGAGAACATCGATCTTGGTAAATTTACGGGAAGGATCGACCGGTTATATCTTAAACCGAGTAGTCCGACGGCACCGAAAGAAGTTATTTCAGCACTTTTGGATGCGGACGCGATTATCGCAGGCCCCGGAGATTTATACACAACCATTATGCCGACCCTTTTAGTTCCGAGTATTTTAAGCGCGATTAAGACGTCAAATGTCAAGAAGATTTTTGTCGTAAACGTAACGAATAAAGTATTCGAAACTCCGGAGTTTCGAATTGATGATTACGTTAACGCGATCATTAAACATTGTAAATCAAGAGTGTTTGAATACTTTTTGGTAAACAATAATTTTAAATCCAAAATTCCGGCCAAATATAAATATCAATATGACTATGTCCCGATTAACGGAGTGACAGAAAATCTCAGAGATAAAATTATAAAAGAAGACCTTATCGACGAAAATTTTCCCCTCTATCACGATTCAGAAAAGCTTGCCAAGGCGATTGTAAAAAGTATATAATAAAGCCTGTGATACTCACGATATTTCAAATAGTAATCGCGGTTTTGCTTATCGGCGCAATTTTACTACAAATGCAGGGAAGCGGGTTGTCGACGGCGTTTGGAGGAAGCGGTGAATTTTACAGAAGCAAAAGAAGTGTGGAAAAACTACTCGTTTGGGTTACGATAATTTTGGCAACCCTCTTTGCGGTTTTATCAATTATTCAGCTTGTTCCTCGATAACGTCGTACTATGGTCGTTATAAGAAAAAGACTTGTTTACTGGCTCGTAAGAGAGTACATCAAGAAATGGGGGAAAAGAATTCTCTTATTTTTCTTTTTGGGTCTCGGATTTTTTTTTATTCTTAGTCTAGTTCTTCCGACAATAATCGCAAAAATTCCTGCAGGGCAGAAGGAATCGATCGGAATCGTCGGATCTTACACAACCGATAATCTTCCCGATACCATTTTAAATGATATTTCAAACGGTTTAACGAAGGTAGAAGATAATGCGACACCTAGGCCAGCGCTCGCAAAATCGTGGAAGGTTCACGAAAATGGAATGGGCTATATATTCAAATTAAGAGAAGATATTACGTTCTCCGACGGAACAAAATTTACATCGAAAGACATCGACTATAAGTTTAAAGACGTCACTGTTTACAAGCCCGACGATTACACGATCGCGTTTAAATTAAAAGAAGAATACGCTCCTTTTCTAACGACCGTGTCTGCGCCGATTTTTAAAAAAGGGTATGTTGGCACAGGTGAATATTCGATAAAAGACGTCCAGTTGAACGGAAATTTTATTGAATCTATAACATTAGCGTCGCGGAAAAACAAGTTTAAAATAAGAAAGTATCAATTTTATCCATCTATGGATGCTATAAAGACAGCGTATTCGCTCGGTGAAGTTTCTAGGATTATCGGAATATCGAATCCGTATTTTAAAGACAGGTCACTCGGATTATTTCCAAACACAAACGTAAAGAAAAATGTCGATTATTCAAAATTAATAACAATTTTTTATAACACCCAAGACAAGGTTTTGTCGGACAAAAAAATAAGAACAGGTCTTTCCTACGCTGTCTCCGACAAATTTGAGTATGGAGAAAGGGCGTACGGGCCGTATCCTCCTGTTTCTTGGGCAAACAGGCCAGAAAACGCAGAACACATCCAAGATTTAGAACACTCAAGATTATTATTGTCCGCGGCGAACGAATCCGGAAAAGAAAAAATACAGGTCGATATGAAGGTATTCCCGAAATACAAAAAAATCGCCGAGGATATCGCCAAAGCCTGGAAAGAAGTCAATGTGGATACTAAAATCGAAGAAGTAAACTCTTTTCCACCTGTCTTTCAAGTTTTTTTGGGCGACTTTAATGTACCAGAAGATCCGGATCAATACACCCTTTGGCATTCCGATCAGGCAAACAATATATCCAATTATAAAAACCTGAGAATAGATAAACTTTTAGAAGACGGAAGAAAAACATTCGATGCAGAGAAGCGTAAAAAGATTTATTCCGATTTTCAAAAATATCTGATCGACGATCAACCCGCGACGTTTCTTTACTTTCCTTACGAATATGTGATCCAACGAAAATGAGAAAAGATAGTGCGTCTTAGTTTTTTTAGCGACTTTTCCCGGATCTGTTTCACTCTTTCACCGGTTATTCCAAATTCGTGTCCAATTTCATCGGGCGTAAATTCTCTTCCATAAAATCCAAAAATCATTTTTATTATCTCTCTATCTCGACCTCTTAAATAAGATAGTAGATCCTCGACGTTGTCTCTTTGTTCATTCTTGGTTACCTCATCAAGAACAACATCGCGATCATTATCTGCTCCCGTTAAAATAGCCTCGTTCAAAGCGCTAATTCTATAGTTAATATATTTTTTTATTTCTGCTTCCGGAACTCGAGTTTCCCATGCAATCTGTCCGGTGAAATCATCAATATCTTTCTTTGTTAAGCTTTGCGCATCTTTATTAAGTTGATCATCCGATTCATCCACAGCAGTATTGTAAAAGGGATGTTCCGCAAGATTAAGTGGGCTATTATCTCTACTCGATAAATACGACGCTATCGCGAGTTTGGCAGAAACATATACTTGAATAACAATCGGTGCGTTAGGATTTAGTTTTCTACTCTTTTCTGTTATTGCTACGACTGCCGACATTACCATCTCGTCGCGTTCTTGAGGATCTTCATCATCAGCTTTATGAAAATAATCTACTGCGCTTAAAAACGTCCTGAGATTTAAAAGTAAAAATGATTTGACTCCTTTATCTACGGTGTTTTTGTCTGTGCTCTCGAGTGTTTCCAATGCGGTTATTCGCGCTTGGGCCGGAATTTTTCCCGGTAAAATTTCGACGACTTTTTTGAACAGATCATAAATCCCGATATTTGGATTATCGTTGTAGGCCTCGAAAGTTTTATCCCAAATACTGCTCATTTGTTCAACATCTGGTTTACTCAAAACCCTTCTTACTAGGTTTTGAGTGCTCGATTCTTGACCTGTTACTTCTCCAATGCCTCTTTCTGGACTACTCATTTTAGGATTATATAATACTATAAGTTTTAATTCAAGTAGAATACTTAAATCTGGATCGATTTTGATCGAAGTTTTCTGTGGTATGTGATTGCAAATCTGTGACTTTCGTCACGAATCCGCATAAGAAGTTTTAGAGCGTTCCCGTTTCGCGCTAAAGTTATTTCGGAAAATTCGGGTGTTACGATCGTCTCAAGTCTTTTTGCGAGTCCGATAAGCGGAATTTTTTTCTTTACGGTTTCCATCGCTTCTAAAGCCGCCGATACTTGATTTTTTCCGCCGTCGACGACGATTAAGTCCGGAAATTCCCAGTCATCACGTTTCAATCTCCTGATTAATATTTCTTTCATCATCGCAAAGTCGTTCGGATGACCATCGATTCTAATCCGGAATCTACGGTAAGACGAAGTATCCTTTTCGCCAAGGGTGAACACGACCATCGACCCGGTCGAAAATTTTCCAGATATGTTTGACACATCAAAACACTCGATTCTGTCGAGTTTTTTAACCGCAAGTTCCATTTTTTGGAGTTCGTTAAAAAGCGAACCGAGCTCGATCTTTCTTAAATCGTAACTTAAGTTCGGGTTCAATTCATATTCGAAAGGTCTATGGATCGGACTTGTCACAACTTTTACGGCGTCAATCTTTTTTTGAATCGATTTTGCATTTTCATAGTCCTCATTTTTACTGAATCCATCTCTCTCTTTTTCGAGATTCTTTATAATCTTATTGATATCCCCTTTTAGAAATTGAATAATATATCTAATGTTTTTCTTGTACGTTGTTATCTCTCCTGTAACCTCGGGACACGGACAAAGACCCAGGTGATTGTAAAAACATATTTTAGATGAGTGATTAATAACGGACTGAAACGGAAATATTCTTCGAATTGTTCTTAAAACAAGTCTCATGGCGCCGGGATTCGGATACGGACCAAAATACAAAGAGTTTCTGTCGTCTTCATTTCTCGACGTGAGAATTTTTGGAGCATTATCCTTTATGGTAATCCGTATAAGAGGATATGCCTTTTTGTCGATAAGTTTTACATTATACTCAGGCAGAAACTTTTTAATGTAATGTGCTTCAAGCAGTAGCGATTCGAGCTCTGACTGTGTTTTGATAATCCTGATCTTTTCGATCCGCGATATGAGTTGCGCGGTCTTTTGCTCGGTATTTATACCTTTTGTAAAATACGATGAAACCCGGTTTTTAAGGTTTTTCGCCTTCCCCACGTAAATCACTTTCCTTTTTTCGTCCAAAAAAAGATATACGCCTGGTTCTTGCGGCAATAACAAATATGAAGATGATAAATATTCCAATTAGAATACCTCCTAATATTACTAAACTGCTTAAGTACAGCGGAGAAATATTAATACTTGCAGTAATTTCCCGTCCCTGAGCTGTTATTCTAACTAATGCCTTTCTGTTTGTCAAAAAGGATGTTTTGTCGAACGTTATTTTTTTTGTTTCGTATCCAAACGGAGGGATTCGGGAAAATGACAAGATTTGCTTACCCGGCGATAAAAAATCGGACGAGACATTAACGGTTTGAGAATCGAGAAGTTCCTGGCTCGTATTTTTAATCGTGATCTCGCCTTTTATCGGCAGATTAGACGGTACGGATTTTGGAATATCGGTCGAGATTTCAAAATTTTGGTTATGCGAAGGTTTTATCAGCGAAAAGTCGACGTTAACGTCTTTTGTGTTTTCTCTTCCCGGCAGTTTATATCCGCCTGCCGGAACCGGATAATTACTGTCCTGTCCTTTAACGATAAAAGCGACATGGTCAAAATCTAAAACATTAAAATAATCGACTCCCCCGGTCGTGTTTCCCCAAGTCGGGTCGACCATAACCCACGTTTCTAAATTTTTATCATAATACTCGGGCCACGCGTGAAGAATGTCTTTTAAAAGAGAGAGAGGTCTCTGTTTTGAGTTTACTGTGTTTGCGTATCCGTCGATTTCGCGGGCCGGAATCCCTGCCGCCCGGGATAGTGCGACAAAAAGATCTGTGAACTCGAGGCAAACTGCTGATGAAGGATCGGAGAGAGTATTAAGCGCGCCGAGTCTTGATTTATTTTGAGTGACTCTTGAAAAATCGTATTTTAAATTATTAATAACGTAGTTGTAGATTGCCTCCGGCGTTTTTAATTTTTCCGCCAACTGTTTTATTTTCGGGTTTGACGATTGCCAATAGTTTCTTTCCTCAAGGTATAGAGCTACTTCTCTATCCGTAATCTTTTGTTTTTTGGGATACAGGGAAACTTTGACCTTTCCTTTTACCGTAATATTCATTTTTTGCGTCGGCGCGAGCCTGTATTGCGCGAGCCAATTTCCGTCAGTATCTTCTGTAACGTTAATAGGTTTCGGATTTATATCTTCGATAAAAACATCCTGATAATTGGTCGACGGGGGTATCGCGATTTCGGTTTTTACCGGAAAAATGTTTGTGTTGCCGATATAATAGGTAAGATTGAAATCGTAAACTTGAAAATCCCCAAACGCGATTGAGATTCCCGATTTTCCGAGCTGTTCCTTGGTAAAATATAATTTGTTGTTTGCTTGGCGGGGTTTTATGTATGTCGGGTCTCCGAAACTTTGGGGAACGATTACATTAACGTTGAAATCAGAAAAATCGTTTTTGGGAGAAAGTCCCGGAATATTTATTTCCCAAATGCTACCGAGTTTATACGCGATGTCTTTTGTGTCAAAAGTTAGATTAAAATTTAAAACATTATTTTCTCCGATAACGCGCTTGTTAAACGTAACGTCGATTTTATTTCCCTCATCGGTTTTTGTGACAACGGGCAAAATCGGTCCGTTCGGATCGTACGCTTTTATATTTCGGATGTCGCTGAATCCGAGTTCGATCGTATAAGAGGAAGCGTAAAATTGGGCAGATTTGTTTTTAATCGCGATATTAAAATTAGCATTTGTGTTGCCGTCGTTTGTTACGGTGTACGTTACGTCGTAAGAAGTGTTAAAATTATCAGCGGAAAAAACGGGTTTTGGAAAAAGAGTAAAAAAAATAAAAAAAGTAAGACAGATACTAAACAGTTTTTTCATCCGTATAGATTTAATCTAAAACACTTTTTAAAAATTGTCCAGTATAGGATTTTTGATTTTTGGCGATTTCCTTTGGGGTTCCGGTCGCAACAACATATCCTCCTTTTTCCCCGCCTTCCGGTCCGAGGTCGATTATATAATCCGCATTTTTAATCACGTCTAAATTGTGTTCGATCACGATTACTGTGTTTCCGAGATCGACGAGTTTTCGTAATGTAAAAAGTAATTTCTCGAGATCTGCAAAATGGAGTCCGGTCGTCGGTTCGTCTAGCAGGTAGATCGCGTTTCTTCCTTTTTTCGATAAATTTGCGGCGAGTTTTACCCTTTGGGCTTCACCGCCCGAAAGTGTCGGTGCCGGTTGACCGAGTTTTATGTAGGAAAGACCAACGTCAGACAAAGTTTGAAGTTTATGGTAGAGCGCCGGAACGTACGAAAAAAAGCTTAACGCTTCGTTCACGCTCATTTGTAATATTTCGGCGATATTTTTTCCGTTAAATAGCACTTCCAACGCTTCTTTTGTGTACTGGAGACCGCCACAGGTTTCGCACTTTATGTATACATCAGGTAAAAACTGCATCTCGATTTTTATTTGACCTTCTCCTTCACACGTTTCACATCTTCCGCCTTTTACGTTAAAAGAAAATCTTCCAGGCTTAAACCCTCGTATTTTTGCTTCTTTAGTACTCGCAAAAAGGTCTCTAATATACGAAAAAGCTCCCGTATAAGTAATCGGATTACTTCTCGGAGTGCGACCGATCGGAGACTGATCGATTAAAAAAACATTCTTTATTTTTTCGAAGCCGTCGATATTTTTAAATTTTCCGGGTTTTTCCCGGTGATACGGACTTATTTTTTGCATCAACGAGTGATATAAAATATCGTGAACGAGTGTTGATTTTCCGCTTCCCGACACACCCGTTACGACTACAAACTTATTGAGCGGAAATACAACGTCAATATTTTTCAAATTGTGCTGTGATGCACCAAATACAGTTATGGTATCGTATTCTTTTTGATCATTTTTTCTTAAAAAATCGATTTTTTTAGCGCCGGACAAATATTTTCCAGTCAGAGAATTTGGATTTTTTTTAAGTTCATCGATCGTTCCTTTTGCGACAATTTTTCCACCCTCAAGGCCTGCGGCCGGACCAAAATCAATAATATAATCTGAGTTTTCCATCATTTCTTTGTCGTGTTCGACAACCAACACGGTGTTCCCGATATCGCGAAGTTTTTTGAGTGTGTCGATTAATTTTTTATTGTCTTTTTGGTGAAGACCGATCGACGGTTCGTCTAAAACATAGAGTACACCGGTTAATCCGCTCCCGATCTGGGACGCGAGTCTTATTCTTTGTGCTTCTCCACCCGCGAGCGTCTGCGCGCCTCTGGAAAGCGTTAAATAATCCAAACCCACGTCGACTAAAAAGGTTAATCTTTGCCGGATCTCTTTTAGTATTAATTTTCCGATCTCTTTTTCTCTGTTTGATAAAATTTTATCTAGTCCGTTTACGAATCCGATGCAGTTATTTATCGGTGAGTCGCAGACATCGACGATCGATTTATTGTCGATCGTTATGGACAGCGCTTCTTTTTTGAGACGCGCGCCGTGACAATCGTTACAAACCTCGTACCGCATAAATTTTTCGATTTCGGCTTTTATAAACATCGACTCGGACTCGTTATACCGCTTTTTTAATTCATTAATGATCCCGTAAAACGGTTCAAAAATTACTGTTTCTCTTCCCCACCGATTTTCCCCGTATACTTCATACTCTTTTTCGCCCGTTCCAAAAAGCAATAATTTCTTTTTATCGTCGTGAAATTGCCCGATCCTCAGATTAAGCTGTATTTCGTTTTCAGCGCAGAAAATTTTAAAGGTTCTCGAAAACCACGTGTCTTGCTCAGTCATATTCGGGAATGGTAAAATTCCGCCTTCTGAAATCGTCAAATTCTTATTTAAAATTAAATCTTCATCAACACTCAAAATCGTTCCCAAACCGTTGCAGGTAGGGCACGCGCCGTGAGGAGTGTTGAACGAAAAGATTCGCGGTTCGATATCCGACATCGAAATGTTGCATACAGGGCAGGCAAATTTTTCCGAAAACAAGATGTCTTCTGTGCTTCTGGGTTTCTCGGGAATTTCGAATCCTTTATCTTTTATAATCGATGTGATCATTTCTCCGTTTCCAAATTTTAACGCTTCCTCGACGTCGCCGGAAATCCTGACTTTATCGGTTTTTTTTGTTAAAACAACAGAATCTACGACGAGATCGATCGAATGTTTGTTTGTTTTTATCAGTACAAACTCGTCTGTTAATGAAAAAAAATGTCCGTCGATCCGGACTTTTTTATAGCCTCTTTTTTTAAGATCCAAAAAAAGCTCGGAATATTCTCCTTTTCGATCCTTAACCAAGGGTGCTAGAATTAAAATTTTTATCCCGTACGATGGATAGGTCGTATTTTTAAGTAAGTCTAATATAGAATCTATAATTTGCTCTTTTGATAAATGAGAGATTTCTTTTCCGCAATTCGGACAATGAGGATGCCCGACTCTCGCAAAAAGTAATCGTAAGTAATCATAAATTTCAGTTACTGTTCCGACGGTCGACCTAGGATTGTGCGATGTCGATTTTTGATCGATCGAAATCGCAGGTGAAAGCCCTTCGATTAAATCTACATCGGGTTTTTTCATTACACCCAAAAATTGCCGTGCATAAGACGAAAGGCTTTCCACGTATCTTCTTTGGCCTTCCGCGTAAATCGTGTCGAAAGCGAGCGACGATTTTCCACTGCCCGAAATCCCCGTAAAGACAACCAATTTGTTTTTGGGAATCTCAACATCAATGTTTTTTAAATTATGCTCACGCGCGCCTTTTATAATAATTTTATCCATAAAAAAATGAACCATTAATTATAATCGATATTTTTTAATCAAGCAACCCTCCCATAGAATTATCCAATTTTTAAAGTATTTGACAAAAGATTTTTTGTGATATAATACGCAAATGGCAAAAGGTTCTGTAAAAAAATCAACTCAAAAAACATCGGTTTTAACAACACAAAAATCTCCTGAAGAAAATAAATCTTTTTTTAAGAAAGTAACGAGCAATAAAGTCATTTTAATTTTAGGTATTTTAATCATTATCGCGATCATATACTTAAAAAAGGATTTATTTATCGTCGCAACTGTAAACGGGCAACCGATTAGCAGATTATCAGTAATAAACGAACTCGAAGGACAAGCCGGAAAACAAGTTTTAGACCAGCTCGTAACAAAATCGCTTATCCTTCAGGAAGCTAAAAAACAAAACGTGAATATCTCTCAAAAAGATATCGATTCTGAAATCGAAAAAGTAAAAAAAGAATTAGAAAAAAACGGTCAGTCGCTTGATCAATTGATGCAGTTTCAGAATTTAACGAAAGAAAAACTCAATGAGCAAATAAAAATTCAGCTTATTATCGATCGTATTTTGGGAAAAAATATTACTGTTACAGACAAGGAAGTTAATGATTATCTCGAGAAAAACAAAGACGTTTTAGATAAAAACAAAAGTCAGGACGAGTTAAAAGTAGGGATCAAAGATCAGATAAAACAGCAAAAATTATCTGACGAATTTAAAGCGTGGGTTACGCAACTTCAAACTAAAGCAAAAATCAACTACTACGTAAAGTTCTAATCCTCAATTTTCTTTTCAGTGAGTCGGATCTTCGCTGCGGCTCCGAGATTCGAGACGGATCTCTCTTGGTCATTAAAAAATCCTCCAGAACTAAAATTCAGAGGATTTTTCAGTAAACCCAACGATACCTTGCACAGACTGCGCGAATTCGTTGAAACCTTTCTTTCTATGAAGATTTTACCAGATTTAATATGGTGGCTGCAGCCAGAATTGGCCTCAAAAATGCCCGAGAGAAAAACATAACTCACTTTTGCTCCCTTGTTGTCTCTTTTAAATCTTGTTTATAAACCGATTTTTAATCCCAAATCATGTACAATAACAATTGTTAACTACTTTTATTTAGGATAAAATGAAGCGGTCGAAACTTCTTACAATTAACCAAGTTGCAAAAATACTAGGGGTTATGTCACCAACTCTTAGACGTTGGGATAGAGATGGTAAATTAAAAGCAATTAGGGTAGGAAATAAAAAAGGCGTTGGTGAAAGAAAATATCGCAGGGAAGATATTATTAAGTTTATAACGAAATCCTAAACATATTCATTGTATATAATTGATAAAAATAGTATGTATAACTCATTTTTATACGAAAAAATGTTGACTATTGACATATAGATTATTTTTTGATACTATCTAAGCAAATGATTCACTCTTTTACTTGCAAAAACTTTTATTCATTCCCTAAGAAAACAACCATTAGCTTTGTTGTTAATGAAAATGCTCCTGATAATAATGGATATCTTAAAACTCCTTCAGGGGTGCGCCTTTCTAAGGCAGAAATTGTCATTGGTTCTAACGCTTCAGGGAAAACCAATCTTCTTAAAATAGTGCCGTTTTTAAAATGGATTATCCTTGACTCGTTTAACATAAATCCATCAGCACCCATACCGGTACAACCATTTATGTTTAGTGATTTAAAAAACAAACCAACAGAACTTTCTGTGGAGTTTGAAATTGATGGTAATATCTATCTGTACGAATTTGTTCTGAATAGCAAGAGAATCATATCGGAAAACCTTAAAGTTAAAAATAAAACTAAGAAACGTGTTACTTATAAAATGCTTTTTTCTCGAAATTGGGACGAAGAAAGCGAAAAATATAACTTTGAAGGCAAAAATTTCGATTTACCAAAAGGGTTTGAAAATTTACTTCGTTCAAATGCGAGTGTTATTGGTTCTGCTTCGCGATTGAACCATAAAGAAAGTCAAGAAATTGCAAAATATTGGCAACAAGTAGAGACAAATGTTATTGAAGCTGGTTGGATAGGCGATCATTTATTACTTAATGCGACTCAACAATTGCCAGAGGTATTTAACTTCTATAGCGAAAATGAGTCGTTAAAGAAGGAAGCTGAAAAGCTATTATCCCGTTTTGACCTGGGTTTAGCAGGATTTGAGATAGAAAAACAAAAACAGGAAAACGGTTTTTTACTTAATATAAAGGCTACGCATTTATTGAATGGGCAAAAGCATTATCTTCCTGTTCAATATGAATCTTCGGGTACAAAACAGCTTTTTGTGCTTTTAAAGACAATTCTGCAGGTTTTAACTAAAGGTGGCGTAGCAATATTGGATGAGTTTGATGTTAATTTGCACCCGGAAATGGTTCTATCGCTTTTTGAATTATTTATTCAACCTGAAACCAATCCTAAAAATGCCCAAATATTATTTAGCACCCATAGCCACCTAGTCTTAAGCAAGCTAGACAAGTACCAGATAATTCTAACTGAAAAAAATGATGATGGTGCAAGTGAATCCTGGCGTTTAGATGAAATGTCTGGAGTTCGTGCAGACGATAATTATTACTCAAAATATATTGCTGGTGCATATGGAGCCATCCCAAAAATTAATTAAATGGAAATACTATGTCGAGAACAAATCCTTACAAGAAAAAAAGACGCTCGGCAAACAAGACAATTCTTATTTACAGTGAGGGATTACATGAAGAAGTTTTCCTAAAGCACCTAAGAGGTTTATACTCCCAGAACAAAAATGTTGCAATTACTGTCAAAAAAGGTAAAGGCGGAACTGCTGATTCTCTTGTAATTCAGGCGAATAAAACATTAGGCGCCTTTGATAGAAGAGTCGTGGTATTAGATAACGATAAAAACAAATCCGAAATGCAAAAAGCTAGGCAAGAAGCAGAAAATAGAAAAATTGAATTATTCGAACATACACCTTGCCTTGAAGCGGTACTATTATCCATATTACGCAAAGGACAAAACTTCAAACAGAAAAGTTCCAGTTGGTGTAAACAAGAATTTGAATCAAAATATATTGATAGAAAAAAGAGAGGTGAAGTAGACGAATATGTAAAGCTTTTTCCTACGAGTCTACTGAATAAAGAAATTTCGAAAGTTGCCGAGTTAAAAAGGTTGATTTCTCTTATGCTTGGGGAGTGATTAGAAAGCTAAGTCTTCGATCCTTGTGGCCAAGATGAATCACCAAATAAGTTTACCCTGAGCGAAGCCGAAGGGCTCCCTAACAGTAAGAGCCTGTCCTGAGCGAACGAAGTGAGTCGAAGGATACTTTCACCACAAGGATCATTCGGTAAATTGAGTATACCATAAATTTATTCCACCAAAAATTTGTGTTTATCCTATAAGGGTGATAAAATCCCTGCATGAGTTTAGAAACACAACCAGTTAGGTACGAAGATAGAGTTGCAACAGTTGTTGGTGGGCGTGGGCAACTAGGAAGCCGAATCGTCAAAGGTATTGATGGATTGGGCTTTAAAGAAGTAAGGGTTTGTGAAAAGGGAGATCCTTTTACTGATTTTATAAGATTGTCAACAGATCTATTTTTTGCTGTTGATGCAGATCAGGCAAAAGATATGCTTCACTCAACGCGCGATCTATTGCAGCCACAACATTCTATTCTTGATGGTTCAAGCGTGAAATCACCTTTAATTTCTCTTTATCGAGAATTAGATAATATTGGCATTAGCGTCTGTTCTACACATTTAGGAGCTGTTCCTGCTCAACCTTGGCGAGGAGTAAAAGTATGGGTTTGTGAAGTTGGCCAAAACTCAGAAAATGCTAAAAGACTAGCTGTAGATTTATTTTTAGCCAAGAACACATCAATCCAGCAAATCGATATTGAGGATCATCAGAAAGTAGAACAAGATCAATGGTTTACTTTTGCTGTTATGCATATTTTTGCTGCAGCTCTGCGAAAATACGGGCTTCCTTTAGAAAGATTTAATGCTTTTGCGACTCTCAATGCAGAACTTGCGACACTCCCTTTAGGCCGAACTCTTGGCCAAGGAACAGTTGTTCCATCGGAAGTTTTGCACAGTCAACCCCGAAAGAAAGAGTTTTTTGATGAAATCAGCGCAGCCTTAGAAGAGTTAAGAGGAAGTTTAGATGATAGAGAAAAGTTACAAGAATTTATGGGACGGAATATTGAATTTCATAATAATCCTACAGGAGTTGTAAATTCGGTGTTTAAGAAAGCAGGTATTGTGGGAGCACGAAATGCCAATCTTCGTATGTATGCTTTTAGTTTCCGCACAACTGACGATAGACCAGGAAAACTACGGGAGCTGCTTCGTCCATTTTATAATGAGGGTACTAATCTTACTGCAATTGATTCAATGCCTGGAGTAATTACACCTGATGAAGAGCAGCGGGGAGTAAACTCAGACAATATTGTGGATTTTGACATAGGTATCGATCCTAAAACAATCAACCCTCAAAAGGCAGAAAGAATAAAGGAAAGATTAAGAGAAATGGGATGTGTAATTGATAACAGACAAATAATTTAACTTATTTTTAGCTCGCTATATCAACCTAATCCCCAGTCTATTTTACAACTATCTGGTGAGCCGGACAGGATTGCACTCCGCTAAAGCTTCGAGCAACTAGTTTTCCTGTTCGATATCTTTCTCTAAAGCTACATTTCTAGATTCAAAAATCTTTTCTTCATAAATGCGATGCCTGATCCTGTTTTAAGGTATCGTTCAAATGCCAATGCTTGCCTTTTTGTTTTAAACGCACAATGCCATTCAAGTTGATAATTCAAGTTTGATTTAGTAGAAAGAACTTTACCTGTCGAGTGTTTTTTTAGACGATTTTTTAAATCAGGGGTATATCCAACATAGTATCTGTTAGTGATGTTATTTCTTAAAATGTAAGTATAATACATTTTAGACAGCTTGCTATCTGTAGCTTTAGCGAAAGATAGTGAACGTTTACGAAAAAATTCGAACCTATTTTAAAAATTAATTACGTCTTGCGTCAGCTCCTCGCTCGTCCGGCTTCGCCGTCCTCGCTTCGTCGCTATTTCGCTTTCGGCGCGGCGCCCCCACCCGCCGCGCCTCCGCTCATTTTTTGCGCGCGCGATTTTCGGGAACTTCGTTCCCCTATAATACCACAAACTGAATCGGCCAAAATGGTGGAAATTGGCCGATTCCAAGTACAAAAACTTCCGGTTCCACCACTTTTTTGGTTCTCGCCAAGCCAAACGAAAGAACGAACTGAAGATTTTTCCGGCGGTTCCCGCCGGTTTTTTTGTTTCGCCCCTTCCAAACACTTTACTATTGTAGAAGAGTACAAGAGTAGAAGATTAAAGTAGAGGTTATCAAATTTCTATCAACCCACCCACCCGACTGAAATTGTTGGCGGCGACCCCATTCATCGCGCGCTGGGCGCCCTAGGGGGCGCCTGCGACAACGGTTTTACTTTTCTAAGAGTTCCTACAGCGCGTCCCTCGCCCCGCTGCGGCGGGGCTTGTCTTTAGTTTTGACTTTTAAGGCTCGCGCGTTCTGGGGTGTCCGCTTTTCGCCCCCGCCTTCTTTATTTGACCCCTTCCTGCTATTCAGGGCTCGGGTTCACGCTTAAGGAAATAAACTTTAGAACCCTCGCTCCTGATCCCAATGGCTCGCCCCGCGTTTTCTTTCCCTTAAAGATTATCAAGCGGGGCTCGCGTTAGTCGGGAACGCTCGTTAAAGTAAGTGGTAACTCGAAGGGTTTTCTGTCGCGTTCCCTCCTTTTTAGCTGGGTGCTATTGAGGGGGCGGGGGCGGCGGAGCCGCCAACAACAAAATGAAAAAAAAAGATTTTCTTGTCCCATTTTGATACACTGTTAATATATGGCTGATGATATTCCCCAAGATCAGACACAAACAACGGAGACAACAAGCCCAACAGTTCCACCAACTGACCAACCGCCAGTGGAAACTTCACCAGTGCAACCAACATCAGAACAATCATCAACAAATACAGTTTCTTCAGAAACTCTAAATATTCCTAATCCTGAACCAGTTGCTCCCGCAACTCCCGAACCACAAACACAACCCGCCGAAGCTAAAACAGAAACTCCTGCACAAATAGAAACACAACCGCCTGTTTCTCCTCCTGTTTTTGATATTCCGGCATTACATTTTCCGTTCTCCGGTAATTTTCCAGTGACTTTTTCTTGTGGTCAGCAATCAGATAACGAAGAAATCAAAAAGAAATTTCAGGAGTGGGGAATTGTTGGCCACAATGGTTTAGATTTTGGATTAACTTCTGGAACCGAAGTTTATCCATGTGATTCTGGAAAAGTTGTCCAGTCAGGAGATAACGGCGATTTTGGAACATCAATCACTATTCAACATTCGTGGGGACAATCAATTTACGGACATCTTCAAGAAACTAGAGTCAAAGAAGGCGACGAAATTCAAGTCAACAACGTAATTGGTCTTTCCGGTTCTTCCGGTGCCGCATTTGGTGATCATCTGCATTTTGCCATCAAACCAAACAATCCTGATTTAAATAATGGTTATCTTGGTTTTATCGACCCTGCGCCTTATTTATCTTTACCATCTCAAAAAGAAGAAACAACCGAAACACCACCAATTCAAACCCCACCCGTTGAAGAACAAATGCCGCTGGAAGAAATTAAACCACCGGAACCAGTTATTCATCAAGAAGAGCCGACAATTAACATTGAGCCGGAAAAACCAGCAGAACAATCCCAAATTCCTCAACCGAGCAATGAAGAAATTCAAAAACAAGTGGATGAAAAACTAAAAACAGAGTTAGATGCCAGAAGATTAAAAGCTAATCAGGCCAGACAAACAAAGAGAGAAGAAAATTTAATGAAGATTGAAAAACTAATCGAGGAGAAAAAACTAATTAACAATGACGATGTACGAGAACTTCTTCATGTTTCCCAATCTACAGCCACTAATTACTTAGAGGATTTAGTAAAACGAGGAACAATTAAACTCAATGGCAAGGGTAAAGCAACGATTTACAGTTATTAACCCAACATTCAACAACAACAAATATACTCAAGTAATATTTCTATCCAATTATTTATTTTGTTGCTGTGGGTGCCGGATTTGTTGCGGTTGTTGGTTCAGAGATCGTTTTAGCGACTACTCCGACATTAAACATTTGAGGAAATCTTAATCTGTAAAGGCTCTCCAGAAAATCGGTTCCGGCATAACCTGCAAGTAAAGATATTCGCCAATCACCATCAGCAATTAATCCTGAAACCACGCCAACAATACCGGAAACCAACATTGTTACCCCAAAATATTGCCAGTGAATCTTAAACTCATCAGGGTTTTGAGTTTGTTTTAGTATTCCTACTAATCCGCGAACTAATCCTCCGGCCAGTCCAGTTACTAAATGATAAATTTGAAATTCAAGTTGTAATTGCATTAAGTTTTAGTCACCTCCTTAGATTTTTGTGCTTTTGTACTATTCTGCAAGAGTGCAAACCCACCTTTGCCAAACTTTATTACTTGACCAATTTTTGAAATAGTTGAAGTGCTAACTGGAATTTCAGCGGCAATTTCTTCGTATGTTTTGCCTTCCAAAATTAGCTTTGCTATTTTTAGCCTTTGGGCAAAATCAAGTGTTTTCTCCGGTGAAAACAAGTCTTCGATAAAGATAGTTAAATTCTTTTTGGTTTTGATTTTGAAAAAAGAATTAATAACCAATTGAGTATCTTTGTTTAGATTTATTTTGTCCATATTAAACCTTCTTTTTCGCTTTAATTAATAAAACAACTGTAATAAGAATGATAAACGCCATTATTCCGATGACTGATATTACTTGTGGATTAAGAAAAGCGTTTGTTTGCTTAACTTGAATGTTTAAATCAAATTCTTTGACATCTCCAGTTAGGTTTACTGTTTGTTCTCCTTGATAGTTAGCATAAGCAATGTTTATTTTATGTTGACCAGATTCCACATTAGAAAACTGAGCAATTCCGTTTTTATCGGTTGTGGTTTCTTGAACTTTTGAATGAATAGTAACTTTTGCACCTGGAACAGGTCTGTTTGTCGTATCCACAACCTTAATTTTGACTGTATAGCCATTTTGTTTAACAGCTTGTTTTTCTTCTTCTGTTTGAGCTGGAACAGTTTTTTGTTCGGTGATCTTAGTTTCTAAATTTCCATTGAATAGACTCTGTAGTGGAGCTGGCAAGTTGTTGTTTATTGAAAGATAAAATACAGGTTGAGTATATGTGTTTCCTGCACTATCCTTTAGTGCAATTGTACTTTGGTAATGCCCGTCAATTAACGGGAATGGAACAGTAATATAAAATCTGGATGACTTTTTGTCGTTTGAACTGTCTTGAATGTTGGACAAAGAATAATCTTGGGTTAAATAGTCAGCATAAGTTTTATCGTCTTTTTGTCTTTTTAATGTCAGCGTAAGTGTTTGTGGTCCAGACGAAACTTTATCAAAAGTATCGGTCGAATTATTACTATTTGTCTTTATTGAACCCTGATAACTGTCGACTGCTAATCCTGAGAATGAAGGTGTTCGATTTAAAATACTTATGTTGTAAATTCCTCCGGAATTCACTATCGATACATTTGCAACGGCTAACTCTGAAATAGCAGGTGAAGTTTTGTCAATATAAAAATCGGCAGATTGAGAAGTTGAATTAGATTGAGCATCATAAGTAGTAACTGTCCAAGTATGTTTTCCCTCAGTCAGTTCGGTATTGTTTAAATCTTTAAAGTAAACATGAATTTCGTCGTTTGAACTATCACTATCATTTTCGTTTATGAACTCGATTTTTACAGAGTTGTCATCTTTCCATACATAATCGGCTGATCCATTTCCTGAAGTTGGAATACCAGAAGTTGAAAGGCTACGGTTCTTTCCTGAATCTAACGATACAGAATATGAGGATAAACCACTTCCAGAATCAGAAGACTTTTTGAAAACTAAAGTGGGTTTTGTATCTTCTTTGCTAAAACCCGTTGGAGAAGATAGGGATCCAGCCGTGGGTGCAGTTGTATCAACTCTAAAATCTGGACTGCCTCCCATGGAAACCCACGATCCGTTACCTGCTGAATTATTAATCCTTGCCTGCCAATGATAGGAAGTTCCGCTTGTTAACCCGGTAACTGTTACGCTTCCGGTTACGGCTGTTCCCGTAAAAGCGACGGCACTCCCCGTATTTGTGACTGAATTAGTGAAAGCGGTTCCGTTTGGCTGTATCTCTATTTGAGGAGTAAGGGAATCAGAAGAATTACTTGATGACATGTTAAACTTTAAAATAATTGTTCCTTCGTTTGTATATGCTCCTGAGGAAATTGCTGTTGTTCCATCTGTTTTATATTGAGCCAATGCGGAAGGTGCCGAGGGCAATATAAACTCATAGACTCCATCATCAGGGGCAGAACCCTGTGGAACTATTGTTCCGGCAAAATCTGAAGTAAGACTTAAATCCGTACCAGCATTAATTGCCGGGCTAGAAGATGTTAAATGAAAATCTGAACTACTTCTATTCAAAAATGAAGGTTCTACAAAAGTGCTATGACTATCCCATCCTGTATCTGTTTTCCAGGTTGCGAAATCAACAAATGCGTTATTATATCTAAATTGACCCTGTGCTGAACCATCTGTGTAGTAAATATTGTAATCAACATCGTTATCGCTCGCTGTATTATTGAGGTCGTCGCTAGCCCTAGTATTATACGCAAAGACATTATTTCGGATTACTACTCCACTAACAGTGGTTATTGTACTTCCTGGGCCAAATACAAACCCGTGCATATTACCATAACTGGTATTGTTATAAATATATGAAACCCCATTCGCTCTTAAATGTTCTTCTACCCATACTCCATTCCAACCCGCTCCATAAGTTATGTTGTACCGAAAAATAAAACCGTTAGAGTTTACGTCAAAATGAGCATTGCTCTTATAACCATTGTAAAAAGTGTTCTTTTCAACTAAGGCGTTGATTGTATCTCCCGTATATAAGTTATCACTCCAATCAAGAAAACCTTGGTTATCATTTAGAGTACTTCCTGTAATTATTGGAGCTGACAAATGGTTAAGCCAAACTCCGATTTGACCAATACTTGTATGATCTAGACCGTTGTTATAAACATGACTGCCATCTAAGCGAAAACCAGTTGATCGATAACTTGAGCTTTGACCTTCGATTCTAAGTCCAAAAACACCGTTATGATCAATATCTGACGAATAAATTTTAAAGTTACTTATTGGGGTAAAATTAGTTGCGTAACTCATCCAAACTCCAGTGTAGTAGTTATTAGTGATCTTCATATTCTGAAGAGTTATATTTGAAGGTGTGTTCCAGGTTGGTTTTAATCCAAAACCTCTGCCGTACTGTCCGCCTGCTCCGTCAATTTGAAGTCCGTTAAAGGTTATATTAGATCTGTCATCACAAGATACAACATCATATCTGGCTCCAATTTCCATAGTGTGTGTTGAAGGATTTGCCCCGTCAGAAGCCCAGTAATACACAATATGAGCAGTGCTGTCATAGTAAAACATTTTTGCGCCTGTTATTGCCGCCAAACTTCCCACAGGTGTAGCCATTACGTTGTCTTCCAGAAGAAGATAAATACCAATAGATGCCGTGTAGCTTGCTTTATAAATATTGCCACTTTGCAAACTCCAACCAGTAACAAGATCGGTCCCTGTGATACGGGTTTGGAAGCTGATGCACCGTAAGAGTTGTAGGTAATGGGGTTACCTGTGGAACCACCAGTATTTACATACCAAGTTTCTCTCCAAACATCACCTTTCTTTAGTGATACTTGATCTCCAGCAACAAAACCAAACCCAGCCAGTTTAGCCATCGTTTTAAATGGTCCTGTGCTTCCAGTTGTGTGAGTCTGTTCAAGCCCGTCATAAGAATCATACCCATCAGTTTGACTAACGTAATAAGTTGCAGCAAAAGCTTTAGTATTTACAACGAAGAATAATGAAACGAATACTAATAGAGAACAAAAAGTTTTTAGGAGAAAATTTAGCCGCGGCCTTTTACTCTCTCTCTCTCTCTCTCATTTTTGATCCCGAAGTTGGGAGCAATTTGTTTAAACATAACATATTAGATGTGTGAAATTATATTTCCCCTACTATTACTATTAAATATAGAAACAATTTCTAGCAAATGCAATAGATAGTTAAGCTTAAAACGTGCCTATTTTTGCTATTGTTTTCTTTTTCTGTTTTTTGTATATTAAAAATGGACTCAGTTTTGACGGATTGTGTTTTTTAATGGCGCAATCGGACAGATAGGACACAATCCTAACTGAGTCCACCGGTTGCGCCATTTAAGTATTAAAAACTATAGGGAAAAAGTTCTTTAAAATTTTTGCGTTTTTTCTTTAGGATTCGAGCTGACAGTTTTCGGAGGCGCGGCGGGTGGAGGCGCCGCGCCGAAAGCGAAATAGCGACGAAGCGAGGACGGCGAAGCCGGACGAGCGAGGAGCTGACGCAAGACGTAATTAATTTTTAAAATAGGTTCGAATTTTTTCGTAAACGTTCACCAGTAAAGAAATTGAAGCAGAAGTGGGGGCAGCGCGAGCCGCGCCCCCAATCGCGGCGAGCGCTGCAAAGGGATATTTTAACGCTGGCCGGAGTTGCCGGTTAGAATGAAAGGACAGAAGAAAAAACGCAAAAATTAACAAGGTAGAATTTTAAAGAACTTTTTAAGAGTACAAAAGTACTAAACTAAAGTATGAATAAATACATAGCATATTGCCGAAAATCAACCGACGAGAAAGACAAACAGGTGTTATCTATTGAAGCGCAAATTGCAGAACTCAAAGAATTTGCTAAACGTGATCATTTAGAAGTTGTTGAATTTATTACCGAAGCCAAAACAGCTAAAATGCCAGGGCGTGAGCAATTTGCGCTAGTCTTAAAGAAAATTGAAAAAGGAGAAGCCCAAGGCATTATAAGTTGGCACCCAGACCGTTTAGCCAGAAATTCAATAGATGGAGGTAAAGTTATCTATTTATTGGATACCGGAAAGTTAATAGATTTGAAATTTCCGTCTTTTTGGTTTGAAAATACTCCCCAAGGAAAATTTATGTTATCCATTGCCTTCGGCCAGTCAAAATATTATGTGGATAATTTATCGGAAAATGTAAAGCGTGGTAATCGCCAAAAACTTCGTCGTGGTGAGTGGCCTTCAAAAGCACCATACGGATATATTAATAATCCTAAAACCAGAGCCGTTGATGTTGACCCCGAATTATCCAAAGTTGTTAAAAAAGCTTTTCAGCTTTTTTCCGAAGGCAATAAGTCGTTTACGGAAATTTCAAACTTTATGTTTAAGTTTGGGATGAAGCGGGAAAGTTGTGGGAAACCGATTAAAGTTGATCAAATAAAACGGATGTTATCAAACAAATTTTATGTAGGAATTTTAAAGTATGCCGATGAATATTATGAAGCTTCCCATAAATGTTTCATCTCCAAACAACTTTTTAATGATGTCCAAAAGCAGGTGGAAAAAATCTTGCGTCCTAGGCAACACGGCCACGATTTTGCTTTTTCCGGTTTAGCCACTTGTGGAGAGTGCGGCGCCGCAATCACGGCAGAACAACACGTAAAACATTACAAAAATGGTAAATCCCAAACTTTTATCTATTACCGCTGTACTAAAAAGTTAAAGCCCTGTACACAAAAGTATTTACCAGAAGGTGATTTAGAAGAGCAATTAAAAAAAGTGGTGGGTGATTGCGGCTTGCACCAGGATTGGGAACCCTATTTTGAAAAATGGATGGCCGAAGATGAGAAAAAAGATCAAGCTAATTCAGACACAGAATTAAGAAGGCTTGGCGAGAACCAAAAGGAAATTGAAACAAAACTTAATCGCTTACTTAATGGTTATTTAGATCAAGTGGTGGAACCGGAAGTTTACAAACAAAAGAAAAATGAATTATTTGACGAAAAACTAAAACTTACCGAGCAAATTGCCAAAGTTTCAAAGATTGGTTCGTCTTGGCTCGAACCTATGAGAGAATTCGTAATTAGCGCCTTGCAGGCGCAAAAAATCGCGCGCGTAAAAAATGAGTGCCATGATTTGGCGATCATGGCAAAAACTGTCGGCTCGAACTATTCTTTATTTAACCGGCAACTCCGGCCAGCGTTAAAATATCCCTTTGCAGCGCTCGCCGCGATTGGGGGCGCGGCTCGCGCTGCCCCCACTTCTGCTTCAATTTCTTTACTGGTGAGCCGGACAGGATTCGAACCTGTGACCAATTGCTTAAAAGGCAACTGCTCTACCGCTGAGCTACCGGCCCGCCCACCACGCAAGCCGAGCATTGCGAGGCGTTGCGGGCAGGCCCGCTCGCCCCATCTTCACACTCAACTTTTGCAGCTTTTTAAATTCTAGTTTTCAAAAATTTTCTTCCAAATCCAGTTTTAAAATATTTTTCTCTTTTAATCGCCTTTTCTTTATCTAAGCACGCTTCGTAATATATTAGTCTTAAAGGTAATCTGCCTTTTGTTGCTAAGCTTTTTCTTTTTCTGTGAACTTCTAACCTTTTCTTTAAATCTTCTGTATATCCAGTATAAAGCTTACCGTCTTTTTCACTTTTAAGAACATATGTATAAACATTACCTTTTCTCGTGATTATATCAATTTATATGTATTATTGACAAGTTCGATCGAGCTAATATAAACTAAATCTGTTTTATAAAATTAAATAAGGGGGCAGAATGTCCCCGAAGCTTGTGCCTAAAACAGGTGTTTATAAAAAAATTAGGAGTGAATCATCATTCACTAAAGTTTTTGATGCGTGAAAGGGGGTGAAAAATGACAGATATTGGACAAACGTTGCTAGCATCTTTAAATAATGGACTAGCTGCGGTCGTAAGCTTTATTCCTAAATTCTTTGCCGGAGTAATAATATTAATACTCGGCTTTGTTGTCGCGTCGATCGTAAAACAAATCGTAATTCAAATAATAAAAGCGCTAAGAGTCGAGGCCTTACTTAAAAAGTACAGTGTTCCGGAGGGAAAAGAGGAATTTAACTGGGCGAACATTTTAGCCGAAATCGTCCGATGGTTTATAATCATAATATTTTTGATCCCGACGGCTGACGTTTGGGGACTTCCCCAAATCGTCACGGTTTTAAACACGTTTTTGCTGTATTTGCCAAACGTGTTCGTCGCGGCGATCATCGGTCTTGTCGGTTTTGTGTTTGCGCAGCTTGCTTACGATATAATGCTCGCATCGACCAAAAGTATTTCGTCAAACACTTCTAAAACTATTGCGTCCTTCACAAAATGGGCGATAACAGTTTTTGTGATTCTGGCGATTCTAACACAACTTGGGGTCGCAGCAGA
Organism: Patescibacteria group bacterium; assembly: GCA_023484045.1. Classification (GTDB taxonomy): domain Bacteria; phylum Patescibacteriota; class Microgenomatia; order Levybacterales; family UBA12049; genus JAMCZG01. The sequence continues at coordinate 61,433 of JAMDAA010000022.1, forward strand.
TTTAGTCAGAATTTTATTCACCGGATTAGTCGCGATGCTTGCGATCGCTGGCGGTATTGCGTTTGGTTTGGGCGGAAAAGACTCTGCTAAAAGTGTAATCGAAGAAGTACACAAAAAACTTAAATAAATTGAACGTATTTAGGTTTTAGGATATAATATACGAACGCCGCGTTCGTCTAGTGGCGGTAATTAGGTTTTTCCCGAGACAATTTTTGGCGCGTTCGTCTAGAGGCCTAGGACAGATGGTTTTCATCCATCAAATCGCGGGTTCGAATCCCGCACGCGCTACACTTCGGCAGGCTCAGTGCAAGCAATATGAATAAGCCTCAGAGTTGGTATCTTTACATGCTTCTTTGCGATCAGAAATCTTTTTATGTTGGGATTACTCCTAATCCGAAAGAAAGAATAGCCGAACATAGAAATAAAGAGTGCATCGCGACGAAAGAATTTTCTGATTTTAAAATGGTTTATTGTGAAAAGTATTTGAATAAATTTGAAGCAGTAAAAAGAGAAAAACAAATTAAAGGTTGGAGTAGAACAAAGAAGCAAATGCTTATTGAAGGAAAATTAGGGATAAATACAAGCACTGAGTTTGTCGAAGTGTAAAGAGGATGAGAAGTTTACTCTGAGCGAAGCCGAAGAGAATCCCGCACGCGCTACCATTACTGCCTAACCTTCTTGACATTCGTTTTTAAATCTCCATATACTGATAAAGATCTTATTTTTGAAAGGGGGTGAATTATGGAAACAATACCTACAGATATTCAAATTCCGACCGGGCTTCCCGAAAATATTAATCCGGCTACAGTCGCAGGTTTAGGATTACTCGCCGGTATTGGAATAACGGTGTATTTAGTAGTTATTCTCGCGGCATACATTTATCTTGCAATTTGTTTAATGACCATTTCCAATAAAACAAAACTGGGTACAGGTTGGTGGGCGTGGATACCGATTTTAAATTACGCTTTAATGCTTAAAATCGCGAAAAAGCCGATGTGGTGGATAATTTTACTTTTAATTACACCCATTAATTTATTTTTCTTTATCTGGATTTGGATGAGAATCGCGCAAGCCGTTAACAAACCAGATTGGTGGGGAATTTTAATGTTAATTCCGGTATTCAATCTCTTTGTTCCGGGTTATCTTGCATTCTCTAAAAAATAATATTTTTAAACGATATTATTTTCGGAGACCAGACGAAAATATTCGTGTCGAAATTTTAGAAGATTGATTCGTTTTAAGAAACGTTCCCAATCTTTGTGTTGTGTTTTGTGACATTTAAGTGCCTTGATTTTGATATTGATGGTATTTTTGATATTAACAGTTGTCGTAATAAGTTTATCGTCTGTACCTTCAACTTTACCAAATACATTATAAGATAGGCCGCTTTTGTTGAATTGTTCGATTAATGATTTCGGTGTTACGGTGTAATAAAGCCTAACGTGCTTGTCGGATATCTTTTGGTATTCAAAAAAGGCTATTGTCGTGCTTTTGTGCATTTGAATGTGATCGGGATGCTTTGAACCACCTTCTTCATTAAATGTAATCACAGCATCGGGTTTTTCTTTTTTAAAAATCTCTAAAACTTTTTTTGCGATAGTTTTTGAGTCGATTTTATGGAGAGTGCCATCGATCAGTCCTAAAAAGTAAATCTTTGATATTCCTAAAATTTTTGCGGCATTTCGTAACTCTTTTTCGCGAATTTTTCCGAGCTTTTCTTTCGTTGTAAGCGGAGGGTTCCCGACTTGACCAGCTTCTCCCTTAGTCGCAGTAATAAGTTTTACAGACACTCCGCGATTTGTCAGATAAGCTATTGCCCCGCCGCTTGAAAAAGATTCGTCGTCGGGATGGGCAAAAACAAAAATTACTTTCATATTTATATTATATCATTTACAATATGTAATTAAGTTAACAACATATGCTAATCTATAATTCATTATCAGACAAAAAAGAAACATTTAAACCATTATCGAATAAAACGGTCAAAATCTATGTATGCGGAATAACCCCGTATGATACAACGCACCTCGGTCACGCATTTACTTACGTTTTTTTCGATACCTTAGTCCGTTATCTAAAATTTAAGGATTATAAAATTATTTATACCCAAAACGTTACGGATATCGACGACGATATTTTAAAAAAAGCAAAAGAAGTAAATCAGGACTGGAAACTTTTGGGAAAATATTGGACCGATAAATTTCTGAATAACTTAAAACAATTAAATATAGAGCTTCCGACTCACTACACTAAGGCTACTGACTCGATTGATATAATGATTAAAATTATTTCTAAATTACTTTTAATAAAATTCGCGTATGAAAAAAGCGGCAACGTGTATTTTGATATCAGTAAAGTAAAAAAATATGGATCACTTTCAAAATTCGGTGAGAAACAAATGATTTTAATCTCTAAAGAACGCGGTGGAAATCCTAACGATCCTTTGAAAAAAAATCCCCTCGATTTTTTGTTGTGGCAGAAAAGTGCTAAAAATGAACCATTTTGGAAAAGTCCGTGGTCTGATGGCCGACCCGGATGGCATATTGAATGCTCGGCGATGATAAATAAATATTTAGGAAACAGAATCGATATTCACGGCGGAGGCAGGGATTTAATTTTTCCTCATCACGAAAGTGAAATCGCACAATCAGAGAGCTTTACGGGCAAAAAACCGTTTGTTAAATATTGGATGCACACGGCGATGCTTTTATATAAGCATGAGAAAATGTCAAAATCTTTAGGAAACTTAGTGATGATCGACGATTTATTAAAAAAATATTCTGCGAATGAGATTCGATATGTTTTACTCTCGCACCATTACCGCGTCCCTTGGGAATACGACGAAACGATGTTCTCGAAGGCAAAACGATCGTTGAATCTAATTAACAATGTATTAAAGGCTAAAAATAATAAATCAAAAAAGGATAAAGATTCACTTGAGCAGTTCTCAAAATATATGGATAATGATTTTGATATACCAAAGGTTCTTTCTTTAATCCTGAACTTGTCAAAAGATAAAAGTAACTCGGCTTCGATCAAAAAAATAATGTCGATCCTCGGTTTCTCCTTGCAAGGCCTCCCCTTGCGAGGCTAAACAACGATACAACAAGTAGTATTTTTAATAAAAACCTTTTTAATTATTTCTCTAATATTGTAAAATGGAGATCTGTGAGAAAAATATTTTTTTGGATTATCATTTTTATCGTCACATCTATTTTTTATACAGTATGTTTAGTGCCAAAGGCGTTCGCCGTTCAAAACCCCCTAGGCGTGCCCAATAACAAGTTCGGAATTCATATTTTGTTCTCAGACGAAATAACCGACGCCGCGAAACTCGTAAACACAAACGGCGGCTTATACGGATACGTCGTGATCCCGATTCAATCCGGTGATAAAGATCTTTTAAAATGGCAAAAGTTTATGGACCGCGCAAGATCATTACAATTAATTCCGGTCATAAGGCTTGCGACTGAGGGTGATTATTTTAATACCAGGGTTTGGCGAAAGCCGGTGCCGGCAGACATCGTCGATTTTGCCAATTTTTTAAATTCATTAAACTGGCCGACAAAAAACAGATACGTTGTTGTATATAACGAACCAAACCGGGGAGACGAATGGGGAGGAAAAACCGACCCTACGGAATACGCACAAATCCTAAGTTACGCGGTTACCATTTTTAAATCAAAAAGCCCGGATTTCTTTATAATCTCGGCCGGTATGGATAACGCTGCAGCGAACAAGGGTGAAATCTCTATGAATGCGTACGATTTTTTTAAACGAATGAATGATGCTGTTCCCGGAATTTTTAACCAAATCGACGGATTCGCAAGTCATTCTTATCCGAACCCGGCTTTTTCCCAACCGCCGTCAAAACAGGATAAACAAAGTATCGCGTCGTTTAAGTTCGAAAAAGATTTTTTAAAATCCATGTCTAATAAGGATTTACCCGCATTTATTACGGAAACCGGCTGGTCAAAAGAAAATTTATCCGAAAGTAAAATTGCCGAGTATTATAAAACAGCGTATACGACGGTTTGGAACGACGATTCTTTAGTTTCTGTCGCACCGTTTCTTCTGCGCGCAGACACGATGCCTTTTTTGAATTTTTCGTTTCTCGATAAGGAAAATCCAAATTTGCTGTTCAAAACAATTGAATCGATGGCAAAAACAAAAGGCGCTCCCCTTTTGGAAAAAGAAGTACTGGGAGAAAAAACAAAAGCGACCCAAAATATAAAATATAAAAGTTTTAATAACGCAGCGCCAAAACAATTGGGATTGGCCGAAAAGGCGGCAAACGCAATCTTTGCGTGGCTTTTGAAATTAAACTGACTAAGTGATAAAATTGGATGTCGAATTTATAACCCCGTAATTATGAAAAATCTTGATTTATCATGCGAAACGTTTATTAGTCTTTCACACGGTAAGCTTTCGATCGACGCTGTGATCAGCAAAATTAAATCGTTTCTGGAGGAAGATCCCAAAAGCGAATATAGTCTTGTGATCGGAACAGATTCATCAGAAAAGTTTGAAAATGGCGATAAAAAACGATCGGTGAATCTTATAACTGCTGTCGTAGTTCACCGCAAAGGATTCGGCGGAAAATATTTTTGGAAAAAGAAAAATATGCACAATATTCATAACTTAAGACAAAAAATCTACGCAGAAACGTTTGAATCTTTAGCGTTTGCCGGAAGTTTTGTCCCGGTGTTTAAAAAATCGCTCAACGGTCATTCACCGAATTATAAACTCGAGATACACGTGGATATCGGAGAGCACGGAGACACACGGACGATGATAAAAGAGATCGTCGGAATCGTTACCGGAAGCGGATTTGTCGCAAAAACAAAACCCGATTCCTACGGTGCGTCGTTTATTGCAGACAAACACACATAAGAATTTCAAATGTCAAATTTCAAATCTCAAATATTAATAAAAGAGAAATAAAAGAGGTTCAACCTCTAAAATTAAGATATGGATTGGGAAGAAGCAAAAGACGTTGAGCAAAAAATTAAACTAATCTTATATCATTTAGACATGCCTCACGTCGTTCAATCAAGAATTTTCTGCTACAGAACTCACGGTTCCAAATCACGGGCCTATGCCCGAATCTGGACTTTTCCCAAAATTTTTCAACAAGCATTAAATATTGAGGCGTCTTACGTAATCGAAGTCCTGTCAAAATATTATGATAAATTAAACGAAAAAGATCAGCACAAGGTTTTAATTCACGAGCTTTTGCATATCCCCAAGAATTTTTCGGGCGCACTTTTACCCCACCGGAGCCGCGGAAGACATTTGGGAAAACAGGTAAACATATTATTCGAAGAATTTAAAAAGAAAATAGATTTATGATAACGATTATTCACGGCGACGACACATCGACTTCCCGTAACTATTTTCTTTCCCAAAAGATAAATTTTAAAAATTCGATAAGTTTCTCCGGTGAAAAATTGACGCTAACAGAGTTAGTACAGGTTTTTGAAGGCGGAGAACTATTTTCGGATGATAAAAATGTTTTTATCGAAGAATTATTTTCTAAAAGAAAACCGAGTAAAGAATTAACTGATATTTTAATTTATTTAAACAAAAATAAATCTGCAAATATTTTCTTTTGGGAAAACAAAATTCTTACCGCAAAGAGTTTGAGCTGGATAAAAAACGCTGTAGTGAAAGAATTTAAATTCCCAAAAACCATTTTTTTATTTTTAGATTCGATAAAACCCGGAAACGGAAAAAGATTAATTGAATTATTTCATGAAACGTTAAAAACGACCGAAATCGAGATTATCGTTTTTATGATAATCAGACAACTACGATTATTGCTCGCACTACACGAAAAAAGTTCTACGAATATAGAAGAAGTGAACAAGCTCCAATCGTGGCAAAAAGGAAAGCTCGAAAAACAATCAAAATATTTTGATTTAGAATCCCTCAAAAAAATCTACAAAAGGCTTTTTGAAATCGACCTCGGAAACAAAACCGGAAATCTGAATATGCCGCTAATTCACGCGATTGACTTTTTTTTACTCGATTTGTAAGATAATACAATGAACATTAACTCTTCTATCTTTAAATCTTACGACGTCCGAGGCATCTACCCCACGGATTTCAACGAAGAAATCGCAGAAAAAATAACAAAAGCGTACATAAAGATTCTTACTCCTAAAAAGGTTGTTCTCGGTCATGACGTAAGAAAATCAGGAGAAAGTTTACACGCTTCGATAATGAATACGTTTGTCGAATCGGGCGTAGACGTTCTGGATATTGGATTGGTTTCGACAGATATGTTTTATTTTGCTGTAGGAAAACTAGAGACAGACGGAGGTATAACTGTTTCGGCTTCCCACAACCCGGCAGAATACAACGGGATGAATTTTTGTAAAAAAAATGCAGAACCTGTTTCTTCCGAAACCGGACTAAATAAAATAAAAGAGTTAATTTTGAACGACAATCTCGAGCTTCCGGCTTCCGCTAAAAAGGGCATTATAGAAAAAAGAGACATAATGGATGATTTTATAAAAAGCGTCGTGTCTTTTGTCGACATAAAGAATATAAAACCCGTGAAACTCGTCGCAAACGCAAATTTTGGCGTAGACGCAGTAATTTTAAAAAAGATTATTCAAATTTATAATCTTCCATTAGATGTCATTTATTTAAATGACATACCTGACGGGACATTTCCCAAAGGTCCACCAAACCCCTTACTTCCCGAAAATAGAAACGAATTTTTGGATCTTATAAAAAAAACAAAAGCAGACCTGGGGGTTTCGTGGGACGCAGACGGAGACAGATGTTTTTTTGCGGATGAAAACGCAAACTTTATTGAAGGATATTTCACAACAGCCATACTCGCTAATGAAGTATTAAAAAAATATCCGGGCGCAAAAATTATTATTGATCCCCGGCTAATATGGGCAACCACAGATATAATTAAGCAGTGTGGAGGAGTTCCGATTATTTCTAAAGCAGGAATGACAATTATTGCCGCTAGAATGAAGCAAGAGGACGCCGTTTTCGCAGGAGAGATGTCTTCTCATTTCTACTTTAAAGAGAATTTTTACCGCGATAACGGTCTAATTCCGCTGTTTCTAATACTCGAGATGCTTCAAAAATACAATACAACTCTTTCCAAGCTTGCCGAGCCTTTTACTTCTAAATATTTTATTACCGGAGAATTAAATTTTGAAACAGAAAAAAAAGATGAAATAATTAATCTTGCAGAAGAAAAATATAAAGACGGAAAAGTTGAGCATATAGATGGGCTATCGGTTGAATATAATGATTGGAGGTTTAACCTAAGAAAATCAAATACTGAACCCCTTTTAAGGTTAAATCTTGAAGCAAAAACTAAAGAGTTAGTTGATTTGAAAAAACAAGAACTGGTAAAATTAATACAGGGAGAAAATTAGAATGATCGATTTGACAAATTTAGAAGAAATTAAAAAACTTGACCCAAAAAACGTATACGAATCGACGGGAATGTTTCCGGATCAGTGTAAGCAGATGTTTGACTCGTATTTTAACACTGAATTTTTTAGCGATGAGTACAAATCGGTAAAAAATATTGTGATCTGCGGAATGGGCGGATCGGCCTACGGCGGACACATCGCTTTATCGCTTTTTGAAAACGAAATAAAAATTCCTTTAGTGATTAATTCAAATTATCATCTTCCTGGATTTGTAAACAAAGATACGCTTGTTATACTCACGAGTTATTCCGGATCTACAGAAGAAGTTTTATCCTGCGCAGAAGAGGCTTTAAAAAAAGGCGCAAAAATTTCGGGATTTTCGAGCGGCGGAAAACTCGGTGAATTTCTAAAAGACAAACACCCCGGCTTTACTTTTAATCCGAAATTTAATCCTTCCGGCCAGCCGAGACTCGGAACAGGCTATATCGCAATGGGAACGTTTGCACTTCTTAAAAGTTGGGGGGCAATCGAAATTAAAAATTCTGATGTTGAATCGGCAATCGAAGATGTAAAAAGATCTCAAGAAAAAATAAAAGGCGATGCGATCGAAATCGCAAAACAAATTCAAGGAAAAATTCCGATAATTTTTGCGTCCGAACATTTAGTCGGAAACGCTCATGTAACAAGAAATCAGTTTAACGAAACGTCGAAAAGTTTTTCTGCTTTTGAAGATATCCCCGAACTTAATCATCATTTAATGGAAGGATTGAAAAATCCTATTGATAAAAAATTGATTGTTCTTTTTATAGATTCTCAAATTTATTCTTCCAGAATTAAGAAACGGTTTGCTTTGACAAAAGATGTTATCAAAAAGAACAATGTAGAAGTTATCGAATATTCGCCTTGCGGAAAAACAAAATTATCTCAAGTGTTAAACACGCTTTCTTTTGGGGGATATTTGACACTATATTTAGCCTTACTTTACGGTCAAGACCCAAGCCTTATCCCCTGGGTCGATTACTTTAAAGAACAACTAAAAGTAGCCAGATAGACAAATTATGGCAGGAA
>JAMDAA010000011.1 GCA_023484045.1 Patescibacteria group bacterium
ATTTTTCTGTTACTTATACAAGGGAATAATTTTTCGAAAATAAAACAAGTCTCGATGGCCATGTTTTTTACGTTGGTCGGAATTACTTTATTTTTTATTCCAATTAGGGAATATTTTTTCAACGTTTTCGAAGTTAATTTTAATACTGTCCCTCAATCAGGCAACGGGGCGGGGACAATATTCGGATTCGATTTTTTAAAGATTTTTTTCTATCCACTATATTTGTTTATTAACGGAGAATGGAATATTTTCAGATATTTTACTGTCGCCCTAGATATGGTCTTTCTTTCATGTGTCTTAATTTTAGGAATTTATCATAAAAAGATAAAAATAATTGTATTGATGCTTTTGATACTCGGCTTTGCGAATATAAGATATGTGCTGCCTGGAAAAATATTCTACGAGGCTTTTCATATGCTACCCTGGTTTTCAATATTTATCATGGTAACGCTTTTAATGGTCTTTGATCTTTATAAATATAAAAAAAAGGCTGCCCTTATGATGTTTATTTTTCTAACAATTATGTTTTTATATATAAATTTATCTCCAAAATCTTTCATCCGGGAAAAAATAGATATGCATTACGAGTTTATGACAAACTACGGAAATGATCTTCGAGTTGGGGAAACAGTAAAAATATTATCCGGCGCAAATGATACGTTATTCTTAGACGGCGCAGATGATTTGATATACTGGCAAGCAGATTTAAACTCGCCCTATAAATATTCCTGGTATACATCTTTTATGCCACTAATCCCAAGATATGTAAGTTCAAGAGTGGAAATGTTTACCAAAAATCCTCCTGATTTCTACTATGGAACTTGTCCTAATCAAAAAATTGCTAATCGGACCCTTCCGGAAAACATTAAAACCGAATACGCACAGTTTTATTCTGGCGAGAAACCGACCTGTCTTTATATAAAAAAATCAAAAATACCCAATATCACCGAAGAAAAATGGCTAAAAGCAAAAGAGTTCTCTTATTACCTACCTTAAATTTCAACGCTTATTATAAAAAATATTCCTATAAAAGAAAAAGATGTCAATAAAGAATATAAATACCAGGACATAAATCTACTTTGGAGCTTTTACGCGCTTTTGTCTAACTACAACAAATATCAACACCAAGAAAGACAAAATAGTTAATATACCAGAAAACAAACGCAGAGAAGTTTCCGAAAAAACAATTTTTACATTTTTTAATCCCTTGGTCGTTAAAAGCTCCATCACTCCTCCGTCATTGTCATAGTTAATATTTGTTGCCTCACCATTTATATAAGCCTTCCAGCCCGGATAATAAATCGTGTTTACTCGAATTTTTGAATCAGACGAAAAAATGGCCGAAAAACTTATTTCCTTTGATCCATATTTCAAATTATTTATAACGCCATTCCCTTCTAATATTTCTATCTTCTCTTGATATCTCTCTTTTGGAGCAACCTTAACCCAAATTGGCATATACTCATCCCTTACTGTTGTCGTACCCTCATTTGTAGAGTAAAAAGCATCTCCTTTATCAAAAAATTCTGAAGGCTTAATAAATTGAACCGAAGAAAAGGCCAAAATAATTACCAAAAAAATAGAAATCAAATATTTTTTATACCCTTCTAGTTGGGCGACAACACAAGCTGCTAGGAAAGACATCGATAATACTAAATAAGACAATAATCGGAAAGGAAACTGTATTAAAGACGAGGGAATTATTTGCCAAAAAATTAAACTTACTTGAGAACTGAAAAATATTCCAAAAATTGCCAAAAAAACGAATAACGCAAATAAATTACTCATCTTTTTTTGTTTATTCTTTCTAAGATAAATCACATAAATAATTATCGATAGAAATAATGTTATAAAACTCGAAACTCCGGTTAAATTTATCGATGAGAAATATTCTGTCGCCGTGGAAATACTAATACTGGAAAATCTAATATAAGATAATTCATAAATCGAGGGGATAGTAAAAAAAGATGACATTAATATCCCCATTGCGAAGGAAAAAATAATGAATTTTATCCCCCATATTTTTCTTAAAACTGTGTAAATCAATAATATGGGCAGAAATAATAATGCAAGCGTATTATGTGAAATTATTAACAGAAATATACCTACAGAAGTAAAAAAAATACTTTTTCGCTCAAGCATCCATAAAATAAACGGAACGATACAAAATGCTAAAACCTCCCCCACCGATCCTCTTTTATAGAGATCATATAAATGATATGGTGTGTAAAGATAAAATAACGAACCGATAAAAGCTGCATATTTGTTAAATATCTTCGATAGCCATAGATAAGTAAAAATAGCTGAGCCAACCATCGAAAATCCAAGAATAATTTTTATGGTATCTACAAAATTAAATCCCAAGATATGAATCGGTTCTCCCATATACATAAAACCTGGATAAAGAAAATTCGCGACAGGATATCCCTGTCCGTTATTCAGTCTGCCTAATAACCGGACAGGAAACTGACCATCGCGCAAAGACTGATGGAAAGCAGAAAATCTAATTACCATCCATTCCCCATCGTCGCTTTGAAAAAAACCCGGACTAAAAAGAGAAAGAATAGCAGGGATACAAAAAATCAGAAGCAAAATTATGAATATTTTATTTTTCATTTAGTTTCTACAACAGAAAATATCGGACGACCAGATTCACTGATTTGCGATATTGAGTATCGCTCATTTTTAATCGAATCCGGAATTTCTGATGCAAAATCTATTACCAAAGTGTTCGTATTTAAATCTTTATCCCAATCGATACCTCTAAATTCGTATCTGTCAAAACCCTTCACATGGACGAATCCGTCTTCTGTATATCCATATCTAGACGCATTTTTTTGGTAACTGACCGGATCGTATTTTGAATAAAAAAGGAGAAAAATATAAGGAGAGGTTTCTGGTTTTGACATAACAATTTTCTTTGAAACATATTTTTTTTGATTTATAAAATCGTTAATTTTTCTATACGAAAAGCCCCAGTTTTCGATTTCGTTTTTTGGAAAATGCACATAATAACGATCAATATACATACCAATATTTATCACAAAAACAATTATTAGGGAAGCGATCAAAATATTTCTGAATGCCTTTTTTTTGACAAGCGTTATAAGATAATATAATCCGAGCGCAGTCAGGATAGGCAATACCGGAAAAATCGCGAACATTCTATTCGTATGGGGCGCATCTTTTGTAATACTGGCTGAGATAGGCGCTATTAAAAGCCAATATAAAATAAGTTTTTTCTCCGATCCCTTTTTAAAAAAAATTAAATAAAATAATCCAAGGAGCAGAAATGGTGCCTCGATTAAATACATATTTCCAAAATTTAAAATGTTATGCGCCCCGTTATCTCCACCCTTTATGAACAAAAACTCCGGGGAAAAAGATTTTAAATAATTTTGTGCAAATTTTTCTGACGCAAAAATCAGGCGATTATGAAAAAACTTTGCCTCTAAAGAATTTGTATTTATGTGTTCGTTCCTGGGGATTTCTATTTTAGCGTGAACCAATGCAGGGTCACCAAATATCCCGATTCCAGAAATCTTAGTGTTGTTGGCAAAAATAGTTTTTGACGAAATAAAAAGCGCGATTAAAATGAATAATATTACGCCCACAATAAAATATCTATTTTTAAAAATTTGTTTCCGGTAAATAATAACTATTCCTAATACTAATAGAGTTGTAAAAACGTAATTACCGGCATAAGTAAAATAAGTCAATGCAAAAAAAACAAAACTCGGTATAAATAGCCACGAACTTTTCTTAACGGCTCTTATAAATAACATAACTGCCAATAAAACCAGAAAAACAGCTGTGTTAGATTCTGATTCGACGCGGGAAAGGTGTATATGCCATGGCGATATCGCTAATAAGGCCATCGACAATAATGCAATTTTTTTATTATTAAAGACTTGCTTAACAAAAAAAAATGATAAACCTACCGTAAGTATTCCAAAAATTGCAGAAGGCAGACGGACCGCAAGCTC
>JAMDAA010000018.1 GCA_023484045.1 Patescibacteria group bacterium
TCTGGGACATGAGGAGACACGGGGAATTTTAGCATTTGCAAAAAATGTATATCTGTCCTTGATTTGTTATGCTCTCAAGCTCTTTGACATTGCTATATCAATCTAATGGGAGTATTGCACCAGACTCGTAATTGTCAATATATATGTAAATATATATGTCAACCTTGCAATATCCCAAAATACAGAATAAACTTAATGATAAGGGGAAATGTGTTCCCCGAAGTTTAAAAAAAGAGGGGGGGGCCTGCCCCCCGAAGCTTTAGCGAAGGGGGGTGAGAAAAATGTATAAACAAATTTATAATTACTTTAAAAAACACCCGATGTATAATTCTCTCGTACATGTTACGATCGGCGTTGGGATCGGAATTTTAATAACCTATCCTTTTATCGGAGCGCATCCGTTAAGATGGGGAGGAATAATACTTTTAATCGGAATTATTGGACATATCTATCCGGTTTTCCTGAAAAAATAGAAATTAAAAGTTAAGAAAACATTTGAGAAATTCTTAATCCTTCTAATTCTGGATTTTTTAATATAGAAACTATATCGGAGGGTTTTAATGTCGTTTTAATAGTATACCTAAACGGATGTTCCGGTGAACATTTTCCCGATACCCATCCTACATATGTACCACCTTTTATATCAACATAAGTAACATTACCTTTTCCAATATTTACACGGATAAACTCTCCGTCTGATACAACCAGACATGGTTCCGTATCTGCTGATCCCGTTATTTTATCAAGTCTTTCTGTAGACAAATAAGCAGCAACAGTAATTTTTCTACCTTTTTCACCGATTCCACTTAAAAATTCACCGATCGAAACGTGACCGATAGCCCTGATTGCCCGATCGCTAAATCTATAAGTCTCAATCTCCGGAATTCCCGTTAATGTTTCCATTCGGGATAATTTAACACAAAAGATCAAATAAGTCAATGCTATAGGTTATTTTAATATGATGTTGACTTGTCCGATATAAACCAATAATATAATATTAGGCATGCAAAATAAAAAAGGCCAGCATTATAAGAGTTTAAAAGACAAGTGGGTCGGAAAACACAGAGAGATTCAGAAAAAATTGTGGTCCAAGCATTCTGAATCTTTGAATTGGCTCGCGAATAATTCAAAACAACTTGCAGTCGGATCAGCGGCCGCGCTCGCGCTTATGAAACCGATTTCATCGCCCGCCATCCCGCCGACAAACCTTTTAGCGTCGGCCGATCAATACAAAAAAGAAATCGATAAAAATGTTTTCTTTATATCCGATCTCCAAAAAGTTTTACCGCAGAATGTAACTCCGTTAACGCCCGACCAGGAAAAAAATATTTCCGATATTTTTTCGAGATATTTCGGAATAAAAGCGGTCGGAGAGTTACAGGGCATAAGATTGAATCGAAGTTATGGCCTTATCGGCGCTGAACAGCATCTTGCGAGATACCCTGGAGACAATATGAGTGTGCATTTTGACACTGAAGATGAAGCCCGAAGGTACGGGCCGGAGGGAATGGCACCGGGTTTAGGCGGTTGGGGTTATTTTGCAAATTCTAAATCCGAATTTACCGATGTCGAAAAGGAACGGGAAAAATGGTATATCGCGGTGCAGACATTCTTCGCACCCGGTTACGAAAGTGATGTAAAAAAATATGTCGATTTTTTCGGGATGCGGAAAATGTTAGTTGTTAATCCTGAAAACGGAAAAGCGGTCGTCGTTGTGATCGGGGATGCGGGACCGGCTGAATGGACAGGAAAACACTTGGGTGGTTCGCCCGAAGTAATGCAGTATCTTGAGCGCGTTGACGGCCCGGCCAGAGGACCTGTTTTATACTTTTTTGTCGACGATCCGAACAACAAAATTCCGTTAGGACCTGTTAAAATAAAATAAAATATGAAAAAGAAAAAACATTTTTACAGCGACCTTGTCGAAATCGAATCATTAATTATTGAATTGAACGATTTGGACCTGGAAGAAGGGGAGAAAAAACATCTGGTCGAACTCGCGGAAAGCAATTTGCACCACGCTATAATCGGTTGTGTTTTATCGGAATTAAACGAAGACGAAAAAAAAGTTTTTTTAGCCCACCTGGGCTCTGACGATCATGATCGAATCTGGAAATTACTGAGCGAAAGGGTCGAAAACATCCAAGAGAAAATTAAAAAAACGGCCGAAGCCTTAAAAGACGAGCTCAAGAAAGACATCAAAGAAATTAAAAAATTAAAATAAGTGTTCGATCAAAATTTTAATTCCGATTCCGATTAAAATTATCCCGCCGATAATTTCTGTCTTATCTTCGGACACGGATGAAAGTTTTTCACCCAGCCAAAAGCCGATAAAACAAAGCAAAAAAGTTACAAAACCGATCACGGAAACCGATATTAAAAGCGGAACTTTTAAAAATTCAAGGGTTATTCCGGTAATAAGCGCATCGATACTCGTTGCTAACGACATTAAAAATAACATTTTATAATCCAACAAATTTATTTTTTTCTTATTTTTATTTTTGACAGAATTATAGATCATCTTTAAACCGACAGAAGAAAGAAGAAAAAAAGCGACCCAATGATCATAAGGTCCGATAAATTTATTTAAGCTCTCACCGATAAACCAACCGATAAGAGGCATAATAGCCTGAAAAAAACCGAAGAAAAAAGCGATTCTGATAACGTGGTGTATTTTGGGTGACTTTACGGCTGCGCCGCCCGCGATGCTTAAACTAAACGAATCCATCGAAAGACCGATGGCGATAAAAAATAATGACAACATTTTTAATCTTTTTTATTTCCCCACACGGACTCGATTTTCTTAAGCGCTAAAATGTAGGACGCCTCACGGAGTGTAACCTTGAACTTTTTACTGGTTTCAAAAACGTTATCGACCGCTTTTTCCATTTTTTGCTTTAACTTTTTGAATACCTCATCTTTACTCCATTTTTCGTTATGAAGATTTTGATACCATTCAAAGTAGCTTACCGCGACTCCGCCCGAATTAGCCAGAATATCGGGAATTACTGTAATTCCTTTTTTAGACAAAATTTCATCGGCTTCTAAAGTTGTCGGACCGTTTGCCATCTCAAAAACTATTTTTGCCTGAATTTTGTCCGCGTTTTCTTTTGTTATAACGTTCTCAAGTGCCGCGGGAATAAGAATGTCTACCGGAAGCTCGAGTAATTCTTTCGGAGAAATATCTTTTCCCCCTCGTTTCTCGCGGTTATTTATATCGCATACCGAACCTACACAATAACAGCCTGCCAAGAATCCTTTCGATTCTTTATATTTCTCCAGATTTTCTATGTCTGATATTCCGTCCGGAATATAAATTCCGCCCTTTGAATCGGAAACCGCGACTATTTTAAAACCGTTGCTTTGGAGAAAAGAGGCGATATAACGCCCGACGTTGCCAAAGCCAGAAACAGCAACCGTCGGATTTTTTTTGTCAAATTCCAGTTTTTTAAGTGCTGCGGCAAGCGCGTACATTCCGCCCATTCCGGTCGCTTCTTTGCGGCCCTCTGATCCGCCTTT
Source organism: Patescibacteria group bacterium (assembly GCA_023484045.1). Classification (GTDB taxonomy): domain Bacteria; phylum Patescibacteriota; class Microgenomatia; order Levybacterales; family UBA12049; genus JAMCZG01. Next base: position 3,520 of record JAMDAA010000018.1, read on the forward strand.
TTCAACCGGTTTCCCCGTAACGACTGCTAAGGCATCTTTACCGTTTAATTTCGAGTATTCGTCCGCGATCCACGCCATAATTTTGGAATTTGTGTTAACGTCGGGCGCCGGAACGTCTTTATGGGGCCCGATCACGTCTTTTATTCTCTTTGTAAAAAGCCTTGTTAATTTTTCGAGTTCTCCTTCTGACAAAGTTTTTGGATCGACCTTGATTCCGCCTTTCCCGCCGCCGAACGGAACATCGATCAGGGCGTTTTTCATCGTCATCCAAAAAGCCAAAGCTTTTATTTCATCCAAGTTTACATTTTTATGATACCTGATTCCGCCTTTATACGGACCCAAAATATTATTGTGCTGAACTCTAAAACCTTTAAAAATTTTTATTTCGCCGTTGTCCATTTTTAAGGGAAGCGAAACCTCGACGATTCTGTCCGGCGCTTTTAGCACCGAAAAAAGCATCACGTTAAGCGATATTTTTTCGCCGATCGTTTTTAATTCATTTAGCGATCTTTTCCAGGGATTATTATTATTTTCCATAGCAAAATATTTTACCACAAAAAAACCTTAAATCCTATTTAATTCGAAGGAGTACAGCGAAGCGTCGGGTCTTGACCCGTAGCTATACATTGACTCGTTTCAACACAACAGTCGCTTCCGAGCACGCATATGCCGGCATCCGGGATGCAAACCGGTGTAGGCGTAGGAGTTTGCGTCGGCGTTGAGGTGGGTGTCGGGATCGGAGTATTTGTAGGAGTCGGTGTATTGGTCAGAACAGGTGTGTTCGTAGGGATCGGGGTAAGCGTTGGTGTATTCGTTGGAGGAGGGGTGTTGCAATAAAACTGCAGACTCGGAGAGAACGGGGAAAATGTGTTGCACGATGTACAGGTCGAATACGCCCATTGTGCGTAATAACTTTGTCCTTCGCTGAATATAAACCCACTCGTATAGGATTGGGTTCCGGGATTATTCGGATTGGAAGGAGTTACTGTGTTATTAACCATCTGGTTTCCGCCGCCCGACGTTCCAACCGTAAACGCAAATTGTTGAGCACTTTTAATAACGGAATTATTATTATATAAAAACTGCACTTGCCATAAGCCGTTGCTTTTACCGACGCACGTGTTTGTCATGCTGTTTGCGGGCGGGACCGGCGGAACGTTCTGCGCGTTAATCGTTAAAATTTCGTTAACCGCAGGCGCCGCGACGGTTATTATTTGAGACGAGGTCGTGGTGTTTCCGTTTGTTATTAAATAAGCTTGTATATCGTATGTAACTCCGTTTGTCGCCTGATTCCAATTCCAGGAAACGTCATCTGCGACCGGAATCCCGCTTAATACCGTATTGAACTGAGATGTTCCACTCTGGCGCGTCGCGATCGAATAAGTGCTATTTTGCGGGATAATTCCGTTATGGTCTATCGTCCCTGAAATCGAAACTAATGTCGGTCCTCCGGGCGGAACGGCGGTTGAATTTATTCTTAATGTTTCATTGTATGCCGGCGCCGCTGTTGTTAAAATTTTGGATTGGGAGATCGTCGCATTGTTTAAAATAAGATAAGCCTGAACATCATAGGTTGCACCACTATCTGCTTCGTTCCAGCTCCAGGTAATACCGTCTTTTGCGGAAAGACTGCTTACAATCGGGTTAAACTGGGACACGCCGCTTTTTCTCGCCGATATATTAATCGTTGCTCCAACCGGCACATATCCGTTTAAATCGATCGATCCGGAAAGTGTCGACTTTTGCGGCTTCTGGGGAGTCGCCTTAGAATTAATTCTTATAACCTCACTGTCTGCCGGAGCGACGATTATTTGAGAGTCTGACTGTCCGATTTTATTCCCATTTTGCATTAAAAAACCTTGAATTTCGTACGCGACGCCCGACTGAGATCCATCCCAACTCCAAACCGCGCCGTCGATCGGGGAAATATTTGTGATAACCGTGTTGAAATTTGACTCGCCGACTTTTCGCGCGAGAACCGAAATCGTGGAATCACTCGGCGCGACCCCGTTAAAATCGATCGTACCCGAAATCGAAGATAAACCGATCGATTCCGATCCGCCCGAAGAACTATTTTTGTTATTTCTGTTTTGAAAATAAAAAATTCCGAAGACAAGCTGTATCAGTATAAGCACGAAAACCGCGATACCGATCACAGTTATATATTTTTGGTTCACACCAGCACTACCAGAATTTTCGTCCATTAATAAAAGTATTAATCCAAAAACATGTTTTGTCAATAAAGACTATTTCATGCTACACCCTCCAGGTGTTATGACTTTACACCTATTCTTACCCAATTCCTACTCTAGAGTTAAATGTTTAACGTGCTCTAATTCTTTTGCGTAGCTAATTTGATCCATAACAAACCTCTTATAATCTATGTTTGACTTAAACATTCTCAATACCAATTCTTTTTCTGCTATATTTTCGTTTAATAAAGAAATATATTCCGGATATGAGGACCAGAGATAACTATCAAGTTGCTCTATTTTTATAATACTAGAAACTACTGGATTTAAATGAATATAACGAGATAAATGAATCAGTTGCTCATCGCTTTCCACATAGACTGCTTTAAAAGTTCCTTCAAATAATGGTCCAGCCCTTTGAATCTTAGTATTGAAATACCTCGTGTACGCATTTGTAAAATTTGCCACGAAAGTGGTTATTCCTTTATCTACGTTTTGTTTTAATATAAAATGAAAATGGTTAGGCATTAAACAATAGCTTAATATATCAACCAATTTTTCGCTTTTATATAGTTTTTCCAACATATTCTTTTTTGCCTCTTCTGGTTGTTGGATTAATTGAGAAAATCTTATTGGAATATCTTTATGCCTATAAAATTTAATAAGTTTTTGAGCTCTGTCAAATTCTCTTTTATTACTAAAGATAGATTTTCTTTCTATGCCTCGATTAAATATGTGGTAAATTTCTGCATTTCTAAATACTAACTTTCTGTTTGTTGCCATAAAATAATAATAAAGGGGAAAAGAAGACGTGTCAAGCTAAAACACCCTAAGGGTGATAAAAGTATTTTTGCTTATAAATCATTGTCTTATTTTTGGTATAATTGGGTATAATTGTGTTACCGCTTGAGGCGGTTTTTTATTATGACAGATATACGAAACGTTGCGATTATAGCGCACGTCGACCACGGAAAAACAACGCTCGTCGACGCGCTTTTAAAGCAATCTAAAACAAAATTACATAAGGACACGACCGAAACGCTCATTATGGATAGTAATGAGCTCGAACAGGAGCGGGGAATTACAATTTTTTCCAAAAACGCCTCTGTTGTCTGGAATCCTTCGTCCGGCTCAGCCGGATCAGGACAAGTTATAAAGATAAATATTATCGACACTCCGGGTCACGCCGATTTCGGCGGGGAAGTCGAAAGGGTCTTAAAAATGGCCGACGGATGTCTTTTGTTAATCGACGCTAAAGAAGGACCGATGCCAAGAACCCGGTTTGTTTTGAAAAAGGCGCTCGAGATGAAACTTAAAATCATCGTCGTTATAAATAAAATTGACCGGCCCGATGCGAGAATTCCTTATGTGTTGGATAAAACCCTCGATTTATTTTTTGAACTCGGTGCAGACGACACGACTGCTGATTTTCCGATCGTTTACGCAAGCGCAAAAATGGGAGTCGCCGGTCTTGATGAGAATATAAATGAAATGGAAGATATTTCTCCTGTTTTTAACGCTATTATAGAACACATTCCCAGACCCTCCGGAGATATTAATAAACCTTTACAAATGATGGTCGCGTCGATCGGAAGCGATCTACATAAAGGAAGGATCGCGATCGGACGAATCTACAACGGTAGTATCAAAAACGGGCAGGAAATCATGTATATAAATAGAACCGGACACAGAGAAAAATACAAATTAACATCTCTAATGACGTATCAGGGACTCGATCGGGTCGAAACACAGGATGCGCCCGTCGGAGATATCGTGGCAGTAACCGGAATTCCCGATGCGACTATCGGAGAAACAATCGCAGACAGCATAAATCCTATTGCTTTACCCGTTATCGATATCGAGGAACCGACGATGCAGATAAAATTTATCGTTAATGATTCCCCGTTTGCCGGAAGGGAAGGGGAATTTAAAACCGGAAGAGAAATCAGGGCAAGATTGTATAAAGAACTTGAAACCGATGTCGCGCTAAGAGTCGAAGACGATACCGAAGGCGGCGGCTGGATCGTCTCGGGCAGGGGAGAATTACACTTGGCAATACTTATCGAAAGACTAAGACGGGAAGGCTATGAGTTCCAGGTCGGACGGCCAAAAGTTATCGATAAAGCCGTAGGCGGTGAAAAATTGACGCCTTATGAACGCGTGTTTATCGAGGTTCCCGAAGAATTTAGCGGAATCGTCATGCAGAAAATGGGCGCAAGGCACGCCGAGCTTCAGGATATGAAAGCCGACGGCAGTATTACATATATGGAATTTATCTCCGCGACAAAAACATTGTTTGGATACAGAAGCGAATTTACAACCGACACACGGGGCTTGGGAATTATGAATATAAGTTTTTATAAATACGACGTTGATAAAGGTTTTACGAGTCAAAAAGAACAGGGATCGCTCGTTGCCCACGAATCAGGCGTTACAAATCTCTACGGATTAATAAATACCCAAGGTCGGGGAACTCTTTTTATCGGCCCGGCTGTTGAAGTTTATAAAGGTGAAGTAATCGGGCAAAACGCGAGAGAAGAAGACATAAAGGTAAACGTGTGTAAAACAAAACAGCTCACCAACAACCGCTCAAAAGGAGAAGGAGTTTCAGAACATTTTAACACCCCAAAGATCATGGATTTAGAAGACGCACTCGAATACATCGGAGACGATGAGCTGGTCGAAGTTACCCCAAAAAATATCCGTATCAGAAAAAAAATATTAGACGAGATCGAAGAAAGGAGAAAAAGATCCCAGGGAATCCGATAAATAAATCTTATTCAACAAAAGTCAACGCGACGCCTTTTTTGTTTACCCGGCCTGTTCTTCCGATTCTATGAATGTAGTCCTCGTAAGTTGCGGGCATGTCGTAATTAATAACGTGGCTAACATTTTCGATATCCAAACCGCGCGACGCTACGTCCGTCGCCAAAAGTATCTTAATTTCGTCTTTTTTAAATTTATCAAGCGTCTTTTGTCTCTGGTTCTGATTTTTATTTCCGTGAATCGCCCCCGCCTTAAAACCCCTCTTGACAAGCTCGTTTGTGAGCCGTTGAATTCCCCATTTTGTCCTGCCAAAAATAAGAACTTTATTAAAACCTTCTTTTATTAATAAATCGTGCAGTTGATCCACTTTTTTATGCTTGTCCAAAACTTTAACCACGCCTTGATCGATATTTTCGGTTATATCCTGCTCCTTAACAGAAACCGTAACCGGATCGTTAACAAATCCTCGGATAATTTCTTTAACTTTTTGCGAAATAGTCGCAGAGAAAAAAAGCGATTGACGGTCACTTGGAAGAAGAGAAATAAAATATTTAATATCATTAATAAAACCGATGTCGACCATGCGGTCTGCCTCGTCGAGAACAACGCTTTTAAATTGCGACAGATACAAATTTCTTTTTTGAACAAGGTCTTTTATCCTTCCTGGAGTACCGATAACAAAATTAAAATTCTGTTTTAGTTCGTTTTGCTGTCTTGTCATACTCATTCCGCCGATACAAAGAACCGTGCGGATTCCCAAACCCTTTGCGAAACCGCGTAATTCTTCGTATATCTGCAACGCCAATTCACGAGTTGGAGTAACGATTAAGACTTTTTCGGTATTGTTGCTAAAAACCTTATTAACAAGAGGAATAAGAAAAGCCGCGGTTTTTCCCGTTCCGGTGTTTGCGATTCCGATTACGTCTCTTCCGGCAATAATACTTGGGATCGCCTTATCCTGAATCGGCATCGGGGATGTATACCCTTTATATAAAATATTATCCTGTAATTGCTTAACGAGCGGAAAATCGATAAATCCGTTACTCGGAATATATTGCTCTTCCGCATATACTTCTTTTCCTTTTTTTATGACCTCCACCGAACGGATCTGCCGGGCAAGCGCAATATTTGACTGCGCAGGGCGAAACGGCTTTCTTTTAAATTTTCTGTGAGTATTATATCTGTACATGATATTTTGAAATGATTAAAGAAACAAAACTGCTTAAATAAATGTGGATGTTGTAAGAGGGAAAAGATACCTTTTTAAAAATGAATTTCTGAAGTTATTTATCTTTTGTCTAAACAAAACTGTCCAAAATTAAGCAGATTTATTACTTCAATCTGCAAACTAATGATGAGTATAACACAAACGGTAAGTGAAAGCAAATAACTATAGGTTAAATAAGTAAGTAATATTAATAGTCTCGTAAGGACTTGACAAATGGATAAAAAAAGGTTATAATACCGAACACTTTGATTGACTAACTATTATGGAATCAAATATACACAATAAATTAATCGAAGTCGTGTTTAAAATATCACGCCTCGCAAGAGGATCCATGAATTTTAATTCGACGAGTTCACACTTAACATTCCTCCAATTACAAACTTTGAGTTTTTTGAAAAAAAAGGGCAGATCCCAAATGGGAGAAATCGCCGACGAATTTTCAATAACTATGCCTACAGCTACAACACTCTTAGACAAATTAGCCGATATGAAACTCGTTTCGCGGGAAGAAGATTTAAGAGACAGAAGAATGGTAATCATTTCATTAACTCCGTTTGGAATCAAACTTTTTCGGGAAGCGATGAAAACGCGCGACGAAAAAATCGAAAAAATGTTGACTTATATAAATTCGTCTGACAAAAAACAATTGCTCCGGATTATGAAACATTTAGTTAAAGTACTTGAAAAAAATTATGAAAAATAAAAAATTTTTGATTATACCGATGTTATTTGTTGCTTTAGTGATCGGAACTTTTGTGTTCACGAGAAAAACAGGGACAAATATTTCCGACGTTCAAACAGTCGAAGTAAAAAAAGCAAACAGTCAAACTCTTATTGAAGGAGATGTCGAGTCACAAAACCAGGCGACTTTGCATTTTCAAACCGGCGGAAAACTTACCTATCTTCCTTTTAAAGAAGGAGACGCCGTGTACCAGGGCCAAACGATTGCCCAGCTTGACACATATACTTTACAAAGACAGTTAACAAGCGCTTTGAATAATTATAGGTCGACACGCGATACATTTGATCAAACAAAACAAAACAGCGACACCGGTGTTTTACAGGGCCAACAGCGTTATGGTCTTGAAATCACAAACAAAGTTGCAAAATCAGGTCAAGACGAAGTCGATGTTGTTAATGATATTGTAAAAAGAATTCTCGACCAAAATCAGGCAAACTTAGATAATTCTGTCATAAATGTTGAACTCGCAAATTACGCGTTGCAATTCGCAACTTTAACTTCTCCGATAAACGGAGTCATAACACACGAAGACGTTACTGTACCAAACCAAAACATTACAACCCAGACTTCGTTTGTTGTCTCTGATCCAAACTTGATCGTGTTTACAGGCTATATACCGGAAAGCGAAATTTCTCTTATAAGAATCGGCGCTAAAGCGGCTATAAGACTTTCGGGTCTTTCTGATAACCCGATATCGGGTGTCGTAGATAAAATCTACCCGCAAAAAATCCAAACTTCAAACGGAAAGACCGCATACAAAGTTGATATTAAATCGGGCGATCTTACAGCTCTTGGAAAATTCGGGCAAACAGGATCCGTTCTTATCGAGAATAATGTCGATAGCGACTCGGTCTTGATCCCAAACTGGACAGTTTTACAAAATAAATATGTCTGGGTACTAAATAATGACAAACCGGAACTCAGAACAATCGAAGCCGGTAAAACGATCGGGGAATACACCGAAGTTAAAAGCGGACTGACAAATGACGAAAAGATTATTTTAGACCCGAAATCTATTGTTTCAAAATATTACATATATGAATAAAGTTAAAAAACTATTTACCAAAATATTAAAGTCAAAAAGACTTTTAGCGATTATAATCTGTGTGATCGCAATCGCAGGTGGAACTTTTTATTATATAACGACCGTGAATCGTGTTTACACGGATTCTGCCCAAGTTTCTGCGCCGATAATAAATGTTTCGCCATCTGTTTCGGGAAAACTGTTGAGTGTTAACGTCTACGAAGAAGAAAAAGTAAAAAAGGGCGACGAACTCGCGGTTTTTGATTCCGATACGGTCAAAGCCTACACCGACGGAATAATAATCACTGTTAATAAAACAATCGGTACGATCATGAATGCACAAACACCGGCAGTACAGATGATTGATCCGAATGAAATAAGAATCGTTGCGACTATCGACGAAAATAAAGGCTTAAACAACGTAAGAGTAGGACAACCCGCATCGTTTACGATCGACGCTCTCCCCGGAAAAACATTTTGGGGATATGTCGACGAGGTCGCCCCGTCAGCAAAACAGACACAGATGTCGTTTTCGATATCGAGTGAAAGACCTGTTCAGCAATTTAACGTGTACATAAAATTTAATGTAAACGCAAATCCCGAAATCAAAAACGGGATGTCTGCAAAAGTTACAATCTACACAAAAAATATTCCATCTAAATAAATGAAAAAAGGCAAATTCGAAACCCACCAATGGATCGTTTTGGCAACTGTCATGATCGCGAGTTTCTTAGGACGGCTCGACGGAACGATCGTAAATTTAGCACTCCCCGATATTATCAAAGATTTCGGAATAACGATTTCGCAGGCGAGCTGGATCTCGACCGCGTATATTATCGCAAACGCAATTTTTGTCCCGATTTTTGGAAAACTCGGGGATTTGATCGGACGAAAACCGTTGTATCTTTTTGGTATCGTCGGATTTACTTTAACTTCGGCTTTGGCCGGACTTTCATTTAACCTTTCGTCGATGATTGTTTTTAGAATTCTCCAGGCGGTCACTGTTTCGATCGATTATCCTCTCGCTTTATCGATTCTTGCGTACACATTTAAAGATCAAAAACAGAGAACTCAGGCGATGGGTCTTTGGTCTGCGGTTTTTGCCGTCGCGGCGGTTTTCGGACCGTTAATCGGTGGGCCTTTGGTCGATAATTTTTCCTGGAGAGCAGTATTTTATATAAACATTCCGTTTGGAATTTTAGGGACTTTAATGGCGTGGAGATTTATAAAAGAACCCGTCGAAAAAATTAAAGGAATTAAAAACTTTGATGTGATCGGATCGCTCCTTTTGGGTGTGACGCTTGGAACACTCGTTTTGGTTTTGGATCAGGGACAAGCTTGGGGCTGGACGAGTTTGACAAGCATTATTTATTACGCAATCTCGATTATTTCCTTAATTGTTTTTATCTTTGTCGAAAAAACCCAAAAAGAACCGGTCGTCGATCTAAAATTTTTCAAATTGAGAACTTTCACTGCATCCATAATTTCTTCCTTTATCTCGTTTACCGGAATGATGGGTGGAATGTTTATTTTACCGATTTTTGTTCAAACGTATCTTGGATATTCAGTTACAAAAACAGGTTATCTATTTATTCCGATGGCAACGGGCATGATGATTTCGGCGCAAATCGGAGCGCGGCTTTCGACAAAAATACAGCCGCGATATGTAATTGCCCTTGGGATGTTTTGGGGTGCTTTTTCGATGTTTATGTTTTCGGGGATCGATATAAAATGGACTTTTTGGGACATGGGTTATAGACTTTTCTTTTTTGCTTTCGGTTTAGGTCTTGGAATCGCACCTTTGACAAACGCCGCGACATCTTCTGTTCCGTTAAATGAGATCGGAATCGCGTCATCTGTTTTGGCCCTGGCAAGAAATATCGCAGGCGCTTTTGGTATCGCGATTTTTGCGACGATACTGTCTGACAGCATAACGTCAAATATGCTTTCGATTAAAATTAATTCTATCGTGAACACCAGTAATCCGAATTTAATCCAGACGATATTTGGGCTCATGGCGATAAAAGCGAATATCGTCGCGTTTCAAACAGTGTTTAAAAGCGCCGTCTGGGTAATGATTATTGGTGGAATATCAGCATTTTTTATAAAAGACGGGAAACACGATACTGCGGCAAAAAAAGAATTCGCCGTTCCTGAACTATAGTATAATTAATATTAAACTGTGAACGCTTATAAAATAAAAGTGAACGGGAAAATATTAGATTATCGTTTAGGAAATAATTTGAATCTCGACGATGTTAAATCGTATTTCGAGAAAGAATATAAAGTCGAAAAACTTTGGCAGGAGACACGACACGTTGTCGGTTATCTTAAGAAAGTTGATCGCGAACTGTTTTTAAAACTTTCAACAACCGAAGGGATTAGCGCGGTTACCAAAATTGAAGAGAGTTGGAACGAAGAATTTAATAAACGAGTTTCGCGAACACAAAAATTTTGGGTTCCGAAAAACTTTGGCAGCGGATACTATAAGGATAATCTTTTTTATTTAATAACCGATCTATTTAACGGGAACAAGCTTTGCGAAAGAGTCGATGATAAAACAATCACTGATGAACTAAAAACAAGCATCGAAGATATTATCGAATTTTCCGAAATTATACAAAATTTGAATCTTAATATTTTAAATTATGACAAAAACTTAAATTACAAAGACCGATTTATAAATAAAACTAATTCCTGGTTTAACGCGATCCCAAAAGACGTAAAAGAAAAATATTTACTTTCCAAACTTTTAGATGCAGTAAAAAACGGTGCAAATAATCTTTCAGCGAAAGCCCGACACGGAGACTTTACCCCCTGGCATATGATAAGACTAAAGACCGGACAACTCGGGCTAATCGACGGAGAACACGCCTTATCAAAAAGTGTTGAGTATTACGATATAGCGTATTTTATACAGAGAGTGTTTTCTGTTTTAAAAAATCCTGAATTTGCCCAAAAATCAATAAACTTACTCATTAAAAAAAATTACGATTTAAACAAACTGAAAGTTCTTCTCGCAGCGCGCGCCGTAGGTGGATTCTTGGACGAATCCCTAACATCTTCCCCGGATTATACTTTTAGTGAAAGGTTTAAGAATTGGGTTATTCATCTTTAATTTGATGATTAAACTAAAAGTAAAAATACTCAGAAGTTTTAAAGAAAAAACGATCGGGCTTTTAAACGCCAAGAAAGCAATTCCTGTTTTTATCAAAACGCGGTTTGGGATTCACACTTTTGGTCTTAAATTTTCGATCGACGTTTTGGTTTTAGACAAAAACGATAAAGTGGTCAAAATTTCGAAGAATTTAAGACCGGACAGAATTTTTCTTTGGAATCCGGTTTTTAACAAAATCGTTGAACTCCCATCCGGCGAAATTAATAAGAACAAGATAAAAATCGGGGATAAAATTAGAATTATTAGTTATAATACAGTCCATGAAAAATAAACTAACAATAATAAAGCCCGATCCTTTGGGCATATTGAAATCGACAAAAAAAATATTAGATGGTGCGAGCTTTGTTTTTTTAAAAACCGATGAGATACCCAAAATCTCAGGCAAAATCAAAAAATTGATGACAAGAAAGTTCGACAAAACAGAACAATTTCACCTTACCGGAAATTACAAAAACGACGTACAACTAATTTTTCTCGAGGATGTTGTCAATTTCTGTTATTGGCCGGACCCGGGAAATCCCAAATGGGGCGTTGAGTGGCCAAAAGGAAAAATTGTAAAAGGCGGGTGGTTCTCCCTTACTGCGTGTCTTGCACGAGCCTTAAAAGAAAATCCAGATATCCTCGACGCAGTTTATTTAAAAAATCTTTCCTTAAATGACGCGAGAAAAATATTCGGCAACAGAAATCGACGAAGCATTATGGGTTTTAAGCCAAAACTCCCAAGATAGAACTAAACCTTACCATCGTACGCGCACGATTTTTTATTAAAAATACTAGTAGTATTATTTTCCAAGGTGTTTAAAAAATTCGACTTGTCTTAGTCTTTTTTTTGCCTCTTCTTCTGTTTTATACGGCCCGCCCAAATTTCGACGCGTTTTTTCGGATAAAACAAAATACCCGGCTTTTCGTTTTACGATCATACGAAACCCTGTGAGTAAACTCGCGGTATTATTATACCACTTCTTTTTTAAAAGAAAATCCAGAAAATTGAATTATGGACTTTTCTTGCGTTAATACTTAAAATGAGATGTTAACAGAGTTTCATTTAAAATGAAGAAAATTTATTTGCACATTATTATTCTGGTAATACTTTCGAGCTTACTGAGGTTTATTTTTTTAGACAGAACCCCAATCGGCATAAGCGGGGACGAACTTGATTATGTTTTAAACGCAAAAGCGGTTGCGCTAACCGGAAAAGACATCAGCGGCCTATGGTCTCCTTTTTCTTTATCAACTCCTCCCCACGAAGTTCCCAAAGCAGAACTTCCGTATCTTTTTGTCACACCATTTATGAAATTTTTACCTCTTAATTTGCTTTCAGCGCGTCTGCCTTACGCTTTTTTTAGCGTACTTTTTGTTGTTTTAATTTATCTTATCGGGAGGCGTTTATTTTCTTCTTCTCAAGCTTTCATAATCGGTCTTATCGCCGCAATAAATCCGTGGTTTATATATTTTGGCCGAACGGCATTTGACGCGCCACTCGCTGTTTACTTATATTTTCTTGCTTTTTATATTCTTTTAAAACTTAAAAAAAATAAAATATTTATCGCATTTCCATTTTTTTTCTTTGCGTTTTTTTCTTATATCGGAACAAAAATTATCTATCTTCCGTTTTTATTTATATCCGTATTTTATGTTTGGAATCGAAATAAAAAAAGAGACACAAAAAAATACGTATTGTTTACTCTTTTATGTTTAATTCCGTTTTTATTTTTTGTCATCACGTTAAGTCAAAGGCCCGCGGTTTTTCGCATATCGGATCTTAGCTCCTTTAATAGACCGGAAATCGCGCGCGCAGTCGACGAGGAAAGAAAGCTATCAATACAAACCCCCCTCACCCTAATTTTCTCGAATAAATTATTTGTATTTTTTAAACAACTTGTTAATAATTATTTAGGTTCTTTTTCGGAAAATTATCTTTTTTTATACGGAGAAAACAGTCCTTTTATTTCTCTTTGGTATCATGGAATATTTTATTATATAGACTCTATATTTCTGCTTATTGGACTGTGCGCGCTTTTTAAAAAAAATCCAAAAATATTTCTTTTGTTTCTAGCTATTATACTTATAGCTCCCATTCCGTCTATGGCAAGCGTTGTCGGGATTTCTTACTCAATCCGCGCTTCTCTTATGTTTCCCGTAATGGTTTTTATCATCGGATACGGTATTTCTTATGTTCTTTCTTTTTATAAATCGTTCACATATAAAATTACAATCTCCTGTTTTATTTCCGGATTGTATTTACTGCTTTTGCTGAATTTTTTAAACATTCTTCTTTTTAGAAATCCTATATACGCTTCGGAAACATTTGGATTTAGCGGAAGAGAGGTGGTTAAATATATTCTTCTTGCGGAAAAAGAAAATAAAAACGTTATTTTTTTGAATAAACCGAGTGAATTTATTCCTTATTTTTTTAAACAATATCTATTTTATTCAGACGGATACAAAATAACTAATGCACGACAAATTTCTAAAATAATAAAGTCCGGTAATTATTCTATCAACAATTTTAGAATCAGCGACTGCCGGGAAAACATCGACAAAAACAGCATAATTATCGCCGAACCCGATTCAAAATGCGCGACGCTTAGTAAATTTAATCATCCCCTAAGCATTTCGCGGCTTGCAGACGGAGGAACTATTTATAAGATTTATAACGACGACATTTGCAGCAAATATAAACTGGAGAGATATCCGTCGTCGATTAGTCTTAACGATTTGCAGATCGAGAAGCTTTCCGAAAAACAATTTTGCGAAACATTTATTTCAGATTTGTAGACGATTAAATTATTATAAATTCTTCATCCAATCGTGGGCAAACATTTCGGCTTTTTCGTTATCAATTACCTTCAATATTTTCTTTGCGACGTATTCGGCTGTATCGGGCGAACGGAGCGGTTAAACTTATTCCGACCAACGCCCGTTTTAAAGAAGAATAGGCACTCATATTGGGTAGATGCATTAAGGCTGTTCCGGAATTAATATTAACGATTACGCCTTTTCCCTCGAGTGAATTTGGATGATTATATCACTAGACCACAAAAAAACGCCCTTCCTCTCGAGCGCTTTAAATTTTTGGCAGATATTAATTAATGCATCGGAGCAGTCTGCATCTGTTTTATCCCGAGTAAGTGTTCTTTATTATTGTAATCTACTGCCGCTACGTCATATGTATAAAGTGTGTTCGGCTTCAAATATTGAATCGTGTAGCTGTACGAGTTCGCAGATAAATCCTTACACCTAACCGCGTGCTGCCAAGTTTTCGAACTGCTCTCCTTGTAGTAAATTCTGTAACACCTTGTGCCCGCAGAATTTTGCCAATTTATAGTAGCTTTATTATAGTTATCGTTCGTCTGGGCAAACGCGCTTCCTGCAAACAAGAAACCGAGGATCGTTGCTGTTGCGGCCGAAACTAAAAACTTGTCCATGGAAATATTATTGCGATAATTATCACAGGTTGTCAAGAGGGGAAATTATTATAGGGCTAATTTTTGCCTTTTAAGTATTTATTTACAGATGAAATCTGATTATAAGCTTGATAAACACGACTAATTAATAATGACGTTTCTTTTGTTCCGTAAAGCATATGAATTTGTTTTGCTTTTATTCGTTTTGCCAAGATAATACAATGCAAACTTGAAAAATCCTGCATCATTACCGGCGAAATCCAACGATCTTTTAATTTTGACAAATCTTCTTTAAAATACGGAGACAAAGAGCAAAGTATTAGTCCGTTAACTTTTACTTTTGTCGATGCGATAAACGCGATCATCGCGCCGAACGAAAAACCGAGTATATATTTCTCCTTTGTATTTATTTTTTTGTACTCTTTTAAAAAATACTCTGTATTTTCAGAATTTTAGCAATTTTCTTATACGCCTTATTCGTTGGCAAATGTTTATAGCCTGGAATGACGAAAATAGTTTTTTTCTGAAGCATGGGGGAGATTAGTAAAGGAGAGCCTAAAACTCCAAATCCGACGTTTCTGTATCCTTTTTTTTCTTTTTGACCAAATACCAAATTATTCCAAAAGTTCCGGATATGACGACTAGAATCGCCGGGATTAAAACGACATAATTTATGTCGGAAGCTGATTCCTGATTTGCCGGCTGGTATTGTTCGGAAGTTATTTGCGGCTCGGGAGTTTGTGTCGGCGAAGGCGTATTCATATCCTGTTCTGTGTTATTTCTTATTGAATTATCAAACGGGTTCACAATTTCTGTCGGTGTCGGAGTTAGAGTCGCGCTCACAGTCGCAACTGTGGTCGCAGTCGGAACTACGATCGGATTTACTAAAGAGACGTTTGCCGATAATTCGTTTGAAAAATCTCCCGGCGTGCAACCATTAACCGCCCGAACAACAAAATAGTATTTTACGTTTTTTTGTAATCCGCCGACTGTATAAGATATCGTGTCTTTTCCGCCGACATTTGGATTACCGTATATATATTGGCTGGACACAACGCCATAAGCCACTAAATAGTGTGACACCGGATCTAAAGCCTTTGTCCATGTTAATGTAATTTGATTTGATCCGCTTACAACAGTCGATATTAATTTCGGCGCACCGACCGGTTTCGGATCGGGACAGGACGGCGCCGAGTGCGGAGAAGCTGTAAAAGTTATCTGTCCGAATTTTACAAGCGTAGTCGATGTCGAGTTATCAACAACATTAACATAATCTGTATTAGGACTCGGAGACGTTACACTAAACGTTGCTTTTCCCGAAGCGTCAAGAATTGCCGAACTCGGGCTAATTGCGACGTTATTTGGGATCGACAAACTCACAGTATCACCGTTCAATGCTGTTCCCGCGCTATCTTTTAAAGTCACCGTAATCGTAACAACAGTTGTTCCATCGGCCGGGACAGAAGAAGGACTCACGGAGATACTCGAATGGCTCGCATCCGGTTGACTCCCTGCGAGGGAAGGGTTGAAAAAAGAACTTACAAAAAAAGAAATAAAAAAGGCGACAAAAGTCAAAAACAACCTATGTCTCACAATATAAGAATATCACTAATCCAAATATAAAATAAAAAATTGCTGTCATCAAATGGCCGCAGAACGTGAGTAATGGTGAAAGTAATCGGAGCTTTTTATTTATTCAAAATATTTACTGATCTTTTAATCGCCACAAATCCGTAACCCCACAAGAAAGGCAACCATAAAGGCATTAAGCCGAATAAACTATTTCTGCTAAAAGTTTCTGCACCTGTAGATACAAATAAATATTCAAAAATTACCATTACGCAAAAACCAAAAATAAAAAATAAAATATCTTTTGATTCAAATTTTATAATCAACGATATTATAAGACTATTCTTTTTTCCATTTTTTCCCTTCGATTCGCTTCGCTCACTCAGGGTTTACAACTTTTTTAATAGTGCTTTATCTCCTTTAATTAAAGCTTCTTTTTTAGATCGCGACCAACTCTTTAATTGATATTCTCTTTGCATTGCTTCTTTTCTTGAATTATAAGTTTCTGAGTAAGCCAATTCAAAAGAGTAAAAATTCCTAATATATTTTGCGGATTTCGAATTTTTAGCTTTATGCTCTTTCAGTCTTTTCTTTAAATTATTAGTTTGTCCAATATATAAAGTGTTTGAAGAGGTTCGAAGAATATAGACGTAGAACATGGTTCGACTACGCGCTCACCACACTCGACTCAAGTGCTATAGCCATGAGCGAACGAAGTGAGTCGAATGGCTGCTGGGCTTGGATTCCCCGCCTGCGGTCGCCTGAGGCGACAGCCGATGGCGGGCAGGGAACCAAAATAAACGGATCCCCGCCTTGCCAAAGCCTGAGCTGCGGGACATGGATTCGAACCATGATACTGGGATCCAAAGTCCCATGTCCTACCATTAGACGATCCCGCAGCACAAACTTCAGCGATGGCGGGCAGGCAAAGTCCCGCCTGCGGCCTACCATTAGACGACCCAGCAATACTCCTTAATGATACCAAATTAGGCTTCGCGCTTCAATCCGATCAACATATATTGACTTAGTTTGATAGCTGTGTTTTAATCTGAACATGGACCAGGAACAAAACAAAATAGAGGAAAAGGAAGGGAAACAGGAAAACAAAAATTATGTCAAAATTCCGACACAGCTTTTTATATTTATAGGACTGGCTGTATTATTAATTATAATTTTAATCGTCGGATTTTATCTTGGTTCAAATTACGGAAAAAATAATCAAAAAAGCGCACAACCAACTCCTGTTACGAAAGTCTCTCCGACGATTCAAGTAACACTGACGTCGACTCAAATTACACCAACTGTGTCTTTGCCCGAAAGTTCAAATCCAAACGTAAAAAGATTTATATCAGACATTTTGGGGATTTCGTTTACATACCTTGAGAATCAGGACAACGGGAAAATATTAGCAAAAGAAGTCGGAAACAAAGTTTATGTTTATCCTTCAAATCTCCCTGAAACAACCGGACAATACGTAGAGGTAATGAGTAAAGACAAAAATAATACGCTCGAGCAGGCGCTCAGAAAATCGATTTTAAAAGGTTATTCCCAAGCTAATTGTCTTTTAAAACCGGTTAATTTAAATAATGGCAATCCAGATTATGTTACGATCGAAATCGTCGTCCCGATAACCGATAATGATGATTTGTCAACGATCGATGAAAAGGCAAAAAAATGTCCGCCAAAATACACAGCGACTAATGGACAAGCCTATTTTCTGGAAGATAAAAATCATCCCGATAGAATGCTTTTCTTTTCGATCGGTCAATACGCGATAATGTCCGAAGGCGGCAAAACGTGGCAGGAAACTATAAAAATATTTAAATAAAAATTATTTTAAGTAAACTAGTGTTCCTTCTTTGGCTTTTTGATTAATTTTTATTCCGACTTCGTCGCCAGACTTTCCGGCTTCGATCTGTGCATGTTCGACTTGCATCGATTCGACAACCTGCTCGAAAGTGTTATCGCCTTTAACAAATTTGATTTTATCTCCAACCTTTAAAGGTTTTGTGAGTTTTATGATCGCGACTCCGACTTTATCGTAATAATGCGTTACTTTACCCAATGCGTCTTTATCCAAAAAGTTTCACCTCCTCTCGCTAGAAACTCTTAACGAGTTTCATCGAGTATTAGAGTTTCTTGCGTCCGCCTTAAAACGCTCCGTGAGCCGTGTACGAATAGTACAAGAAGACGAACGGCAAGTTTAGGCGGGCATATCAATAATATTATTTTCGCCAGTACAAACCTATTATCTGTGCCTGATCGATTATGTGTCCCGTCATCGCCTTTTCGATTTCCGACCTTCGGGGCGCGCTTTTTAGATTCAACATCGTGTCCAAAGCGAATAATTTGAATACATAGTGATGAGCACCACTTGGTGGACACGGGGCAACATAACCTGCGTTCCCGATCGACGTTTTTCCTTCATACGCGCCTTTTGACGTAGAATTTTCCTGAATTTCTCTGACCGAGGGATTGATATCGTAAACAACCCAATGAGTAAATGTTCCGCTCGGTGCGTCCGGGTCTTCGACAAATAAAACAAAACTTTTAGTATTTTGCGGCACATCTGAAATTACTAGCGGGGGATTAATACCGCGTCCGTCACAAGAATATTGAACGGGTAAATTTGAGTTATCCTGAAAAGCAGGACTAGTAATTTTCATATTTGTTTTCTGTAGATTTTGAGTTTCTGAACTTTCTTTATTAATTATAGAACCAAAATAAAATTTTACAATAAGAAGGATTACAAAAATTAAGAGAAGAAAAACACCAATTAAAATTACGCGTTTCATTACGAGGTGAGCGGGTGACCGTACTTCGCTCGAACCTATATAAGTATATCACGTCAGAATTAATATCACAGCTAAATGCCTTAAAAAAGCATTTTGCAAGTAAAAAGCTTTAAGAAAATCAAATTGTCAAAGTTTCCTTACGGTAACATCTTTTAGGTACTGATTTTGGAAATTTGTTTTATCTCCAATTTTAGCTTTACCATCAGAAACAAATCTCACTGATAAAGACTTCTGATATTTATTTGATAATCCTTGTACAAGCCGTAAAATTTGAGCAACTCTTTGAGGATCCTCATTAATACCAATAGGATAAGTGTCAATTCCTAAACCGGAATGTAAAGATAAAAATACATTTCTTTCTACAAAAAAATTCCCTTGTTCATATTCTTCAGCTAATTCGAAATCCTCAAGACAGGGCAACATTAAACCGCACAAGCCAACTGGTTTAGGATTATGTTTTTTGAGAAATTCTGTTATTTGTATGTATGTATCTGTAGTTACTGATTGATCGAAGGAGAAGCCAAGTCTTTTTATGAAATTTACTAAACTTCCTTTTCCATCAAATATAGGCGCAATCGAAGAATCAATGCCTAGAAAATCAGGATGACTACCAAACATTTTATACAATTTATCCCAACTCGCTTTAACTTTTTGCAACCACTCATCCAGAGTTGTGCAGCCTTCTGAAAGATCGGTTGCCTGCAGGCCTATCGCAAATCCGTTTCTTTCATATGCCGACGAAGGAAAATAGGGACTTGATGGTTTATTGTTAAACACATACGCAAAATTAAATGTTAAACCGGGCTTATTTTTTAATAGTTCAAATAAAACTTGACTGTGAGAAGCGCCTATTGATTCGGTTGTAAGATCAATGTTAAAAGATACCGTCTCGGTTTCATAAAAATCTGGTAAATTATTTAAAGTTTGCTGAAGTAATAATGGACCTACACCCAAAAGAATAGTCATATCACCAATACGATCTTCTAATTCTCTTGGATTTTTAAACGGAGAACAAATTCTTCTTGTTTGCACTTCATATCCCTGTTCGGTTATTTTCGCAGCTAACTCATTAACCTTGCTAACCGCTTGCTGATCGGGTGTACTTGTAAAATAACAGACCGATCTGACCACTTCATTGCTCATGGTTTATTGTCCCAGATTTTAAATAATCTTTATTTTCCCAATGTTTTTCGCCATAATAATTCGCCCAGGTTCCTTAGCCGATAATTTGAGCAGGTTTTTGGACAACCTAATAGATTTAAATGATTTCTATTTACTTTCAATAAGTTTTAGCTCTTTTGCATTTTTCTTTGTTATTACCTTTTTACCACTTTTTGATTCAATTTGCCTTCTGGCATTTCCAGCAATAGTTCCGCCTTCTTTAGCAACTTTTCTATTCTCTGGAAAGGTTTTTGGTTTACGTTTTTGAGAAATTTCTGTAGTAGCGGTTTCTGCCAACATATTAAGAACCAGTTCTAAATTTGTCATGTTATCCCGCAGGTTTTCTTTCTTCATTCCTTTGAGATTTTTATACTGTTTCGTGGTCATGCCTGTCCAAGCAATAGTAATATCGTCTGTTAAAATGGCAAATTCGCTGGTTTCTTTTACTCCTCGCATTTCCCATTCATCCGTTAGAGCTTTCCTTATCTCAATACTTTTTAGGCGTTGATTGATCCAATCTTTACTATAACCTTTTCTTAGATATGTTTGTAAGGCACGGTTAATTGCTAATTCGGGATCATGGGCTTCTTCGATACGCTCATATCCAACTCGAGCTAGCCATAATTTAAAAGGCTCTGCATTAGGGGATGGAATAGATTGGATTATACGAAGCATGACTTCGGTATCGGCCACGTCTGTTAGATAAAACTTTCCATCAGCTGCCTGCATTTTTAGTTGTCCGATTTTTTCGGACAACTCACTTCCTTCCATCTTAAGCTTCCTCTTCAAATCATCCCAATACTTCCTAGGCCTTGAGGTTTGTGCTAAAACCTCCACTACGTCTACAACTGAAAAATACCACTTCTCCTCTTTGTCATTCCAGTGGCGACGGATCCTTCTCCCCTCAAAAATGGCAATTTTGGAAACCTTAGTCACAGCCATATTTTAGCAGATTCTTTGGTGGATAATTACACGGATTTTTGCTATAGTCAGGATACCGAATGATCCCTGTAGTGAAAGTACCTTATTATTAGGGAGCGCATGTCGGCACTGGCAACAGATGACCGTCTTGGCTACAGGGATCTCCTTTTATTTTGTTCCATCCTTATAGTATCATTTATTTATGAGCAAATATGTTTTCAAACCCTATGATCCTATTTTCCCTATTCTTTTTGAGAATGAAAAGAAACGATTATTATCTTATCTGACGGGTAATTATAGGATTGAACATATTGGAAGTACTGCTATACCAAACTTAGGTGGCAAAGGAATTATTGATATTGCAATTGCTATACGTAAAGAACAAATGCAGAATTTTTGTCAGAATTTGCAAAAAGCAGGATATACTTATGAACCTGAAGACGGGACAAATGAGAGAATGTTCTTCTGGCAAGACTTATTAGATACGTTAGAAAGTAACAGAAGATACCATATACATTTAACTTTTCCAGAAAGTGACGAATGGAAGCGAGTATTATTGTTTAGAGACTACTTAAAAAAGCATCCGAGTGAAGCAAAAAAGTACGCTGATATTAAGAAGAAAGCTGTAAACGAAATTAATGTTAATAAAGAAAAATATATGGCTGCAAAATCACCTCTAATGGAAGAACTATTAAAAAAAGCATCTACCGAAAAATTCTAAAAGGTCCGATTCTTGCCTCACGGTATGTTTTTCTTGAGGCTAGCAAAATTCCTCTAAAAATTTAGGCTCGAACCCTTCGGCAAACTCAGGGCTGTAGCTAGAAAATGTTGCTTTGAAGGGTAAAATTGGAAGGTTTCAAAAACCATTTCGGTCTGGAGCCGGTGACCGTACTTTGCTCGAACCTGCGAGGTTTAATTACTCCAGATCTAATTTTACAACTTAATGTTCTTAAAGCCCATATAAAAATTAAAAGCTTTACTGATTTTTTAAATGATTTCTAAAATTGCGTCTTTATAAAACTGTGGCATCCGCAGCTCTTTTAGCTCTTGTTTGCTAAAAGCTTTAAATTCTGAAATGCCTGCTTCACCATTGAGCTCAAAAGAGTCTGATTTATTTTCTAAAAGACAATTATAAATAAGCACCAAAACACCATTCACTTCGTCATGAGTTCTTTCTCCACCCAAAAGATATGCTTTTATCAAGCTTTGAGGCTTAACATCAAACCCTAATTCTTCAAGAAGTTCTCGGGTCACTGTTAGTTCTGGTTGTTCACCAGCATCTAACTTTCCTCCAGGTAATTCCCATTCATTTCTTTCATTTTTTCTCAGCCAAACTTTGTTATTTTCAATAACAATGCCTTTAACCGAGATGGGAATAAGGTAAGATTTATACATTAATGTAATTTTCTATACATTTCTGTCACTTTTGGAGCTGGTAACCGTACCTCGCTCGAACTCGCCTCGCTTCGCGGTCGAAGCGGGCCTATCAAAGTATATCACGCCAGAATTAATCCTACAGTTAGTTACCCTTAAAGAACATTTAAAGATTAAAGTTTTATTGGGTACCAAAAGCTGGTTGATTAACTATTATGGCTTTGAATGTACCCTTCATTTCGTATTTAGTTCCTTTTTCTACATAACAAACATCACCGACATTTAGTGTAACTTCCTCATTATTGAATACCAAAATTAAATTTCCCTCAAGAACATAATAAATCCGATTGTAATAAGCTGTCTCTTTTTCGTAATAATCTGTGGCTTCTGTTGTGGCCAAGGAAACATCTTTGGAAATATCTTTAGTAATAAAGCTTATTGCGATTTTATTGTCGGCAATTTTTCTTATTGTTACCTCGGACTTTCTAACAACTTTAAACATGTTTATAATTTTCTCCTTCCCCAAGGGTTCTTTTTAAAGCTTTCTTGAGATTGTCTCTTCCAAACCCGCTTTTTAGAAAAACTTCGCGAGCTTTTGCGTCTTTTTCGTTGATAAAATATTCATAATGAACAAGCTTAAGCGGTCTTCTGTTGGCTGTGGAACTTACTTCGCCTCGAGCATGTCTCAAAAGTCGATCTTTTAAATCAGCAGTATAACCAGTGTAAAACTTTTTGTCTTTAAGACTAATAAGATTGTACACGTAGTATTTATTATTAGAACGTCTAACGTTCATTAACTTTATATAATGATTTGCCCAGTCTGACTGGGCTCCTCGTCATCCTCGGTGAAACCGAGTTTGACTCGGTGAGCGGTGGACCGGATTCGAACCGGCGACATCTTCCTTGGCAAGGAAGCATTCTACCACTGAATTACCACCGCGATTCGATCAAATAATACCAATTTCGCATCTCATTGTCAAAAAGTATCTAGCTCAGCAAAATCTCAGTTTGCTATAATTAAATTAATTTATGGACAATAATATCATTCAGGTTAAAAACCTCACGAAAAAATTTAAAGAATTCATCGCTGTTAATAACGTTTCGTTCGAAGTAAAAAAGAATGAGATTTTCGCATTTTTGGGCCCAAACGGTGCCGGAAAAACTACAACAATAAAAATGCTTACAACTCTTCTTGATCCGACGAGCGGCGAAATTTTTTTGAATGGATTCGACGCGCTAAAAGAGAAGAACGAAGCGCGCAAGTCTTTTGGAATCGTTTTTCAGGATCCGAGTCTCGACGACGAATTAACAGCTTTTGAAAACATGCAGTTTCACGCGGTTTTATACAATGTTAAAACAAATTCGCTCAGACAAAAGATAATCGAACTTTTGGATTTCGTCGAACTTCAAGACCGAAAAGATGCGCTTGTTAAAACTTTTTCGGGCGGAATGAAAAGAAGGCTCGAAATCGCAAGGGGATTATTGCATCACCCTAAAATTTTGTTTTTGGATGAACCGACGCTGGGTCTTGATCCACAAACGAGGAACAAAATCTGGGACTACATTAAAAATCTGAATAAAACAGAAGGAATAACCGTTTTTTTTACGACCCATTACATGGAAGAGGCAGAAAACATCGCGCAAAGGGTTGCGATAATCGACCACGGAAAAATTGTCGCAAAGGAAACTCCAGAGCAGCTTAAAAAATTGACAAAAAGTACTTCGCTTGAGAAAGCGTTTTTGGCGCTAACCGGAAAAAAAATTCGAGACGAAGAAGTAACCGGACAGGATATAATGAGAAACCACCGGAGAATGTGGAGGCATCGTTAATATGAACGCGATTTATATTTTGTGGCTTCGTCAACTCAAAAGATATTTCAGGGCAAAAGCGCGAATTATCGGGTCGCTCGGTCAACCGCTACTTTTTTTGATCGCTTTGGGTTTTGGTTTCGGCCCGATTTACCAAAAAGCAGGGCAGGGGAATTATCTCGATTTTATCACGCCCGGAATTATCGCGATGAGTATCCTTTTTACATCGGTATTTTTCGGTATCGAAATTATTTGGGATAAACAATTC
Source organism: Patescibacteria group bacterium (assembly GCA_023484045.1). GTDB lineage: Bacteria > Patescibacteriota > Microgenomatia > Levybacterales > UBA12049 > JAMCZG01. Next base: position 27,954 of record JAMDAA010000018.1, read on the forward strand.
GGGTTTTTAAAAGAGACTTTAGTCGCGCCTGTATCGAGATTTAATATTATGCTCGGAAGAACATTGGGTGGGGCGACTGTTTCAACGCTTCAAGGAGTGATCGTTTTAGTGCTTTCGACAATTTTTGGTTTTAGATTTCATAATCTTGCGATGTTACCAGTCGCGCTTCTTTTTATGTTTTTAATCGCGCTCGTTTTTACGGGTCTTGGGACCGCGATCGGGTCAAAACTCGATGACATGCAGGGATTTCAGTTAATTATGAATTTTTTGATAATGCCACTTTTTTTCTTGTCGGGCGCGCTTTTCCCGCTGAGTGGATTGCCAAAAGCGTTAGTAATTGTCGCGTCGATCGATCCATTGAGCTACGGGATCGACGGAATCCGCGGGGCCTTGGTCGGCGCTTCCCATTTTAATATGTTTGTCGATTTCGGGGTTTTAGGAATTTTGACTGTAATACTTTTGGCGCTTGGCGCTTATTTTTTCTCCAAGGTTCAGATATAGTCGTTTACTCTGAACGAACATTGTTCCGTTTCACGGGATGCCTTGAACACTTAAACCCTCTGCATTGTGTCGAAGCGGTGAATCGAACACCGATAACGTGTTCTTCAGACACGCGCCTTGACCACGTTGGCAACTTCGACAGATTCGACTCCGCTCACTGTCTAGCGGAATCAATCAGGCTCCATGCTAATTCGTATGGTCAACCCTGAGCCCGTCGAAGGGTGACCACGTTGGCAACTTCGACAATCAACTAATTATACCAAATGAACTCAAAAATTCCTATACGAAGAGGGAAGAGAAATACATGTCTCATAAGGAGTATCCTTATATGCGTAAACATCTGATCGCACAGGGATACTCCTTGTTGAATTTGTTGAATTATTTTATCCCTTCGTCCCAAAAATTTCCCAAATTTTTGGTATACTAACCCAAATATGAAAAAATCAAACATGTATGAAAAATTATTGTCCAGGGATTTTTCTCTTCCTTCAGTTGAAGCATGGGTTAATGGCGAAGTAGCAAGTGCCAAGAAGTGGATGAAAAACGAACAGTCATTACTTCCATACATTATTGCTGAAAGATCTGATAATACTGTCCATTTTTATTATGATTTAGGAGGACCCATTTCGCTCCCAGGCTATTTGATTAAACGAGCTCGAGAAGATAAGGCTTTCATTCCCCAAATTGCAAAAACTGTTGTAAGCAATATACCTTTTATTAGGTCTGTCTACGAAAAAGAACAAGCGGTTGACTTGGATCAATTAAAAAGATTTATGAGACAACTTAAAGAAGCATACTTCTATTGTAATGCAATGTGGCTATTTGCTGACATGGACGAAGATAAGGTTAAAGGATTAAATTTGGAAAGGTTAAATACAGTAAGAAAGATGACAGAAAGATTATGCGACAGTTCCGATATGGTTATTCGGAAATCCCTTCTCAAGATATATCCGCAACTTGGAGAGCTATCTTCAGTTTTACTGACTGATGAAATCGACTCAAGAACTGTTCCAACAGTAAAAATACTTGAGGGCCGATATAACGGTTATTTCTATACGAATAATCAATTATTTGCAAGTGTTGATAAGTCATTTGTTTCAAAAAAGTTTCGTCTTCATTTCAAGAATATAAAAGTTAAAAAAACAAAAGAACTTAAAGGGAACGTTGCTCAACGGGGAATAGCGAAAGGATTTGTCCGAATACTTATGGGACACCGACAAATTACTGAAGTTCAAAAAGGCGAGATAATTATTTCACCAATGACAATACCCGACTTTTTACCGGCCATGAAAAAAGCCTCGGCATTTGTAACAGATGAGGGTGGAATCCTTTGTCACGCCGCAATTGTTGCCAGAGAACTTCGAAAACCATGCATAGTAGGAACACGAATTGCCACTGAAGTTTTCAAAAATGGCGATTATGTAGAAGTAGACGCTTATAGAGGAATTATAAAACTAATCGAACATTAGACTGGTCTATTTCGTCCCCTCATCCCACGAAGAAAGGTAGCGTTTTTGTTCGGAAGTTAATACGTCTATCGAAATTCCCATCGCTTTAAGTTTGAGTCTTGCGACATTCTGGTCGATTTCTTTTGGCAAAACGTAAACTTTATTTTCGAGTTTTCCTTTATTTTTAACAAAATACTCGGCCGCCAAAGCCTGATTCGCAAACGACATATCCATAACTTCGGCCGGATGTCCTTCTGCCGCGGCCAAATTAACAAGCCGTCCTTCTCCCAAAACATAAACTTTTTTATTGCCCTGCAAAATATACTCATCGAGTGAATTTCTGAGCCTTCTTTTTGTTTTTTTTATTTTTTCTAAACCCGCCATGTCGATTTCTACGTCAAAATGTCCGGAGTTTGCGATAATCGCGCCGTCTTTCATAATTTTCATGTGTTCAACCGTAATAACATGTTTGTCTCCGGTCGCACTGACAATTATATCTCCAATTCTTACCGCGTCTTTCATTTTCATTACCCTGTATCCGTCCATCGACGCCTCCAAAGCCCTAACCGGATTGACCTCTGTAACAATAACGTTTGCGCCCATCCCTTTTGCGCGCATCGCAATGCCCCGGCTGCACCAACCATATCCGCATACAACAAAAACTTTTCCCGCGAGTAAATTGTTTGTCGCGCGGATTATCCCATCGATCGTCGATTGACCCGTGCCGTAGCGGTTATCAAATAAGTGTTTTGTATCCGAATCGTTAACAGCGATTACCGGAAGCTTTAACGCTTTTTCTTTTTCCATCGCCTTAAGCCGTATAACACCGGTCGTAGTTTCCTCAGACGATCCTATAATATCTTTTATCTGGTTTTGTCTTTTTGTGTGGAGCATGTAGATTAGATCTCCACCATCGTCCATTGTAATTTGGGGCTTAACGTCTAAAACCGCGTTTAAATGTTTGTAATAAGTTTTACTGTCTTCACCTTTAATCGCATATGTTGGAATATCGTAATCTTTCACAAGCGACGCGGCAACCGAATCCTGAGTGGATAGGGGATTAGAAGCGTTTGCAACTACTTTTGCGCCACCCATTTTTAAAGTTAAAAGAAGGTTTGCGGTTTCGCTCGTAACATGGAGACAAGCTGCTATCGTTAATCCCTTGAGCGGTTTTTCTTTTGCAAATCTTTCACCGATAATTTTTAGAACCTGCATCGATTGGGAAGACCATCCAATTTTTAATTTTCCCTCATTTGCGAGCCGCAGGTCCTTTATGTCGTAATCGCCACTTTTTAACATGTTCATAAGTCTATCAAACTTTTATAAGTTTTCCTATACCTGTTTTTAAACTGTGCGATCGTATAGAAGTGTTCTTGCGTTCCGTATTTTTCAACAGCAAAAGACGCGGCGACAGAACCCATTTGTCCGGAGGTTTTAAGATCAAAACCACGCTCGATTCCGGCCAAAAATCCGGATCTCCAAGCATCTCCGGCGCCGGTCGGGTCGATCGCATTTTTTAACCGGACAGGGAGAATGCCGAAGGTTTTTCCGTCAGTCTGAATTTCTGCACCTCTGCTTCCCAAGGTTTTAATAACAATCTGGTCTTTTGAAATTTTCCAATCTTTAAGTCTTTTTTTAATTACGCTTATTTCGTAATCATTGCCAATTATATATTTTGAGTGTTTTACACCGAGCATCAAATCTTTGTCGGTAATTTGAGTTAAAATAAATCCCGGATCGAACATGTAAGAAATTCCGAGAAGAATACATTGTTTTACAATCGACATCGAGCCTAAAGCACCCGACGGACCGACTATTACGAGATCGCCTTTTTTAGCGATTTTTTTAAGATTAAGTTTTGAGATATTATCCGAGGCACCGTAAAAATATCCCCAGATTTGGTTATCGGTTTTGTCTGTCATCGCAAACCCGGTCGAAGTATAATTTTTTTTGTCGATTAAAACATTGTCTAGAGAAATCCCGAGTTTTTTAAAACTTTTCCCGTAGTCTTCAAAATCCTTTCCGGCGTAGGAAAAAAGCGTGTGTTGTGTTTTTAAAAGCCCGAGCGAGTACGAAATATTTCCCGCAGTCCCGCCCCTTCTTCTTTCGAATTTATTGACGATAAAAGAAAGGTTGATTTTATGAATCTGGTCGGGGAGTATGTGTTCGGAAAAGCACCCCGGAAAATCCATAATATAATCGTAAGCAATAGTACCAGTGATTATTAACATAAAAAAGTGTCGACATGTGCATTATTATATCAAATGTGGGTACTGAGGGATTTGAACCCCCGACATCTTCGATGTAAACGAAGCGCTCTACCACTGAGCTAAGTACCCCAAACAGAATGGGTGCGGACGAGAGGACTTTCTTCGACTTCGCTCAGAATAAACTTCTCGTCCTCTCTTATCCTTCCGTTCAACAAACTCAAGCAACCCTGAGCTCGCCGAATGGGTGCGGACGAGAGGACTCGAACCTCCACGCTTTTTAGGGCACAGCCACCTCAAGGCTGCGTGTATACCAGTTTCACCACGTCCGCATGTAAACATTATATCAAAAAAGAGACAAGAAAATAATTATTTAGCATTTAGCGTCAGTCACATTGCTTCACTTATTTCATATTTCACCCCTGGGGTGATCTAGCTTGGCACCCCAGCAAGGATTTTATATTTTAGATATTTATTCAATAATCATTTTTTTTATTAAACCAAGATTTCTTTGATAATCGACTTGATCAGCAACAAACTCAAAATATTTTTCTTTAGATTTGAACATACCGAGTAAAAAATCGGAGAAAACAAACCTGTTAATGTTTACGTCTACATACCAAGAAAGTGAACTCCAAGGATAAGAAGCTAAGTATTTAAATTCGATAAGAAAAGAGGTAACAGGGTTTAAATGGATATATCGGGAAAGATGCAAAAATTCTTCATCGGTTTCTACCCATCTTGCTTTAAAAGAGTTTTCGAACAAAGTACCATGACGACCGTTTATTAGATTATGGTTTTTGGCAAAACTGTTTTGAAAATTTGAAACAAACCTTAAAATACCACTATCTTGAAGTTGTTTAAGAAGAAAGTGGTAATGGTTAGGCATCAAAACAAAAGCATAAATTTCAACTAAAGGGGTTTTACCCTTAATATTTATTGCATATTCTTCCCTAAGATTTCTTGGGAGTGTTTTAAATTTTGAATATCTTAATTCTTGAGAAAAACGATAGTAGTCAATAATATCAAGAGCTTTATTTAAGGCTTTTTTATTAGCAAAAATTTCTTCCTTGCCAACTGAACGATTAAACACATGGTATATTTCATTTGATGCGAAAATGAGATTTCTTCGAGGCATAAAATAAATTTATTATGAATTTCCTGGAGTGTCAATAGTCAAACACCCCAGGGGTGTCTTTGTCTTTATCTTATCTAGTGCCGAGAGAGGGATTCGAACCCTCAATCCGTTACCGGAACACGGCCCTGAACCGTGCGCGTCTACCAGTTTCGCCATCTCGGCAAGGCAAGGCGGGTCTGCCAATTCCAGCACCAAAGCATGTTATTCTTACTTGATTGTATCAAATGCGCACAAAACTTGACAACATTTTTAAAATATGCAACATTTAAAGCAATGCGAAAGTTAATCCTAACTACGGTTTTTTTTGTGGGATGCTTTTTGTTTTTGGCATTTAATATCGTTTTATTGTCTTACCTCAAATATCATAAGCAAACGATTTCGATCCCGCTTTTCTCATCGACATCTGCACAAACGGTTGCTTACGCCGCGCTTCCGACGGCCCAAAACAATTTCAGTGATGAAATAACTCAAGAAGACGCGAGGGTCGAAAAAATCAGAGAATTTTTAGTAAAATATAAATCGCCGCTTGCTCCATACGCCGAAAAAATCGTTAATGAAGCCGACAAAAATAATATCGATCACAGACTGCTGCCCGCGATCGCGATGCAGGAATCTAATCTCTGTGTAAAAGCCCCGAAAGATTCATACAATTGCTGGGGGTTCGGAATATACGAAAAAAAAGTAACGAGGTTTTCCGGCTTTGAAGAGGCGATCGAAACAGTAACTAAAACGCTTGCCCGCGACTACATAAACCAAGGATTGCAAACACCCGAGGACATACAAAAAAAATACACTCCTTCGAACAATGGAGATTGGGCAAAATCGGTAAATCACTTCATGGCTAGCCTCGATTTAACCCTACCTTCGACCTTATAGCCTTTGACTTGACAAACCTATAGTTGCTTGATATAATACCCCACAGATCCTAAGGTATGTCGCTAAAACCGCCATACGTTAGGATTTTTTTATGGCCCAGCAATTTGCTGGACAAAAATTTATGAAAAGAATATTACTTATAGTAATGTCCTTAATAATCCTTTCACTTCCCCAAAAAATATACGCTGATCAAATCCCCGCTAAATCCACATCTGCTAACCTTATAACAACTCAAGTAAAAATTGAGAAAGACAATCGTGTGGCGATTTTAAAAGAATTCTTGGAAACATACAATTCTCCGCTTGCCGAAAACTCTGAGGATTTTGTTAAGTCGGCGGATAAATACGATATCGACTGGAAATTGGTCGCGGCGATATCGGGTGTTGAATCGACGTTTGGTAAGCAAATTCCCAATAATTCCTATAACGGTTGGGGGTGGGGAGTTTATGGAGATAACGTAATTTACTTTAAGTCGTGGAGTGACGCGATCGAAACGATCTCAAAAGGACTTAGAGAAAACTATATAGACCGCGGCGCGACAAATATTTATGCGATCGGACGAATCTACGCCGCGTCACAAACGTGGGCGCAAAGGGTCGAATATTTTATGAACCGGATCAAAGACTATGAGCTAAGAAATCCGGAAGATACTCTTTCGCTCTCGATCTGAATAAGATATAATAAGCTTTGGAGAGGCGGGTGTCTCGATGTAATATCGGGATGGGCGGTCTCGCCCAGGTGGCGAAATTGGTAGACGCGATAGGTTTAGGACCTATTGTCCATAAGGACTTGGGAGTTCGAGTCTCCCCTTGGGCACAGTCCTCCCTGTCCTCCGAAGCCTCTCGCCACGCGAAGCCTTGGCGAAGTGCGGTGGCGAAGGAGGATCCCGGCTACTCGAAATTTATGATATCAGCAATCGAAAAATTACAAGACGGAACAATAAAACTGACTCTTACGATCCCTTTTTCTGACGTTACCAAGACAAAAGAAGAAGTGATCGGTTTATTTGTTGCAGAATCCGAACTACCGGGGTTTAGAAAAGGAAAAGCTCCAAAAAAGCTCGTCGAGGAAAAAATCGACCAAGAAAAAGTTCGGGAAGAAATTCTAAAACGATTATTACCAAAGGCTTATTCAGAAGCAGTCAAAGATCACAATTTGAGACCGATTATCAATCCGCAAATACATATTCATCAGATTGAAGAGAGTAAAGACTGGATCTTTGTTGCGCTAACCTGCGAAGCTCCGGAAATAAATTTAGGCAATTATAAAGACGAAATTAAAAAATTAACTGCTAAAAGTAAAATTATTGTTCCGGACAGAGAACCCTTCGACAAGCTCAGGGCAAGACCCTTCGACAAAGCTCAGGGCAAGCAGGAAGTAAATTTCGACGAAATCGTAAAAGAACTTTTGACAAACGCAACCGTTAAAATCCCAAAAATTATTGTCGATCAGGAGACCGACAGACTACTTGCACAAACTCTGGATGAAGTAAAAAAACTCGGTTTAACTCTTGAACAATATCTCTCTTCAACCCAAAGAACTCCGCAGGACTTAAGAGCAGAATACGTGAAAAAAGCCGAAGACGATATAAAACTCGAGTTTGTTCTTCAAAAAGTAGCACAGGATGAAAAAATATCGGTTTCGGAAAAAGAAATCGATGAGGCGATCCAAAAGGCAAAAGACGAAAACGAGCGAAAAAATCTTGAAGCAAACAGATATTTACTCGCAAGTATTTTAAGACAGCAAAAAACACTTGATTTCCTAAGGAATTTGTGATAGGTTTGAGGCTAACATGAAAGCCAGAAAAGATAAGGCACACTCAAAGCAACTTTTAAACCAGAACCTCATCGAAGCAGGAAGAGACCTCGGCGACGATGTCGCAAAAACGATGTTTAGTGATCTTGCCCTCGGATCGGCATCTGACGCCTGGGAACAGTTTTTCGGAAGCGGAAAATCCGAAAAGGACAACAAACAATTAAGCGGAGACCTCTCGGAAGGAGAAGAATTAAATCTTAAAAAGACAAAAGAGCCCAAAAAAACCGTTCGGCCCGATATTTTACCAAACATCGATTACCGGCGCGAAATTATCCACGCGGAAACACTCGGACAAAACGAAGTAAGCCGCGAGATTACTGTTAAAATTCAGGAAATCAGGGTAGAAATCCAAAAACTCACTCAGACTTCTAAAGAACTTCAAGTGCAATTTAAAGATGTTGTAGTTGCCCAGCTTCCAAAAAAAGCCGGAAAATACCATTTATTCTTTTTCGAGTGGGTATTGTCTGCGATAAAAATCGCGCGACAAAAGGTTGAAGAATCACAATCTTGGCTCAATACTTTCCAAAATAAAAAATCCAAGAGAAATTACTGGGCGATGGAGAAAAAACACGGCACAAGCTTCAGTCTTTCAAACGAGCGTGTTGTCTCAACGCAGACAGGATAACTATGTCTATTGCCGAACAACCAAATCTGAAAGGTTCATTCGAAGCCGCCCGACCCACAGCGATTCAGAAAGAACGAAGTCTCGAAGTGCTAAGTTTCTGCAGAGAATTGGAACAGAAAGGACTCTGTATTATCGTGGAAGGAGATCACGAGTACTGCCGACAAATGACTGGAAAGATAGGAACTAATGGAAAACAAGAAACTATTCTGACAGGAGGAATATTTTTACCAGGCGAGCTGACAGACGAGACAACAAGAACCGTAATTTTTAGAAAGATCTTTGACTTTTAACAAAATAGTTTTATAATTAAAAAAATGAACAAATCTTTACTTATCCTTAACCTTATTGTCCTTATCCGGGACGGTATTGGTTTGGGAGAGCAAAGATGACCTGAACAAACTTAAATAGAAAAAAAATAATCTCCCAAACCGAGGGAGATTTTTTTATGGTTCGGCAGGCTCACCATAAATCGGAAAGGGGGTGAAAATATGAGCTGTGAGATGAGAAATTTGCAAAGAGGATTACAGCAAAATAAAGAAACATTGACACGATTACAATCAAAAATAGTATTCTTAAAGATGACTAGACAAAAGGGTGATCAAGAATATGGAGAAACGTTGCGTGCTTTAAGAAAAGCGGCAAAAAGTCAAAAACATACCCGAAGAGAGTACCATTCTCGAGCCGGTAGGTATTAAACACAAAAAGTTAATTTATGATAAAATACTGAATTTATATGGTTGAAGCAGATCTGATTGAGCTATCATGTCAACCCGAACGTAGGGTTTTAATAGGAAGAGACGACTATGCAGTAGTTCCTGTATTAAGTGACCAAGCAAATGCTTTTTTGCTTGAGTCACAAGAAAGAATTGCTTTGGTAAAAAAACATGCTCGCGCATTAGAATTTAAATTTAATAATAATTCTGCCGAAGACTTGCACAACCAGTTTCGGGGAGGACGCCCGAAATCAGCCTATTTTACATTGCTTGACGGAAGACTTATTGTCGAGTGGGGAGAAATTAGCGCAGACGGCAATGCAAAACTCCACGATTATTTAAATCGCAACCTTGATTACAATAGAAGGGTAAAATCGGGCGGAGTATTGCGATCAGGTCACATAGGAGCTATTCACTTCAGGAAATGTCCGGCAGAAATTAGACTTGCGCTTATCGATTCTCTTTGGAGCGGACAACAAATCGTAGAATCTTCTCCGGAATATAAAATTACCACAACGCTCTTACATAATGGAATTTTACCTATAACTACGGATGCTATCCCCGCAATCCCGTCTGAATAATTGTTTTATCAGCCTCGATCTGCTAAAATTTAACTCAGAGTGAGGAGGATCGAAGATCCTGAGTAACGAAGTTGTGATGGACTCTTAGCTCAGTTGGTTAGAGCGGTCGCCTTAGGCGACAGGTCGCAGGTTCGAATAGTACATAAATGTGGTACGTATATGTTTTGAAAAGTATAGTAAATTCGAGATTTTATACAGGATCAACAAATAACTTGGAAAGAAGATTAAAAGAACATAATTCAGGGCATAGTAAATATACAAGGTTAACTAAACCTTTTGAAATTATATACCAAGAAACTTACAAAAAGAGACTTGAGGCACGGAGGAGAGAATTATTTTTAAAAACTGGTAAGGGAAGAGAGTTATTGAAAAGTTTAATCATGGACTCTTAGCTCAGTTGGTTAGAGCGCGTCGTTGACATCGACGAGGTCGCAGGTTCGAATCCTACAGAGTCCACTTAGCTAAGTTTGTTAGAGCGGTCGCCTTAGGCGACAGGTCACAAGTTCGACTCTTGTCGAGCCCACTTGTTTTATTGCTCTATCTTAAAGCACGATCGCAAGGACACCTCGGAGTGTAGTGTAAAGAGTGAATGCAAAAATCCACGACGAAGAATGGTAGCGTCCTAAAAATAATACTATAGTCCGATTATTTTTAATCCATTATTATCCATTTTGTCATTCTTGACAGTTATTGAAGATCTTAATTTATAATCTTTGTGCATCTTCTGAAACTGCCCACTCAGAGGAATCGTTTCCGAATTAAATTTTAATTATGAGTATACCTGCCCTTAAAATACGCTTGTATTGTAATAAAATCGAACCAGCCTCTAGAAAAATGGGCTGGTTTTTTTGATAAAAATATTTAAAAGATAGGAGGTGAAAAATAAAATGAATAGAAAAATCGCGATGAGTATGATGTCTATTTTTTCAGTATTAACGCTTATGAGCGGAGCAGCATACGCAGCTTTTAGCTCGACTGCTTCTAATAATGGTAATACATTTGGAGCCGGAAGTATTTCGCTCACAATCAATGGCTCATCTGGTTCAGGTTCATCGCCGGTATTTAATGTTCCAGGTGCTGCACCGGGCCAAATATTTACTCAACCAATTATTTTGGCAAATGCTGGTTCTGATGCATCTAATAAGACAAAGCTGGTAAATATTAATCATGGAACGGGAACAAGTCCTGATCTAGGAAACAAGCTAACATTACAGATATACGACGACGTGGATGGTAATGGAATACTTGATGGATCGGATCCGTTAAGAGGAAGTGCACATGTAACAGATGGTGCATGGAGCAATATCGATCTTGGATTTGGATTATCAGCTGGCGGAGCTCACAGAATATTCGCAGTAATTACATTTGATAGTGATGCAGACAATACGTATCAAGGAGCGAATTCAAACTTTAATCTAAATTTCGAGACAAGCCAATAAGCATTGACAGGAATACCGGTAGCGGGAAATTGCATCCTCTCGTTACCGGTAGAAAAGGAGAATTTAAAATATGAAAATAATAAAAATAGTTCAAAATATATTAATAGTATTAGTTCTTGTAATCCTTCCTCTAATATTTTTTATTTTAATAACTTCTAAATGGCCAATTATTTTGGGGATTCGCTCTTACACTGTCTTAACCGGCAGTATGCAACCTTCTATTCCAATTGGAGCGATTGTGTTCACAAAACCTACTGACTACAAAATAGGCGATATAATCTCGTTTCAAAGAAATAGCATCGTTGTCACTCATAGAGTAGTTAATGTTCTAGAAAAACAAAATAATAAAATATCTTATCGAACAAAAGGTGATGCGAATGACTCAAAAGATAGTGAATTAGTTTCAAATTCTCTAGTCGTCGGAAAAGTCATGTTTACACTACCTTTTCTAGGCAGATTTATTTCTTATCTAAAAACTGTGCCTGGATTTATAATATTTATTGTTTTACCAACTATCATATTTGTTGGATTCGAGTTGTATGAAATTAAAAAAGAATTCGAAAAACAGATCGAGAAAAAACTTCTTAAAAAATTGCAAGGGAATATATGAAAAAAAGACTTATCGTTTTATTAGGATTAATTATTGTGATCGAAGGACTACTTTCTTACAAAATCACTTATGCATTATTTAAATCATCGGCAAGCAATAAAAATAACTCCATCTCTGCCGCAATTAGTTTTCAAACACCAACTCCAACACCAACAGGGACGACGGTTATAATTTCAGGTGATGGCCAAGGGTCGCAAAATTCGGTCGATGTAATAAATATAAATAATCAAACAACGACTCAGGAAAATAATACGACGACAATAACCGAAATTCAGTCAGTCACAAATACTGATAATAATTAAAATGAATTTTACCATGAAAGGAGGTGAATAAAAAATGAATTTAAAGAAAAGAATTGCGGCAGGAATCGTAACAGTTTCCATATTGGCAACCGTATTGCCTGCGGCTGTATTCGCTGACACGACCATTAAAATCGATAAAAACGGTAAAAACTCAAAAAATACCGTGACTGTAACAAATAACACCACGTCCAAAAAAATACAAAAGAATTACTCTCTTGTATTTACCGGTGTGTTGTCTGCAGCCGGAACCGGTGGAAACACAATTGCGGATACAACTGGCGGAACAGGCGACCCTTCGATCAAAACTGGCAGTGCCACCTCTAAAGTAGATGTAACTGTCGGTGGAAGCTCAAACAAGGGATCTGAAGGCCAATGTCCGTGTGATTTAGGAAAAACCGATGTAACCATTTCTGGAAACGGAGACAACTCGACAAATAAAGTTGACGTTAAAAATTCTAGTGGGTCTGTAGTCGTCCAGAAAAACATTTTTACGGTTGGGACATTAGTCGGTTCGTTCGCGGGAACCGGTGAAAACACGATAAGTGGAACAACAGGAGGCGATTCATCGATTACTTCTGGAAGCGCAAACTCTGAAGTAACAATAAAAGTTGATGGATCATCTAATAGCTTGTAGAACAATCTACTTGCTAAATTTGAAAAGCCCTGTTTTCTGGTATACAAAACCCAGAAAGCGGGGCTTTAGTTATAGAATTCAGAACCTAGAATATAATGTAAAGTAATGTAAAGGTGTAACCTTTACATTGGGCGGGCGAAAATGAGGAGACGTTGGAGGGCTGTGCCGATTGGTGTACAAGTTTGGAGGATTAATTCATTATTTTTGTTTTGGGTAAGATATTTTATATCACCCGGCCAAACGATTTTTTTGTCAAAAACCGTATACTTATATTCTTTTCCGTCTTTCCTAATAATTACTGAATCGCCGTTATTTAATTCTCCGATCCTTAAAAAAATTGTGTTGTAACGCGTTAGATTCCATGGATAATCAGATGAGTGGCCGAAAATATAAATTAATCCTTTTTGTCCCGGATCGACCGTTCCTTTTGCCCTCGCGACACCTTTCTTTAAAACTTCGCGATATTCTTTTTCGTTAAACGGATCGACATTTTTGATAATCGGGGAGATGAGTTTAATCTTTGGAATTTCTATGACATAAGATTTACTATCGATTTTAATCTGGGGCGGGGGCAAAAGATAGGCTGAAATAACCGGATAATAAATAAAAAGAATAATAGTTATCGAAAGGGTTATAAAAATTTCTCCGAGCCGTTTTTTAATTTGGATTGATTTCATAATCCGATTTTAACAGAACAGTTAATTTTATTCAAAAAAAATCCTGGCAATGCCAGGACAACAACTTCTATTTACGCTAAAACTGGAGGAGACACACCAGAGTTAAATCGCAGATACACCCCGGCAAAGAAGAACATTATCGCAAGTATTATTCCAAAAAGCGTCAGGAAATTTCCGGTTGTCGGAAGACTCGTAACAGATCCCGAAACCGATCCGTTTCCACTGCCGCCTCCACCGATACTTGGTCTTGGATTACCGTCACCGTCTCCCGGTTTTGGTCCCGGTGGAGGCGGAGGAGGTGGCAGAACAGGAGGTGGATTTTCACCGCCACCTGTGGGTGGAGGCGGAGTTACTTTTTCACAGCAAGTTTTGATTTCCGCTTTTGATCCATTAATATTCTCGTTTTTAATTGTTACTACGCCAAAAATATTTCCGGTCGCGATTAAAACACTTCCTAAATTTCCGTTTGCCGAGTTACCGCCCGTGTTTAAATTTTGATAAGCGTTATTTAATATATTCGCGAAATTCGTTTCATTAACTTTAATATTATTTTGGGATAGAAAATTTACATTATTTTGTGAATTACTTCCGTTCCCGCCGACAAAAATCGAGAGCGATCCACCCGATCTCTGAGGATCCACATTAATATTAACATTTTTGTTTTCAATACTTGTGACTGCCGTTACATTCCCGGTTGTTGTCGAAACGTTTCCGTTATTATCGTTTACAGAATTATTTCCGGTATTAGCGTTTGTAATCACATTGTTAATAATGTTTGCGTAATTTGTTTGGTTAATATTTACATTACCTATCACATTTGTAATAACACTATTCGTTGTATCCGAACCGTTATTATTTATTTGAACATTTGTGTTTGTTAGACAACACGGATTTTCGGCCGAATTTCGATTTATATTTTGATTATTTATATTCGTCGAAGAGTTTACATTGCCTGCTTGAATATTAGTTTCTGATCCGGTATTTCCCGACGCCTGATTATTTCCGGTATCGGCATTATTTTGAACATTGTTTTGAATATCTGCCTGATTTGATTGCTGAATGCTTGTATTTTGAGAAACATTAACATTAAGCCGAGATTGAGAAGCATCTCCATTCCCCGTAATCGAAAGGTTAATTCCCTCAGCACTTGTCGCGCCAGTAAAACCAAGCACAAAAGGTAAAATGATCGATATCGATGCCAATATTTTTCTTAACATACTTTTTATTTATAAACTGCGGCAGAATTTTTCGAAGTGTCCCGCTAAGCGGGACTCAACGGGGCAGGTTAACATCGCTTTTTAAACGATGTGAAATTTTGAGAAAAGACAATCTTTTTCTAAAAATTACGAATACGATTATCAATGGCAATAATATTAATAACCATGCAAGATTTACAGACACTTTTCCGCTTTGTCCACCTACTGTTGTCGACATTCCGAATACACTACTCAAATTTGCGTGATTAGAAACTCCGGCAATTTTCACGTCGGCAGTCGTGTATGAATCGCCCAAAGACGAATCGTTGCTGTTTGAACCCGCAACAACCGCTGCTGCTGTCGGAGTAGGCGAAGACGCAGTACCGGAATTACCATTATTGTTATTATTATTGTTGTTTGTAGGACTTTGTCCGCCGACCGGATGATTTTCTGGCGCAGATGTTGGATTTTGGGCTAACTTTATGTCATCTGCTTTCGGTTGTTTTTCTTGTCCCGGTGTCACAAAATCTCCGAGCCAACTTCCGAAAACATTAACAACCGTCACCATTAATTTTCCGCCTTTTATATTGTTGTTAACAAAATTTACGAGGTTTGCGATTACTTTCGCGTCGCCGGTTTTGATCGTCGAATCTCCGCCTGTATTTTTAGACGCATCGTTTCCGCCGGTATTTGCCGTTAGGTTAATATTATTGACGACTTTACCCGTGTTTGTCTGAACAGTCGTATTGTTTGTGTTTTGTGAAACATCGGTCGTATTCGTTGAATTACTGCCGTTTCCAGAATTTACCGCGGTAATCGTGCCGTCTGCTCCTACTTTAAATTCTGTTCCGTCCGATCCGGCAAAATTACTGCCTGTTGGCGCACCCAATAACTTTCCAACCCAGTTTCCTGCTTCATTAACAACCACTAACCACCAATTGACGCCGTCAACATTGCTGTTTGCGATGTTTAAAACATTCGCATCAACCGATGTGTTTCCGGTTGTAACAGATGAATTACCATTCGTATTTCCACTGACACTGTTATCTCCCGATATCGCATTAAGAGTTAGGTTATTTTCTATGTTAGCGTCGTTCTTTTGGAAAGAGTTATTATTTGTTGTCTTGTCATAATTTACAGTATTATCCGAACCCGTTCCGTTTCCTGCATTAGCCAAAGTTGTACTTGCCCCCGAATTTGCAAATGCCTTGTCAACCTCGCTTTGCGGCAAAATTATGTCGCCGACCAAATTCCCAAAAACATTAACAACTCCGTAAACTACATTTCCGGCCATATTATTATTAACAAAGTTCAGTACGTTTGCTGCAACATTTGCGTCACCGGTTGTAATCGATGAATTCCCGTCGGTATTTTTAGACGCTGTGTTATTTCCGGAGTCGGAAAGAAGCGTCATGTTGTTTCCGACAGTCCCGTCGTTATTTTGAAAAGTCGTGTTATTCGTGTTTTGTGAAAGATTGGCATTATTTGTGGTATCAGCACCGTTATTTGCGTTTGCGACCATCGCGTTTCCGGATGTTCCACACCCCGAAACACAACTTGCGCCAAAATCCAAAACTATATCGCCGACATGATCGTCTGCGACATTAAATTCAGAAACCGCAACACCCGCAACATTCGTATTTAATCCGGTTATAATCGTACCCGTTGTGTTGGCATTTCCGCTATTAATAGTCGAGTCTCCACCTGTATTTTTGGAAGCAGAATTTTGTCCGGATATCGAATCCTGATTAAGATTATTAGAAACTACACCGCTGTTATTTTGAACTACAGTACTACCGTCTGTAATATTTGCTGTTCCGTTATTTTCTGACCCAGTTCCATTACTGCTGTTTGCTACCAAAACTCCGCCCGAAACATTGGCCGGATCAATCGCAGATAAATTACTGTTTCCGAGACTGTTAATAACTCCACTATTTGTTATATCCCCGCTATTAATAGTATTGTCACCGACTTTACCATCTGATGTCGTCCCGGAAGTCGTAGGAACATTTGTTGCAGTAACTGTTGGGGTCGGAGTCGGATCATCTGAATGATGGCGACGTGGTTTTTCCGTCGGAGTAGGGGTTGGTGTCGAACTAAGTATTTCATTCAAAGTCGGTGTTGTGGGCGCGGCTGGAACGTCTGGCGCTGTTGGAGCCTGGGGCACATCTGGCGCTGTAGGGGCAGCAGACGGTACAATCGGCGCATCGGGAGGCGTAGGAATATCAAACGCTCTTACAGGCGGCGCCTGCATTAATAAAAGTACCGCTATCGAAAGTATCGCTAAATATTTTTTAATTTTTTTAATCATGTCTATTTTCCTTTAATTCTTAATTCTGAACTCTAAATTCTAAATTTTTTTCCTGGTGTTTGTAGGGGTTTCGAGGAAGTGCTCTCGAAACGCCCTACAAACTTACCAAACTAGACTGAAAGACCAAGGCTCAATAATAAATCGTGCAAATTAATAGTTAAATTAACTCCGCCCCAATTTAATTCTGGCCAAGTTATTTCGTCTCCAACCTGGTTAACGTTTACAGAATTTTGGATGTCTGTCTTAACGTCTGCATTGCCGGATTCGACTTTTGGATCTCCTTTTGGATTTCCAGTATTGTCATCTGCTTCGTTGTTTCCGGTTTTTGCGTCTAAATCGTAAAGATTGTTGTTAAGATAGGCACCATTTGCTTGGAAAACACCGTCGTCTTGAAGATCTCCAATTTTTCCATCGGATGATAGTGTCGCATCGATTGTGTTATCCGAATCTGTACCGTTTCCTTCGATTGTGGCATTAACCTTACCTAGAAGGCATCCGCCGCAATCTATGTCAGCTGCGTTAAAGTTAACTTTATTGTCAACTTTTGCCGTAACATCTGCGTTGCCGCTTTTAATTTCGACAGCTCCGCCGGTGTTATCATCGGCTTCGTTGTTTCCGGTTTTTGCGTCAACGTTAACATTATTGTCTACGTATGCGCTATTATCCTGAGAAACAACTACAGCGCTCGAGTGAGTAAGATCAATCGTATTGTCTGATTCCTCACCGTTACTTATAATGCCGAGGCTCAAATCTCCACCTTTTCCAAGACCATTGCCTACTTTTGCAAAATTTGCATTAGCCATTGTCGAAAGCGAGGTATTTACCTTTGCATTTCCGGAGGTGATTTTAACATCTCCGCCTGTATTGTCTTCTGCGCTGTTATTACCGGTTTTTGCGTCAACATTGACGTCGTTATTAACGTCAGCATTGTTTGTCTGGAAAACAGTCGTTACGTTATTTTTATCAAGATTAACGGTATTGTCTGATTCTGTCCCATTTTTCTTGATTTCAACTGTTGTATTTCCAGATGCGCAACAATCAATACTTGCTTGATTGCTGTTAACTTCATTCGTTACGTTTGCCGTAACATTCGAATTTCCGGATTTTATGGTAACGTTTCCGCCCGTGTTATCATCGGCTGTATTATTACCAGTTTTTGCGTCAACATTAACATTATTTGTTATATTGGCGGTGTTGTTTTGTACAACAACTCTTGTCTGGTTCATGGTAACATTCGCGGTATTATTTGTGTCGCTACCGTTTCCGGAAATTTTTATTGTCGTATCTGCAAACGCTAATGGCATAAAACCATTAAGCAATAAAGCTCCGGTCGCTATACCTGTTACTAATTTCTTTGTAAATTTTGTCATTTATATTTTCACCTCCCTTCCGATCTGAATTTCCTTCAAAAAATTTTGAAAGATGGCACTTCTTTGCCCCGCTTTAGCGGGACATCTGCCGCATTTTGTTTTTTCTGCCTAAGCTTGAAAAACAAAAAACGGAGGCTCCTTCATTCCATTCTGCAATGCAGAATCGAGTGAAAAAGCCTCCGTTTGCGGTCAGCCTTTTAACTTTGTAAATAATTTATATAATGTTAAATTTTGTTTGTCAAGGACCAATTTTTAAAAATTGGTCCGCAGACCCGACTTAAATCGCTCTTCGGGTAAGTCAAGATTTCGTTTTAATATTTATTCTATTTCTTATAGTACTTTGAACAATTTGTTGAGCACTCGTCGTCTGAGTTCCTTGTGTTAGGGATTGATCCGTTATCGTGATATTTGTTTTTTGAATACTTCTTTTGGAGATCTGAACGACTTTTCCATCCTGGACGTAAATTTCGACACTCCCAAAAATTACACCGTCTAATGCCTTTTCGATTTCACCCAAGAGTTTTGAGGAATCCTTCTTCAAAGGGTAACTCATAAATTATAGAATCTTTTTATATCTTTTTAAGACTGAGTTTTATCGTTTCTTTTTTACCGTTAATTTCTCCGACCTGCAATGTTAAAGTCTTGTAATTATCGTCGATCGGAAAACCGAGCCTCGTGAGTTTTGTCGAAATCGCCTGGATTTGAACCGGGTCGTTATGAATATCAGCCGCGAGCATTTCAGAATTTCCATTAACCGAAAGCCTTACATAATCTTTACTGTTTATTTCGATCGCTTGTTTATAATCGTTTGTGATTTTTAGATTAACTATAAGAAAAGTTCTGCCTTTAACAGCGTTTGCTTTTTGACCTTTTATTATAATCGCGTCCTGAAGATCTACGCCTTCGACAAGGTATTTAATTTTTGTAACCTCATCGCCTTTACTGTTTTTGATCGGGAATAATAATTCTTTATTAATTGTCTGCGATGCCTTAGTCTGAGGAGCTTGAACTCTTGTGTCGACGTATTTTGTTTTTCCGGCAAATTTTGTTCCCAAAAAGAACACGCCCACCAAAAGCACAATAACAACGATTGCTCCAATGATAATCGCAATTATTAAATTATCTTTTTTACTCGTTCGTGGATTAAATTCTGGTCTTTTAATATCTGCGACATGTTCGTTTATTGCAGTACTTATTTTATGAGATGTGTCGCTGACTGCGTCAAAAAATGTCGTAAGAAAAGTAGGTAACAGTGCTGGCATCGATAATATTCTGTCTCTCATAGTTAAAATTTTGAAGGCAGAAAAATACTCGAGTGCGGACTATGTTAACATAGCGTTTTTTTCTAGTCAAGCCCCAAAAAGATAATTGATTAAATATGATATACTCTAGGATGTTTTCAGACAAAAATGAACGTTTTCAAAAAAAATTTCATCAATTTATTGCCTTTTGTTATTGTATTTATAAGTTCTTTATACGTTCCGACCGACGCGGATTTAGGATGGCATTTAAAATATGGGGAACACTTTTTTAAAACCGGAAAAATTCTGCGTGATAATATTTTTTCAACACAGATGGCCAATTATAAGTGGGTAAATCACTCTTGGGGAACAGATCTAATTTCGTATTCTATCTTTAATAATTTTGGCTTTCTTGGCTTAACGATTTTAGGAGCGTTAATTGTAACTTTAACTTTTTATTTCTTTTCGAAAGCGTATAAATTATCGCTTTGGAATAAAACTCTAATTTTCCCTTTGATGCTGTATTTCGTGAACCCGGTAAACTTAATATCGTTTAGATCACAACTTATCTCAATTCTTTTTACCGGTATTCTGTTTTTCGTTTTATCTAAGCAGGATGAAAACAAAAAATATCTATATTTCCTGCCGCTGATTTTTCTGACTTGGGCCAATTTGCATGGCGGATTCATTATCGGATTTGCGATATACGCTCTTTGGGTTTTTATCAAAGTAGCAATAGGAATAATTTTAAAAAATAAAGATTTTAAACGGGAAATATTTTTTTTATTGAGCATTCTTATATTAAGCATAATTGCGTGTTTAATAAATCCGTTCGGAATCGGCGTATTTAAAGAGTCATTTAATCATTTTGGAAATCCGGCGTTAAAATATATTATGGAATGGACAAGTTTTGAAGATTTTTCCGATCTTTGGTGGAATCAAATAATAATTATAAATTTGATATTAATCGGAACAATTTTTATGTTTTTCAGCGGGAAAATTAGGCAAAATTTACCGTTTATAATTATCGCAATCATCCTTTTTTTAATGTCTTTTACAGAAAGAAGATACGCGTGGACTGCCTATTATTCGATAATCGTTTTTATTAAGCCGGTCGCAGATTTTTTTAAACCCGACAGTAAAAAATACACAAATTTAGCATCTACAATAATTTTAGGAATAACTTTAATCATTGTTATTTTCATAAAAAGTCCGTTTGATCAATATTCGACAATGTCATGGGACAGATATTGTAAGGATTATATTGGATGTTCTTCAAAATCAGCTGAATTTTTACAAAATTATAAATACGATAAAGAAAAATTATTAACGCTCTACAATTGGGGAGGATGGCTTATCTGGAATTACCCAGAAATTAAACCAACGGTCGACGGAAGAATGACGTTGTGGAAAGGAGAAAACGGATATAGTGGATTTTTAGATTATTATTCTTACGAACAAAACTGGAAAGACATCAATAAGTCGAAATACAACATCGTTTATGTTTCACCTTATAAATCGATTTATAATCGGCTAATTCAATTAACTAAAGAAAAAAAATGGAAATTAGTTTACAAAGATAAATATTCCGGAATTTTTGTGAGGAATTCTGTTACGGATTGATTACAATAACAAAAATTTTAACTGTCGACTGGTTGTTTTCTTTACTGATTTCGACTCTGACTTCTTTTTTTCCGTTTGACCCGACAAGCTTATTTAAAACTTTATCGTTCGCTTTAGTCTGGACAAAAGATTTTGCATTCATTCCCATCCCTTTTATTTTTTCTTTATACCAATCTGTTATTTTTTGTGCATCGTCTAAACTTTCAAGCTCTAAATTGCCATTGTCATTTTTTATTTTTACCGAACCGGGGTAAATTAAATCTTCATTTTGTTTACTGTTTTGATTTTTATTGATTATCGGGGCCGGAGTATTTGATGGCTGGTTTTGCTCTTCTTTAAAAACCGTCGGAGTAGGAGAGATCAGTGTTTTTTGTCTTTTTTCGATCGGATTCAAAAAATATTTTTGTCCCAAAATTACTATTATAAGAAGCGTAACTAGAATTCCTAAAACCCTAATGCTATTCATGCACCAATATTATACTCCCGTTGTCAACCCTTCGATTTTAAAAACTACTCTATATATGGTCTATTGACATGAAGAGTTATTGGGGATGTATTTACACCACCATGGTTTTGGTGTAGAAGTCGGTTCTGGTGTCAAATTTGCAGATTGCGTAGAAACTGGTGTCGGAGTTATCGTTGGGGCAGGAGTCGATGTGGGTGTAGGACTTGGTGTTGGCGTCGGAGTTAAAGTCGGCGTTGGACTAATTAAACTACAATCAACCGCTCTACATGCATTAATCCTTCCGTATGTCCAATACTTTCCGGTCCCTAAAACCTTATCTGTTGTAGACTCGATTTTATTTCTGACTTGGGAATTAGTCCAGTTAGTATGCAAACCAAAAACAAGACCTGCAAGACCCGAAACAAAAGGTGCTGCCATCGAGGTTCCCGAAAGATACGTGTAATCACCCTTATAAGTTGAAACTATCGAAACTCCGGGCGCTGCAACATCAACCCATAAACCATAATTCGAAAAACTCGCTTTGCTATCGTTTTGATCAGTCGCGGCTGTAGCAATTATGTTTGAATAATACGCCGGATAAAATCTTTGTTTGCTGTTATTGTTGCCCGCTGCCGCAACAACCACAACTCCCTTATTCCATGCATAATTTACTGCATCTTGTAAAGTCCTTGAAGATGATGTTCCCCCCAAACTCAGATTTATTACTTTTGCATTATTATCTGCCGCCCAAATAATCCCATTGGCAACCCATGAATAATATCCGCTACCCGTGTTGTCGAGTACTTTTACCGAAAGAAGTCGAGTATCGTATCCTACTCCCGCAACTCCCAAACTATTGTTCGTAATACTGGCCGTAATTCCGGCAACGTGAGTTCCGTGTCCGTCTCCATCGATATCAGGATCAGATGTAAAATTGGCGCGGCCGGCGATTTTTGTGGACAGATCAGGATGAACCGAATCTATTCCCGTATCAACAATGGCGACGTTGATTGTTGAAAGCCCGTGCGTCGAATTCCAAGCATACTCTGCCTGGATTTTTTTTAAACCCCATTGATTTGGATAATAAGGATCGTTTGGGGTCTCGAGTTTTGTTGCGACAAAATCGGGTTCTGCATATTCGACAATATTGCTTTGGATGAATTTATTAGCAAATTCATAAGATCGTCCTTCTGGTATCTTTACTACAAGCGCATCAGTAAGTTTTAACCGTTCTTCTTTAAACGCGCCAAAACTTTTTATGAGAGTATTTTGTAGATTCTCAGGTGTAGCGGGACGAAACTTTACAATGATCCTGTCTGGTTTTAATACTGCTTTAAAAGAGGATGAGGCAGAGAAAACCGGAGACTTTATAATAAACAACAAAATCGGTAATAAAAGTATTGCGAGAAGAAAGAAAAACCTTTTCACCTATTTTCTTTATAACACCGGCTTTTACTTTTTGTCAATAACTTATGTTTTTTATAAATCTTTGATACAATAAAATAGACATTCATGAATCGGGAAGAAGCGTATCAAATTTTATTTGAGCTTGTAAAAAATCCCAGTCTTATAAAACATCATTTAGCTTGTGAAGCCGTGATGAAGGCTTTGTATCGCAGATTAAATAATCAGATAAATCAACAGGACGAAGAAAAATGGGGACTAGTAGGATTATTGCATGATGCCGATTATGAATTATCGCACGATCACCCGGAAAAACATTCTTTGATTTTAGAAGAAAAGTACGGAAACGTAATTCCGCAAGATGTTATGTACGCGATAAAATGCCACGATTTCGAAAACACAAAAGTCGAGCCAAAAAGTCTTATGGATTGGAGTATTTATTGTTGTGACGAATTAACCGGAATAATAATCGCTTCAACTCTTATTCACCCTGCCTCGCCAGACGGCTCGCCTCGACTCGCCTCGCGAAGCGGGTTCGGCGAAGCGGGCGGGCAAGGCGGGCTCGACAAAAAATTAGTATCTGTTACTCCCGATTTTGTCTTAAACCGTTTTAACGAAAAATCTTTTGCCAGAAGCGCAAATCGCAATTCCGTAAAAAGGTGCGAAGACAAACTCGGCATTCCGCTTTTGGAATTTATTGCTATTTGCTTAAACGCGATGAAGATGATAAGTAACGAGCTTGGATTGTAATCACAATCCGAATAGGGGTTAAACCCCTAAAACAGATTATTAGGACAATAAATTTTACAAAATGGAAGTCATTTGATAGAATAGCTTTAATGGATAAACCAAAAAGTCACCAACAAATCGGGCAGGAACAAGATTTATTTGTCTTATCAGACCTGGTCGGATCGGGCCTTCCGATGTTCACCCCGAAAGGCGCCACTGTTAGAAGAATCATCGAAGAATACATGTTCGATCTTTTATCTAAATACGGATACGACCATGTATGGATTCCCCATCTAGCGAGAAAAGAACTTTACGAAATTTCGGGACATCTCGAAAAATTCGGCGAAGACATATTTCCGGAAATGAAAACAAAAGGAAGAAGCTATATTCTAAAGGCAATGAATTGTCCTCACCACATTCAGATATTTGGGCGGAAACCCATAAGCTACAAAGAAATGCCTCAGCGATACGCTGAAACAACAACCGTTTACAGATCAGAGCAATCTGGTGAACTTGGTGGTTTAACTCGAGTTCTGTCGATTACACAAGACGATGCACACGTCTTTTGTACAAAAGAGCAGCTTAAGGACGAATTTAAAAAAGCCATTGAAATCAACAAGCAAGTGTTAAAAGATTTTGGATTTCACGAGAACTGGATTAGACTTTCTTTATGGGACAAGGGCCAAAAGGAAAAGTATCTGGGAGATGAAAAAGTCTGGGAAGAAATGCAAAATTTAATGAGAGAAATTCTCACGGAAACAAAAACTCGCTTTAAGGAAGCGGCTGGAGAGGCAGCTTTTTATGGGCCAAAGATGGATCTTATGGTGATTGACTCACATTGTAGAGAATGGCAGGTTTCCACAATTCAGCTCGATTTTAATCTTCCGGAAAGATTTAATATTTCCTATATTGATGAAAAGGGAGAGAAGGAGAGACCATATATGATTCATAGGGCAACGCTCGGATCTGTCGAAAGGTTTTTAGGAGTTTATATCGAACACGTTCAAGGGGCGTTTCCGCTTTGGCTTTCTCCGGTTCAGGCGGCAGTAATTCCGGTTTCTGATAAATTTATTGAGGCTGCAAAAAAAGTTTTTGAGGTACTTAAAAACGAAGGAATAAGAGTTGAGCTAAACGACAAAAACGACACGCTGTCGGCCAAAATCCGCGACTGCACTTTGCAAAAAATACCCTACATGTGTATAATAGGAGGTAAAGAAGCGGAAAACGAAAGGCTCGTTGTTTCCGTAAGAACCCGGGAAGGAAAAGATTTGGGACAACTCGATGTTCCAAATTTTTTAAAGGATTTAAAAGAACAAATTGATAAAAAGATTTAGAGGAAATCAACAAAGAGTTTTTTACAGGATTAATGAGCGTATTTATGCGCCCAATCTTCGCGTTTTAGACTCTGAGGGAAAGCAAATCGGTTTATTGAGTCGCTTTGAAGCACTAAGTCGCGCAAAAGACGAAGGATTGGATTTAGTCGAAATCGCGCCGAAGGCAAACCCACCGGTAGCAAAAATAATCGACTATAATAAATTCCTTTACCAGATGGAGAAGAAAAAACGCGAGGAAAAGAAAAAAACTAAAAGTTCTGAGACAAAAGAAATAAGACTCGGACCTTTTATGGACGATCACGATTTGCAAGTCGCGATAAGACGGGGACGGGATTTTTTAGGAGACAATAACAAGGTCAGACTCGTCGTAAAATTTATCGGAAGACAAATCGTCCATCCCGAATTCGGAAAAGAAATATTAAATAAAGTTGTAACGGCGCTTTCGGACATATCAAAAACCGAAAGAGATCCGCATTTTGAGGGAAAGCAACTGATAACAATGCTTTCTCCGGAAAGGAAAAAGGTAAAACAAGATGAAGAAGAAAAAAATCAAGAAATCGGTGTCGAAAAGATTTAAGATCACAAAAAAGGGGAAAGTACTTTTTGATCACCAATACACTGGTCATTTAAAAAGACATAAGTCTAAAAGAAGACAAAGAAGACAAAACGAACCCGGAATTTTAAAGGGAAGTTTTGCTAAAAAAATTAAAAAACTCATGGGAAATTTATGAAGCTTCTGAAAGAAGCGGAATCCTTCCGAAGCTTCAGCGAAGGTGGATAAATGGGAAAACAAAGAGCGCGAAAAAATTTTAATTTTAGGGAAACAAGGTCTGAAAGATCGGCGAACCGTTCTTACAGAGATTTCGGAAGATATTTTAAAAAATTATTCCAAATCAGACCTAAATAAAATATGACAAGAGTTAAAAGAGGGGTCGTGTCCCGGAGAAAACACAATAAATTAAAAGAGCTGACAAAAGGGTATAGGGGAACTAAGAGTAAGCTCATAAGAGACGCTAAACAAGCCGAACTTCATGCCGGCGCTTACGCTTATCATGGAAGAAAAAGAAAAAAGAGAGAATTCCGAAGACTTTGGATTACAAGAATCGGCGAAGCGGTAAAAGTGGAAGGGATTTCCTACAGTGTTTTTATCGATAAATTGAAAAAGGGGAATATAGAGCTTGACCGAAAAATTTTAAGCGAATTAGTTGTCGAAGATCCTGCTACTTTTAAACAGATCGTAAATAGTGTAAAATGATTATACCCTGAGCGAAGTCGAGGGGTAATACTGAGTGTAATCGAAGTATATGAAAAGAAGTTTGAATTTTTGGTTTTATTACTTTACTTCCCGGTAGGGGGGACGAAGTTAATGGATTAATATAATCCAAAACCAAAACTTACAGCCTCCCAAAAGGGAGGTTTTTTTGTGATAAAAAGGAGGTGATTTTTATGGAAAATGAACAAAGAATAATACGTATTCCAAATCTTGGATCAGAAATATTAGAAAAATTAGGTGTTGGACCAAACAGGGGAGTTGTTTTAACCAACGAAAGTCCCCGTGAAATTATTAATATGCTGCCACCGATGGATAGACAAAAAATCGGAAAAAAACCAGTCCAGATCGACGGTCGCGGTCATATATGTTCATAATGATTTCTTTATGGTATCCTTAAAAATATGGAAGAAGAATTAGTCGGGATTAAAAATGCGGCGATTTCATTTACTCTGGAATGTAATTCTTTGGAAGAGCTTGAAGAAGTGAAACTTCAATTTTTGGGTCGAAGCGGAAAATTGACACAGACGATTAAAAATATCGCGACCGTTCCTTTAGAAAAACGGCCGGAAATCGGGATGCTTGCAAACGAAATAAAAAATATAATCGAAGAAACGATCGAGCAAAAACACGAAACTTTAAAGTCTGAACATTATAAAAAAAGAAAAGAGGCAATCGATATTACAAAACCCGGAATTAAACCCAAAATCGGACATATTCATCCGATTACCCAAACGATTTTAGAAATGATCGATATTTTTAAAGGCATCGGATTCCAGGTAGCAGACGGCCCCGAAATCGAAACCGATTATTATAACTTTGAGGCGCTGAATATCCCGAAAGATCATCCATCGCGAGACACACAACAAACATTATACCTTGACACAAGAAACAGCAAGGTCGAACCCGGAGAAGTAATTCTTAGAACCCAAACATCAAATATGCAGGGAAGAATAATGCAAAAAATAAAACCCCCGTTTCGGGTAATCGTTCCCGGAAAAGTTTACCGCTACGAACAGGTCGACGCGTCACACGGATTCGAATTCTGGCAACTCGAAGGATTTACTATAGATAAAAATATTACCATGTCAGATCTTTTCGGAACACTCGATTACTTTATAAAGAAATTTTATGGCAATGATACAAAAGTAAAATTTGTTTGCCATAATTTTCCGTTTGTTGAACCGGGTGCCGAAGCATATATTACTTGCACGGTCTGCAAAGGAAAAGGCTGCACTTTTTGTAAAAGAAGCGGTTGGGTCGAAATGTTGGGTGCCGGAATGATTCATCCGAATGTTTTAAAAGCCGCAAAGATTGATCCCAATGAGTGGCAAGGTTTTGCTTTCGGAACAGGATTTTCCAGAATGGCAACATTAAAATATCAGATGGATGATTTAAGACTCTTAACAAACCCTGATCTTAGAATTTTAAATCAATTCTGAATTATGAATTCTAAATTTAAAATGGAAGAATAGGTGTAGCTATAAAAACACCCTAAGGGTGTAAAGCTGCTCCTGAAAGGATACAGATGTTAATAAAAAATAAGAAGAAACACCGACATTTAGCAGTAGTTGCGATTATTTTTAATGACGAGGGAAAGATATTGTTAACTCAACGAGATGAACCAAAGACACATGCTCATAAAAAATGGCATTTCCCGGGTGGGGGAATCGAATTTGGCGAACACCCAAAACAAACTGCCCTTCGAGAAGTATTAGAAGAAGTGGGAATAAATATCGAATTATTATCGGATGATCCTTTCGTTCATTCATTCGTTTTTGAAGAAGTGAACGTTCATGCAGTAGTTCTTGCTTATCCCGCAAAATATGTATCGGGTAAAATTGATATAACCAAAGACCTTCACACGGGAGATGCAAAGTGGTTTAACAGTGAAGAAATTGATTTTTCTATCTGTCTACCAGAAGTAGAAAAACTGATCAATAAAGCCAAAAAATACTCAATACTAGATACTTAATACTATTATGCTTGCGCCCTTATCTTGGTTAAAAGAATACGTAGATATAACATTAACTCCAAGCGTCCTCGGAGAACGCCTTACCGAGGTCGGGCTTGGTGTTGAAAAAATCGAAAAAGTCGACGGCGACGTTATTTTCGATTTAGAAATCACCCCTAACAGACCGGATTGCCTTTCAATTTTAGGAATCGCACGGGAGATCGCGGCGATCGAAGGTAAAAAAATAAAATACCCTAAATTAAAAAATGACTTGGAAAAAATTAAAGCTAAAAAAATATTACCACTTACGATTGAAACAGACCACAAAATAAATCCGCGATTCACTGGAATTATAATCGACGGCGTAAAAGTTGAGGAATCTCCGGAATGGTTAAAAGAAAAATTATTAAAAATAAATCAACGGCCGATAAACAATATCGTCGACATAACAAACTATGTAATGTTGGAACTCGGTAATCCGATCCATGCTTTTGACTACGACAAAATTAAAGATCATATTATGCAGGTAAAACTTACCCGCGGCGGAGAACCGTTTAAATCTGTCGACGGATTAAATTACCGTCTGCCAAAGGATGCTGTTATTATCACCGACTCTGAAAAAATTATCGACCTTTGCGGGATAAAAGGCGGTTACAATTCGGGAACTTTCGACAGCACAAAAACAATTTTTATAAGAGTTCCTGTTGAGGTTTCATTGTTAACAAGAAGATCATCCCAGGCGTTAGGTTTAAGGTCTGAGGCGAGCAGTATTTTCGAAAGGGGAGTAAACGCCGGTGGAACAATCGACGCGCTAAAACGATGCGTCGATTTAATTTTGGAACTCGCGGGCGGAGAAGTCGCGAGTAAAATCTACGATTTAAAAAATCAGGAATTTAATCCTTGGAAAATAAAATTAAGAATCGAAAAATTAAACAAAATCTTAGGAATCGAAATAAAAGAAACCGAAATCCTAAATATTTTAGAAAGATTAAATTTAAAACCAAAAAAATCCACTGAAATAATTACAGTAACTGTTCCTACTTACAGAAATGACTTAAAAATTGAAGAAGATATTATCGAAGAAGTCGCACGGCTTTACGGATACAACAAATTTCCAAAAACTTTACCTTTTGGCGAAGTTCCAATAACAGAAATTCCGTATTTCAAAAATTACAAAATCGACGAAAAAGTAAAAAATATTTTAAAATCTTGCGGATTTTCCGAAATTTATACGTACAGTTTAATTAGCGAAAAGGCTTTAGAAGAAACAGAAATAAGTCCCGAAAAAACACTCCGCATCGATAACCCCGTGAGCCTCGAGTATGAATACTTGAGGCCGACATTAAAATCAAACTTAATTAAAGCATTAATCCAAAATAAACCGAATTTCGACGAAATAAATCTTTTCGAACTCGGAAAAGTTTATTTGGGAAAAAATATCGACGACGCAAAAGAGGAGTATTATTTGTCCGGAATTTCAAACAAAAAAAATTATTACGAAATAAAGGGAATAATCGAAATAATTCTTTTTGAACTCGGAATTGACGAGGACGTGAATAAAAATATTGAGGTCGTAGATGAAGGAATTCTGTTCGAATTGAATTATTCAAAGCTTTTAGAAAAAATGACAAATAAAAAACTGTTTAAACAATTACCAAAGTATCCACCGGTTATCGAAGATATTGCGTTAATAGTTCCGAACGAAATTAAAACGGGCGACATTATCGATGAGGTTAAAAAGCAAAGTGAAGTCATAAAACAAGTCGCACTTCTCGACGAGTTTGGAGAGACGCGAACTTTTCATATTGTCTATCAGGATATGCAGAAAAATCTGACAAGAGACGATGCTTTTAAAATCCGCGATAAATTCCTAAAAGTCCTCAAAGAAAAATTTGACGCCGAGATCAAAAAATAGTATAAATTCTTGGATGAAAAATAAAAAAATAATCACAATCTGCTCGAGCGCTACTTTTTATAAACAAATACTCGAAATCGAAGAGAAATTAAAAAAACTCGGCTTTAAAGTAAAAATACCAAAAACTGCGAAAATTATGCAAAGAAATAATAATTTTGACGTTGGCTTTTATAAAACTTGGTTTAATAACAAAAATGATTATTCAAAAAAAACAAAATTAATGAAAGACCATTTTAAAAAGATTATCGACGCCGATATGATACTTGTTGCAAATTACGAAAAAAACGGCGTTGCCGGATACATCGGCGGAAGTGTTTTAACGGAAATGGCAATCGCTTTCCACTATAAAAAACCGATTTTTATTTACGATGAAATATCAGAAGATTTAAATATTAAAGAAGAAATTTACGGCCTAAACCCTATTTTTATTAAGAAAAACCTCAGAATAATTGCTAGTAAATTTATATGATTATTGATGAAAAAGTAGATAAGTATTAGAATAAAGTCTATGGAAAGTTTTAGGGATTTTATGCGACGGATTAAGTCCGAGCGAAAAGAAATCCCGGGCGAACAAATAAGAGCACGTAGGGAAAACCTGTATACCCCACATTTTCGAAAACTTCTCGAAATAACTTCGCGCGCGATGAAAGAAGAAAAGGTCGGTATTATTAATGTCACTAAAAGCTCAAATCAAGACTCAGTATCCAAAGATTTGATAAGACTTGTTCTTACCACTTCTGAAGATTTTACTTTATTCGATCAATTGGTTAACCAAAAAGCAGTGGTATTTTTTGAAAACCATAAAAGGATAGGAGAAAAAGACAAAGATATATATTCCGAACTATATCATCACATGAGGGCCGAGTGCGTTTATATTGCTACTGATGTTCAAAAAACTTAAGGGGTCGGCGTCGGAGTCAGAGTTATAGTTGGGGTTGGAGTGTCGGTAACTTCCCGCGTCGATGTTTCGGTCGGTTTGTGATATAAAGGATCGTCTTTATAATTTTCATTTACCCAATCATTGATCCCTTGCTGCCATCTGTTTTCTCCGTCGGTCGAAACAGGATCTTTTTCCAAAAAAACGATGAATTTACGTATATCATATTCTCCTTTATCGATTTCTGACTGGCTCGCGAGTTTATTTGTGTCGGCTTTAGAAACTTTAACGTCTTGATAAATCGGACTCGGACCTTGTGGTTCTGTTCCTTTTATAAAGTATTCCGATCGTGTCGGTTTACCATCAACAGGCGCACCACCGCCGTAAGCATCGATTGTTAGCGAGACAACATTATCTGGTTTTTCAAAATCAGTACTCGGAAAATTTTTTAAAGCTTCCATAATAATTCTTCTCCAAATCGGCGCCGCGCCTGTTACACCCGACGCGATATTTCCCATCGGAGAATTGTCGTTATTCCCAACCCAAGTTAGCACTAAAATATTCGGTGTCCACCCGACTGTCCAGTTATCCCTTTTATCGTCGGTCGTTCCTGTTTTTACAGCGATCGGTTTTCCGTTAATGTTTAAATAGCTGTTTTCGCCAAAAGTTAAAAGTCTTGCATTGTTATCTAGAAGCATTTGAGAAATTATAAACGCGACTTCCGAGCTCAAAACTCTCTTTTTCTGAACTTCTTTATTTTCGTATAATACTTTTCCCTTGTAATCCGTAACTTTAAGGATCGATGCTGGTTCTGCTTCATACCCGCCATTCGCAAAAGCCGTATAC
Organism: Patescibacteria group bacterium; assembly: GCA_023484045.1. Taxonomy (GTDB): domain Bacteria; phylum Patescibacteriota; class Microgenomatia; order Levybacterales; family UBA12049; genus JAMCZG01. The sequence continues at coordinate 60,035 of JAMDAA010000018.1, forward strand.
GCAGCTGCTAAATCCAACGGTTTTACTTCTCCTCCTCCGAGTGTTAATGATAATCCAAAACGTTTTATGTTTTCGTCGGTCGGCGCGAGCGTCGTTAATCCCATATTACTTGCTGTTGTCAACATATCTTTTAAACCAACCAGTGCCAAAAGTTTAACCGCAGGAATGTTTATCGAAGAGGCCAAAGCAGACCTAAGCTGTAACGGCCCGTGAAACTTTCCGTCGTAATTTTGAGGTATATAATCTTTTCCTCCCTGATTCGGAAAAACAGTCTTAACATCCATCAAAAGAGTCGCTGCCGTGTATCCCTTAGAAAGCGCTGTCGCGTAAGTAACGGGTTTTATCGCAGATCCAGGCTGTCTTATACCTTGAGTTATTACATTAAATTGACCTTCAAAAGGGGCTGTTTCTGTTTTTGAAATTTCTGTCTCTTTTGCAAAAAAATCTTTGCTCCCGACCATCACTAAAATTTGTCCTGTTTTTGGATCTAAAACAACACTCGCACCATTTTCAACATTTAGATATCTCGCATTCGCGACTTCTTCTTTTACGATCTTTTCTGCTTGTTCCTGCAATTTGTAATTCAGCGTTGTTGTAACTTGCAAACCTCCGTTTTCAACATAATCTTCGCCGAATTGCTTAACGAGTTGATCTTTAACATAAAAAGAAAAATGCGGCGCTTTTATCGAAGCCGTTTGTTCTAAAAATTTAACGTAAGGAAGTGCCTTAACCGCATCTTCTTCCTGTCTTTTTGTGATATACCCGTCTTCTTTCATGCGTCGAAGAACCTGTTTTGTGCGATCCATATAGGCCTTCGGATGAGAACCATATGGGGAATAATACGACGGTAACTGTGGCATTCCGGCCAAAACTGCCGATTCGACCAAATCTAAATCCTTTGCTTTTTTTCCAAAATAATTTTCCGATGCGACTTCCACACCAACCATCGATCCTCCGTACGGCGCGGCGTTTAAATAAAGCTCTAAAATTTGATCCTTGTTGTATTTTTGGTCGACCTGAATCGCGAGCATAAACTCTTTAATTTTTCTCGGAATTGTCCTTTCCGATGTCAAAAGAGTATTTTTAACAAGCTGTTGGGTAAGAGTTGATGCTCCGGTAACTCTTCTAAAAAGAAGAAAATCGCGCGCGGCCCTAAGATATCCACTGATCGAAAACCCTTGATTTTTATAGAAATCTTTGTCTTCGACCGCAATCGTGGCCTGTTGCAAGGTTTTCGGAATATCATTGAGAGCAACATACGCCCTGTTCTGATTTTCGTATATATCATAAAGGACAATACCGTTCCGGTCAAAAATTCGGGTCGACTTGGAAAAATTACTCGCAGAAAGTTTTCCCGGCGTAGGAAGATCTTTGCCATACCAGAAAAAAAGGACAACAGTTAAAATGATCAAACCGATAAGCCCGAAAAAAGCAAACTTTGAAATTCTACTGAGGAGAAATATGTTGGCCGATCCACCAAGTCTTCTACGCCGGCTGCGGTAATATTCCATAAGATCAATTATACCAAAATTGAGAAAAAATATGCTATACTTGTGCTTATGGACAAGGTCGAAGAACTTTTAGCGCGCGGAGTCGCGAACATAATCCCAAATAAAAAGAGCTTGGAAGAACTTTTAAAATCCGGAAAGAAACTTAAAATTTATAACGGAGCTGATCCGACAGCAACCAGACTCCATTTGGGACATGCCGTTCCTTTAAGAAAGCTTCAAAAATTCACGGAATTAGGACACGAAGTCTTTTTTCTTATCGGAGATTTTACTGCATTAATCGGCGACAACTCGGATAAAGATACGGAAAGACCTGCTCTAACTCCCGATCAGGTTAAGGAAAATTTCCGAACATACAAACAGCAGGCGAGCAAAATTTTGGATTTCGATAAAGTAAAAGTTGTTTTTAACAGCGAATGGCTCAATAAATTAAGTTTCGGTGATGTTATAAAACTCTCTCAATATTTTTCTGTAAATGATTTTTTAGGAAGAGAGCTAATAAGGAAACGCCTTGATGAAAGAAAAAGAGTAGGACTCCATGAATTCCTCTATCCAATAGCACAAGGGTATGATCATTATCATTTAAATGCAGACTTACAAATAGGCGGAACAGAACAAATATTTAATATGCAAGCGGGAAGAACACTTCTTAAAATCCTGACAGAAAAAGAATCCTTTTTAATGACATTTGATACTCTGGAAGGAACCGATGGGCGGAAGATGAGTAAAAGCTGGGGGAATGCAATATGGCTAGAAGATTCTTCTGCCGATATGTTTGCGAAAGTGATGGCGATCAAAGACGAATTGATTGTTCCATATTTTATTCTTGCGACTGATGTTTCTTTTGATGAAGTAAAAAACATTAAATCGAAACTCGAAAATGGCGAAAACCCGATGGGTTTTAAAAAACAACTCGCGACTCAAATCGTGACCGAACTTTATGATAAGGATGAAGCCGAAAGCGCCGCGCAAAGTTTTAGAAAAACAGTTCAAGAAAAAGCGATTCCCGAAGATATCAAAACGCGAACTTTCACCTCGACCGCAACTATTACGGATATTTTGCTTGAATCTGAAATCTCGTCGAGTAAATCAGACGCAAAAAGATTGATCGAACAGGGTGGAGTAGCGATCGATGATAAAATAATTACCGATCCAAACGCACCCGCGCAAGAAGGAATTATTCGGGCCGGAAAAAGAAGATTTGTAAACATAAAAATTGAATAACTGCTCATAAAAATGGGCATAATAAACGAAAAATACGCTCTGCTCAGCGTTTACGATAAAACAGGAATTATCGATTTTGCAAAAGTTTTATCCTCTTTAAATTATAAAATTATCTCAACCGGAGGGACTGCAAAAGTTTTGACCGAAAATGGAATCGGTGTTATCCCGATTCAACAAATAACCGGAAACCCCGAAAGCTTTGACGGAAGAATGAAAACGATTAGTTTCCAAATCGAATCCGGAATTTTGTTTAACCGGAATAATCCTTCACACGTAAGACAAGCCAGAAAATTAAAAATAAAACCGATCGATATTGTTGTTTGCAATCTTTATCCATTCGAAAAAACGGTTTCGAAAAAATCTGTTTTAATAAATGATGCGATTGAATCGATCGATGTCGGCGGTCCCACGATGATCAGGGCCGCGGCAAAAAATTTTAAAAATGTTTTAGTCATCGTCGATCCGAATGACTACAAATCTATTAGTCTGTTACTACATAGTGGTGGAGTAAGCGAAAAGGTTAAAAAAGAATTGGCAGCAAAAGCATTTTCGCATCTCTCTTTTTATGATTCTCAAATCGCGTACTTTTTAAAAGAGGAGTTATTTACAGAGGAGGTAACAATTCCCGGTCGAAAAATGCTTGATCTAAGATACGGCGAGAACCCGCATCAAAAATCCGCTTTTTACGTTCAGCCAAACAGTAATTCGATCTTAGAAAATCTTAAGCATCTTTGGGGAAGAGACCTGTCGCTTGTTAATGTGATCGATATTAACGCCGGAATCGAAGCCGTTAGGCTTTTTAAAGAAAACGCCGCGGCCGTTATTAAACACGCAAATCCTTGCGGAATCGCACTCGGAAAAAGTATTGCTGAGGCGCTAAAAAGAGCCATCGACGCCGATCCCGAATCTGCCTTTGGCGGAATTGTTGTTTTAAACAAAGAAATGGATTTAAATGCGGCAAAAATAATCGGAGAATTTAAGGACGAAAGAAAAAGCAACGTCGATATTGTTGCAATTCCGGAAATTACGAAAGATGCTTTGGAATATCTTAAAAAATTGCGAAAGTCGATGGGAATATACACGTTTGACTCGATTCATAAATTAGATAAAAAATCATTAAATATAAAATTTGTCGACGGAGGATTTATTTTGCAGTCAATCGATAAGGATATTGATCGAAGTTTTTCGAAATGGAGGGTTGTGACAAAGGTAAAACCAGCAAAAAAACAACTCGAGCAAATGAAAATCGGCTGGAAATTTATTTCGCGAACAAAATCAAATTCGATTATAATCATCGATCGAGATTTGCCGATGACAAGAGGAATCGGATCTGGACAAACATCGAGATTTAGATCGACGCAAATCGCGCTAAAACAGGCCGGAAAATACGCAAAAGGCGCAATTCTTGTTAGCGACAGTTTTTTTCCGTTCGATGACACGATAAAACTTGCGGCAAAATATCAAATCGCTGGAATTGTTCAACAGGGCGGGTCGGTAAACGATAAAATGTCGATCGATACCGCAAATAGATTAAAGATTCCGATGGTTTTTACGAACCGCCGCGCCTTTTGGCACTAATAGTGTTAATTAATTTCAGCTTCCGACCCGAGGGGTCAACGCACAAACTTGAACACAAATTAATAAATATGATATCATTCATTCGTGGACCTCTTTAGAAAACACAAATGGATTTGGAAGATAATCGTCATAATCGCATCGCTTGCTTTAATAATAACTTCTTTTCTCCCGTATTTTTTACTGCTTCGCTAAAAGCTTATGGATTTAAATAAACGAATTTCGGAACTCGGAAGAGTTTATAAAATGTACGCGAAAAGGCTCGAAAAATTAGGAATTACAAAACTCGAAGATTTTCTTTACCACATCCCGTTTAGATACGAAGATTATTCGTTAATCTCAAAAATCGCCAGAGTTCAGGAGGGAGAAATCGTTACTATCCAAGGAGAAGTTGATGAAATAAAAAACAGCTACACGCGCCGTTTTAAAACTCTGCAAAAGGCAGGGATTAAAGACGAAACAGGGAAAATCGATATAATCTGGTTTAACCAACCGTATCTCGCAAAAAACATTCACACGGGCGATAAAATTAGTCTTTCGGGAAAAATTGAAAAAAATCTCAATAAATTAATACTTCGTTCTCCCGATTACGAAGTGCTACAAAGCAGTACAGGAAATTATATTTCTGAAACAATTCATACCGCCCGT